>DBCQ01000026.1:9552-9926 GCA_002293155.1 Burkholderiales bacterium UBA954 | reverse complement strand
GCTGAGATAGACTTCTCAATGAAGACGGTGGAGTCGTAGCTCACATTGACCTGAACACCTTCGGACTGCAACTCGTCGTTTAACTGCGGTACCAACGCCCGCACACCCCGGGCCAACGTTAAGGGGTTAGCAGTCGCCTGACGAATTACCCCAATGGCAACGGCATTTTCTCCATTAAATCGCACACTGGTTCTCGCCTCGGCAGCCGCGATTTCAACACGACCGAGATCCCGAAGCCGCACCGGATAGCTTCCGACCTGCTTGACCACAATCGCTTCAAACTCCTGCGCAGTGTTTAAATCTGTTCGGGCAGTGACCGTGAACTCCCTTTGCTGACTCTCCACGCGCCCCGCAGGCAACTCAATATTCTGCTG
>DBCQ01000026.1:1327-9372 GCA_002293155.1 Burkholderiales bacterium UBA954 | reverse complement strand
TCAAGCGCTGAGCGGCTTGGACTTGAAAATGAGAGCCAGATAATCGGATTGGCATCGGCCTCGACTTTTGCAATGACCGGCTCATCCACAGATTTCGGTAGTTTCGCCCGAACACGCGAGACCCGATCACGCACATCGGCAGCAGCCGAATCAGGGTCCTTTTCAAGGCGAAAGGTGACCGTGATCTGGGACTGCTCTGCACGGGAAATTGAGGTGATGATATCAATCGCATCAATCCCGGAAATTGAATCCTCAAGCGCTTTGGTGACCTGAGTCTCGATAACCTCTGCGGATGCCCCCGCATAACGTGTTGTTACCGTAACGACCGGCGTATCAATCCGCGGATACTCGCGCACGGAAAGGCTCGTGTAAGAGACCGCACCAATCAATACCAGCAGAAGCGAAATAACCGTCGCAAACACCGGACGGTTAATGCAAATTTCTGAAATTCGCATGAGGGATTATTGGCCCGTGGCTTTCGCAGGCGCTGGGCCGGCTGCTTTTGCGGGCGCAGGCGAGCCTGATTTTTCTGGTGTTGCCGCTGCAGGTGAGGCCGAAGGTGCCGGGGCGATCTTGACCGGCAGGTTATTACCACGAATCTTAATCTGCCCCGCTGTCACGACGACATCACCAGCCGCTAAGCCCTTCACGACTTCCACCACCGCCTTGTCCTTGTTGGTAACTCTCAGTCCAGTAACAACCGGTGTGCTGACCGCCTTGCCATCGACCACCTTAAAAACGAGCAAACGGCCCTGCTGCGTCACGATGGATTCCTCTGGAATGGTGAGTGCATTTTTCCTTGTCTCCAAAACCAGTGTCACCCGCATAAACATTCCAGGTTTTAGACGCTGCGAGACATCCCGCAACTCAGCACGCATGAGGAGGGATCGGCCAAGGGGATCAACAGCGCTATCAACAGCAGTGACTTTTGCGGGAAATGACTGGCCTGCAAAGGCGTCTGATTGCAGACCCACGATCTGGCCCACGCGCAGACGGCCTGAGGCCTGCTCGGGTACACGAAAATCAACTTTCATCGACGAGGTATCTTCAAGGTTCACCAGGTCTGCGCCCTCTTTGATGTAATCGCCTACGCTGACCTGACGAATTCCGATCACGCCCGAGAATGGCGCGCGCAGAGACATTTTTCCAAGTGTCGCCTGCGCCAGTGCAAGCTTCGCCTGGGCGATTTGCTCCGACGCTCTTGCATCATCTAGGGCTGCAGCAGAGAGAAATTTTTTATCAAAGAGATCTTGGGTTCTTTTTAATTTGGCAGCCGCCAGATCGCGCTCAGCCTTCGCCTGATTCACCTGCGCCTCCTGAATCGACGCATCGAAGGTAATCAAGGTGTCCCCCTTCGCAACCCGCGAGCCATCCGAAAAAGAGACCGCAGCAATTCGGCCCGAGATCTCAGATTTCATCACCACGGACTCCGCACTTCTCAGGGTGCCAATTGCAGTAATTACATCCTGAATATCAGCAGGCTGAACCTCGGTCGCTTCAACCACCACGACCCCGCCTGCCGCCTTTGGCGCCGGATTATTGGCATTCATCTGGATGCCGAAGTAACTGGCTGCGGCGAGCGCCACGACCACCACACCAATGACGGCAAACCGTTGACGCTTGGATTTCTGAGCAAAGGGGGCTGGATTCATAGGCGCTTAGGTCTGGACTTGCGATAGCGTAATCGATTCAACGCCCCGATTGGCGAGGCCGTCTGCACGCTCATTGCCGGGGTGGCCCTGGTGTCCGCGGACCCATTCCCAGCGAACCTCGTGCTGGCGCAAGGCCTCATCGAGGGCCTCCCAGAGATCTCGGTTGGCGACTGGCTTACCGGCGGCGGTCTTCCAGTTCTTGCGTTTCCAGCCCTCCATCCATAACTCCACCCCTTTGTGGACGTATTGAGAATCAGTCACCACCCTCACCCGACAGCCTCGATTAAGCGCGTTGAGAGCCTCAATCACGGCCCGTAACTCCATGCGGTTATTGGTGGTCTGCGCCTCGCCCCCAAACAGCTCTTTTTCCGCACCCGCATAGGACAACACGGCACCCCAGCCGCCAGGCCCAGGGTTACCCTTGCAGGCGCCATCCGTGTGGACTATGACTTCCTGGGGTTTTGCTGCGCTGGACATGAATGGAGTGCTTTCTGTGCGGTTACCGTGCGGCCAGCGAGTTGGCGACGTTCACGCCAACTGGGGCCAATCAGTTGCATATGATGCACCCGCTTAACGGCCATTAGAAAATAGACGCCCCCCGCAAGTGGCCACCATCTGCGGCCCGCTGGATCCATCCAGGCCAAGCGCTCGAGCCACCGCTCAGAGTCGAGCGGTGGCAAGTAGGCGCCAAAGGCGCCAGCACCACCCGCTCCAAGATCAAAGTTCAGGAGCTTTAACCAGTCCTTTAACCTCAGCAGGGAGATCCACTGATGGCCTGCAGGAGGGAATCGGTTAACCGACCGGCAGGATCTTCGCATCCGCCAGAGGCTAAAAGGATTAAAGCCCGTGATGACCAGCCTGCCCTCCGGGATCAAGACGCGCTGGGCCTCTCGAAGAAGGTGATGGGGGTCGCGGGCGACCTCCAGCGTATGGGGCAGCACAAGAAGATCAAGGCTCTCGCTTAGAAAAGGCAGGTCGTGGGTTGCGCCCACAAAGCGACAGGGCTGAGCAATCTCCGGATCGCCCGCCGACGGCGCAGAGGGTAGTGCCTCAGTCGGTGCCACTCCAACATCATGCGGCAGATGATTTGCATCAGGCCACACCATCTTGCCCCGACATGACATACGATTGGTCCGCAAGGCATCGAGAGGCTCTGGCCCGATTTGGACCGCGTGATAACCAAAGACATCTTGAAGCGTTGCATCAAGCCATGCTTGCTCCTGCGCAAGCAGTCGTTTCCCCAGTGGCGTCTGGCCCCATGATTCCCAATTTTTAAAAGGGTTGATAAATGATTCGTGCAGTTCCGGCATTTGAGGATAACTATATATGGATCATCGGTTGCGACACAGAGGCAGCCGACGAGGTGGTGGTGGTTGACCCCGGTGATAGCGCGCCCGTCCTCGAAGACCTAAGCCAGCGGGGGCTAAAGCTTGCCGCCATACTGATTACCCATCACCACCGAGATCATATTGGCGGTATTGCCGAACTCACCCAGCAGGCCCCAAGGCCCGAGGGGCAGGCCAAGATCCCCGTTTATGGCCCCAGTAATCGCGCAATCGCGGGGATCACCGTGCCGGTAAGAGCCGGCGATGTTGTGGAGATTGGCCGCTTAAACTGCCGACTCTCGGTGATCGAAGTGCCGGGTCATACCCTTGATCACATCGCCTATTTTGGTTTTTGTGCATCAAGCCAGCCAGTGCTCTTTTGTGGGGATACCTTATTTGCTGCAGGCTGTGGCCGACTCTTCGAAGGAACAGCCCAACAGATGTGGGAATCACTTCAGAAATTAGCCGCACTGCCGCCCGACACGGCTGTTTACTGCACCCATGAATACACACAATCGAATCTAAAATTTGCCACACACTGCAAACCATTAAATACAGATATGCGTGCACGGCGGGCCCATGTTGAACAGCTTCGGTCGGAGCACTGTATGACACTGCCAAGCTCAATTGAGATGGAACTTCTCACCAATCCCTTTCTTCAATGCGCCGACGCGGAAGAGTTTTCCGTAATGCGAAAGCAAAAAGATAACTTTCGCGGATAATGGGCCCGATGAAAAAATATCAAAGCTCTGTGGCGCCCAGCCTATTGATCTCGGCCGTGTCGCTCTTGGTGGGCTGCGCAGCAATGCCCCCACCAATCTCAATGACCGGGCCAGGGGTCGCATCGGTGGAGTCCAAAGTGAATTCCAGTTCCGGCGCCCGTCCCACGCCAGCGCCTGCATCGACACCCGCTCCCGCTTTCGCCTCCGCCGCCACGCAACAGCTGCCCGATCGCTCCGCGAACCAAGAGGCGGCAGCAGGGCCCCTCAAGCCTCAGACTCCGATTCTTCAGACCCAACGTTATGAGAATCTTATCGATCGGATTGGCGCCGGATTTTCGATCCCAGAGCTAGACTCCCCACTCGTGAAGCAGCACGAGCGCTGGATTACTCGAAACCCAGAGTACCTCAACCGAGTGTTTGAGCGAGGCGGAAAATATCTCTTCCATATTGTTGAGGAGCTCGAAGCCCGTAACATGCCCACCGAGCTCGCCTTGCTGCCAATAGTCGAGAGCGCATTTAACCCCCAGGCACTCTCCAAAGCAAAGGCTGCGGGCTTGTGGCAATTCATTCCTTCGACGGGTCGCGTGTTTGAGTTGGAACAGAATTGGTGGCTTGATCAGCGGCGCGATGTCATCGAATCAACCCGCGCAGCGCTTGACTATCTTCAGAAACTCCATGATCTTCAGGATAACGACTGGTTTCTGGCTCTTGCAAGCTACAACTGGGGCGAGGGAGCGGTACTGCGGGCCCGCAAGCGAAATGCGGCGCAAAAAAAACCAACTGGATATCTTCATCTCAAGATGCCCAAAGAAACCGCACATTACGTTCCAAAGCTAATCGCCCTAAGAAATATCCTTGCGAAGCCCGAAGAGTACGGCGTCTCGCTACCCAGAATTCCGAATAAACCATTTTTTATTGTCATCGATAAAGAACAATCGATTGACCTTTCCCTTGCGGCGCGATTTGCTGGAATGACCACCCAGGAATTTGTTGAGCTCAATCCTTCTCACCACCGTCCGGTGATTAGCGCAAGCCGAACCAATCGGATTGTCTTGCCGGCTGACCGAGCCGAAGAATTCTCCCGTGCGCTTGCGGCCCATATCGCCCGGGGGGAGCCTCTGGTCACCTGGAAGCCCTACACCCTAAAAACGAAAGAAACACTCGCCTCTCTTGCAACACGCGCGGGCGTGCCGACCAGTGATCTGATTCGGGCCAACGGGTTAAAGCGTAACGCGCAGCCCCTGCCCGGAACCACAATTCTTGCCCCAATCGCTGCCCAGGTCGATGAGGCACATATTGAAACGACTCTGGCACGCTTCACGGGATCGAAAGTAATCGAACGCGAGCAGATGAAGGCCGTTTATCACCGGGTGACCAAGCGGGATACGCTTGCCAAAATTGCTAAACGCTACGGCGTCAGTGCAAATGAGCTCACAAAACTCAATAAGATTGAAGCCGAGATTAAACCTGGTCAACGATTGTTAATTCGTGGCGCACAAACCCGGACAGTGATGACGGACGAGCGCGGGAAACGAACGGTCGTCACAGCCCAGGCCGACCAAAGCCCAACCGAGAAAAAAGAAGTGCCAAAAAAGAAAGCTGCAAACACCGCCCAGAAGTGATCTGAGCGGCCACCTCGATCATTTACGAGCGTGTTAGGCAGCAATACGACGCGGAATCACCATACGGATTTGGCGAGAGAACTCAATCAGCGCAGCGGAGCCGGAGGCCTCAGCCTTCGCGCACCACGCCTGAAGCCCGTGGACCGCTTGCTCAACCGTCATCTGCCGGCGGCTCCACATCGATTCAAATTCCTTACGCAGCTCTGACCATTTCTCCGCAGATGCGGACTGCGGTTTGATCTTGCGTAAGTCCCGTTTAAATGTTTTCGAGAGGACGGCAATTAACTCGTATTTGTATGAGATCACGGCCTCGACCGTGTCGGCATCAATCTGATCGCGTGCTGGGTCTAGGAGCATCTCCGCCGGTAAGGCACGAGGCTTTGCTAAGCCCACAAATGACAGCAACCGGATATACATCCAGCCGATATCGAACTCATACCACTTTGATGAGAGCTTTGGCGATGTGGCAAATGTATGGTGATTGTTATGCAGCTCTTCTCCGCCAATGAGAATGCCCCAGGGGGAGATATTGGTGCTGGTGTCTGGACTTTTAAAATTACGATATCCCCACCAGTGGCCAATGCCGTTGATGACACCGGCGGCCAACATCGGTATCCAGGCCATCTGAATCGCCCAGACCGCGGCACCAATCACGCCGAACATGAGGACCTCGACCACCAACAAAATCGACACGCCCAATGCACTGTGTTTTGTATAGAGGTTGCGCTCAATCCAGTCGTCAGGGGTTCCGTGGCCGTAGCGCTCAACGAGCTCAGAATCTTTCGCGGCAACGCGATAAAGCTCCGCGCCGCGCCACAATACTGTCTCAATGCCGCGTGTCTGCGGGCTATGGGGGTCTTCCTCGGTTTCGCACTTGGCATGGTGCTTACGGTGAATCGCCGCCCACTCCTTGGTGACCATACCGGTTGAGAGCCAGAGCCAAAAACGCAGCGGGTGTGAGACTAGGGGATGGAGTTCAAGGGCCCGGTGCGCCTGGCAGCGGTGAAGAAAAACCGTTACACCAATGATCGTAAGGTGCGTTGTGATCAAGGTAAACGCAAGGATTGCGGGCCACGCCCAGCCTGTCAGGCCGTAGCGAACAAGGTCCCATCCATATGCCAATAATTCCAATTCAGCTCCCTCGCCCCTCTTCGGGGCTTCAATTTGTGATCCTCGGGATTATCCCACCCCCACCCGGGATTGGAAACCCCAATTAATCTCGGGTCAGAACCGCCGCATAGAAACCATCTGTTTGCGTGCGATGAGGCCAGAGCATGAGGTCTCCTGCACTTGTAAAAGCCTGCCAATCGGCAGGGAGATCAATTCTCTGGGCGCTCAGAATCTCTTGGGCTGAGACCCGTCGAAACCCGGGTTGTTCCGACAAAAACCGCTCAACAATCAACTCGTTTTCTTGCGGCAAGGGGCTGCAGGTTCCGTAGACCAAGAGTCCGCCTGACTTGACGAGCCGTGAGGCCTGCAAAAGGATCTCGGATTGCTGCTCATTTAAGGGCCCAATTCGATCCGCAGTCATACGCCACTTCAAATCTGGGTTACGGCGCAGCGTTCCCAGGCCGCTGCAGGGAGCATCCACTAAGACAGCGTCCGCCTTGCCGTGGAGGCGCTTAACCCGATCGTCGGTGGGTCCAGTGATTGCAGATGGCCAGACATTGGATAATCCGCTTCGCGCAAGCCTTGGCTTTAGACGCGCGAGCCGCGTCGCAGAAACATCAAGGGCATAGAGTCTTCCAGTATTTTTTAGCGCAGCGCCGATCGCGAGTGTTTTGCCACCTGCACCCGCGCAGAAATCCACAATAAATTGCCCACGCTTTGCATGAACCAATTTTGCAAGGCATTGACTGCCAAGGTCTTGTACCTCGACCCAGCCCCTGAGAAAGGGCTTGGTTTTATGGAGCGCGGGCTTGCCTTCGATACGAAGGGCATCCGGGAAAAAATCGAACCGAGTGACCGATACCTGATCGCTTAGGAACTCATCGATAACCTCTGCGGGCTTAACGAGATGGGTGTTGATCCGAAGATCGAGAGGCGCCGTCTGATTCATCGCGCGAGCACAGGCCAAGGCCTCGGCTGGCCCTAAGCGTGCCACCCACTCTTGATAGAGCCAAGGCGGAATGCTCTCACGGACCGCAGGATCAATCTGCGTCTGCCGAACCGACTCCACATGCGCAAGCCACGCCTGCTCTTGGTCAGAGACCTGGGGAAAGATTTTGCGCGCGGGATCCGGTGCGAGCCCGGCGGGCCCAAAACAGTCGAGCACCGCCAACAACGCAAAACGCCGATTCATACTGCCTGACCCTGCGGCAGACAAGTGGGTGTACCAGGACCGGTTACGCAAAACCGCCCAGACGGTCTCCGCATAGAAAGCGCGATCACGCATTCCCAGATTCTTGTTTGCGCGGAAAAAAGCGGAAATCACCGAGTCTGCCGGGGCACTGAGTTGCAAAACCTCTGCAATCAATCGCTCGAGCAGATCAAAACGCGTCAGTGACTTGGCAGGTTTTTGTCGACGAGACATGGAACGTATTCATGTTTGAAGTGGCCAACACCAGAATCAACCCATCGGCCATCAATGAGACGGCAACGCCCTGAGAGCACCGCTGCGATTGCCATTGGGTAGATCTGGTGCTCCATAAGAAGAACTCGGGCCGCAAGTGTGGCCGCGGTATCTCCCAACAATACAGGAACAATGGCCTGAGCCAAGATTGG
>DBCQ01000026.1:0-1110 GCA_002293155.1 Burkholderiales bacterium UBA954 | reverse complement strand
CGAGAATCTCATTTGAAAGCGCCTGGTCAAAGGCCTCTCGCGTTAAAAATCCGGTGTGATCCACAATCCCGGTGGGTACCCCTCGGGACTGGGCGGCCGCCAACCCCTGCGCATCTGGGCGGTTGGAAATCACGCGCACGACCTCAATGGGCCAGTGATTTGAGGTGCACTGATCGAGAATCGCCTCAAGATTCGATCCACGTCCCGAAATCAGAATGACAAGGCGTTTCATAGGCATTGAATTTTTCTCGAGAAAATAGGCAGGGGTCGTCGTAGTACCACCTGCGCTCCCCAGTTCAGCAACGACAGAAGGCTAACCCCTTGAATGCACCCCGATTACAAGTGGGGCGATTGCTCGGCGATAAAATCAACGTTTGTCAATAAGAGACAAGAATTCACGTCTCAGACTCGAGTCCTTGAGGAACGCGCCACGCATCACGCTATTGACCATCTTAGAATCCCGATCTTTTACCCCTCGCCACTGCATACAGAAGTGGTCTGCATCCATGACAATTGCGAGGCCAATTGGTTTGATTTTATCTTCTAACATGTCTGCTAGTTCGACTACAGCTTCCTCCTGAATCTGCGGCCGGCACATCACCCATTCCGTTAAACGTGAATATTTAGACAGACCAATTAACGCAGACGCCTTGCTCGGCAGGACTCCGATCCAGACACGGCCCATGATCGGGCATAAATGATGAGAACAGGCACTCCGAACAGTAATAGGCCCAATAATCATGAGCTCGTTCAGGGCACTCACATTGGGAAATTTAGTGAGGCTTGGCTGCTCCATATAGCGCCCACTAAACACCTCGTTGATAAACATCTTCGCGACGCGTCTACTCGTATTTTTCGTATTGTGGTCGTTCTTAGTATCGATCACTAAGCTTTCTAATACTCCCTGCATTTTATTGGCGACTTCATCAACCAAAGCGTCTAGATCGCCGGGCTTAAGAAAGGCTGAAATATTATCGTTGGCATGAAAACGTGCTTTTTTCGCCTGTATTCGTTTACGAATTACAGCAGAAAGTGGAATGCCTTCTTGTTCCATACTGCGCCCCCCGGATTACGCTTCGCAACCTAAAGCGGCATTCTAACGCCAAACAA
>DBCQ01000033.1:704-16185 GCA_002293155.1 Burkholderiales bacterium UBA954 | reverse complement strand
AAGCAACCCGCCTGGCAGAGCCTTGAAGTGCTCAACTACCAAAATCAGCTAGGCGAGACCGCCTTGATGATTGCCGCGGTGAAGGGGTCGGTGCCCGTCGCGCGGGCCCTAATTGGCCTTGGGGCAGAGGTCAACCGAGCAGGCTGGACCCCAATGCACTATGCGGCAACTTCAGGCCAGGTCGAAATCATTCGGCTTTTGGCAGAGAAGAGCGCCTACATCGATGCGGCAAGCCCGAATAAGACGACCCCCCTGATGATGGCCGCCCGGTTTAATCACCGCCCCGCTGCGGCAGCTCTTATTGAGCTCGGTGCGGACCCAACCCAGACCAATGAGTCTGGATTCACCGCACGTGATTACGCAAAGGAACTCAACAACAAAGATCTGGCCTTCTGGCTAGAGCTTGAGGAAATTTCCTTTGTAAACAAGTACTTGAAATCTATTTCTAAAGCGAAAGAAGATGCCACTTTAAGAGATTTGGTCATCCAGTCTGGAGGGGAAATCGTGACTGTAACCTCGCCAAAGGACGCAAGCGGACGAGCATCTGAAGCGCCCGCTGTCGCCCCGTCTGCAGGCGTAGAGGTGTTTAAGGGGATTGAGTAGGCGGTCTATACGTAAGCGAGCGCTAAATGGGCTGCCTGCGTGAGGATCAAAACACCCAATAACGCAAAAGCGAGCTTTCGGAAAATGTGCTTTGTAATGACAATTAATCGACCCATAACTCCCTACCCTGAGATGCCGTTTGAATACGGCAGTTTTGGTCCGGTTGTTTACGTTGGATCAGCTATCATCGACTGGGGCGGATAGCCTCTTAGCGTGTGCCCCAGATAGAGACGGGCTCAACTTAGCGTTCTTGATTTTCTTGCGGGTTTTCTGAGTATGGCAATGAACTACAATACGTTCCTGTTCGCGATCGAGATCGATCGGGGCAAGTACGCGGTGACCGATCAGTGCGAAGGCGCAGTCAATATCGACCTGCTCAAGCGGCTCGAAAAGCTCCAAGAGATGGAGGTTGACAACGGACCTCGGGAATACATGGCGATTCTGATGCGCGAGGAGGTTCCGACGTACTACCTTGAAGAGGGCCATATTGAGCGACGGGTCGTTCAGGACTGGGTAGAGGGGCTGTCAAGCAATGTATTGTTCGTGATGGTGCATCGCACGACGAGAGATCTTTACAGCAAGCGGCGGGACAAGGGAACACTCCATCGGTTTGTAAAACTCAATAAATAGGCGATAAAGCTTGGCGACATTGCAAGCGCAACTTGAAACGTGTCCACCTTGAACAACAACGCCAATCAACTTCTAGAAGCTGCGGACTTTAACTTTGCGCGCGGCCGCTACGACGCGGCCTTTGACCAGTACTTTGAAGCCTTCACCCAAGAGTTCTGCGAGGTAGCGCAGAAACGTCTAACCAATATGACGGTGGAGGGGCTATTGAGCCCTGAGCAGCTCGAAAAATTGTTCACCTATCACAATTCCCTTGATTCTCAGCGAGGCGGTATCTCCTCTTTTAACGTGGGACTAATGTATGAAAACGGCGTTGGCAAGCTAAAGCCCGATTTGGGCATCGCGGTCCGTTATTATGAAAAAGCAGTTGAGGAACAAATTCCCGATGCCTATGCCAATCTGGCGCAGATTCTTGTGACCGGTTCCGGGGAGCCGTGGGGAGTAAAAAAGGATATTGCGCGCGGAATTGAGTTGCTCGAAAAGGGTGTCGAGGCGGGCAGTGTGGAATGTGCCTATACCTTAGGCTGTATTTATGTCGATGGAAAAGGTGTTCCAGCGAATCAGCGCAAAGCCGCCTACTTTCTGGCCGTGGCTTATCTAGCAAAGCATGAGCATGCGCATCGGCTGTTAATTTTGTTACAAGAGACGTCAAAACTGGATTTCTCAGCAGAGGTTGGGGCCGCCAAAAAACAGGTCGATGAATGGGAGCTTCTAAAACTGACTAATCACGGAGCTAGCGGTCGATAACCCTTTCGCGCTACCCCCTAGGCGGATTCGCCCGCTCGGTCAGACTTTTATTTGACACTATGCACCATGCCTATGCAGAATGGATCAAAGAACAAATCTGCGGGGGGAGCTTTAGGGATGGATGGCAAGCAAGAAAAGAGCTCTACCAGCAGAAAGAAAAGCGCTAAGTCGGGTAGTCGCGCCAAATCCAAGAGTCGCTCCAAGGAGCAGGCGGTCTCTGCGCCAGGGTCTAAGGCAACATCTCAGGCGAATTCTAATAAGAGATCACAGGCGTTAACGCCCACCCAAGAGTCGGGAGCGGAGAAACCCGCCAATCTGCCGCAGCTGCCGTCGATGCAGTTTGTTCCCGAGAAAATGCAGGCAATCCAGAAGGATTATCTCGAAGAGCTCGGCAAGGTCATGGTCTCAAAGCCTGAGATGGTCAAGATGGCATCGCAAGATCGCCGGTTTAACAACCCAACCTGGCTAGACTCCAATTTTGCGGGTCTTGCAGCGCTCTACGTATTAAACGCCAAGACGATTAGTGCAATGACGGATGCCGTGCAGACGGACCCAAAAACGCATGCGCGTTTGAAATTCATGACACAGCAATGGATTGATGCAGCCTCGCCAGCGAACTTCTTCGCGACCAATCCAGAGGTGCATCAGAAGATGCTTGACTCCAAAGGCGAGAGTCTGCGGGCGGGTATCGAGAATCTCGTTTCCGATATGCGCAAGGGTCGTATCTCTCAAACGGACGAAAGCGCCTTTGAGATTGGTAAAAACGTTGCAATGACTGCGGGCGATGTCGTTTTTCAGAATGTACTGTTTCAGTTAATTCAATATAAACCCACGACAGAGAAAGTCGGAGCTGTGCCACTCTTGATGGTGCCGCCCAGTATTAATAAGTTTTACATCATGGATCTCCAGCCCCAGAGTTCCTTTGTTAAATTTGCGGTCGATCAAGGCCACACCGTGTTCTTAATCTCATGGAGCAATATTCAGGATGAGGCCAGTCAACTGACGTGGGATGATTATGTCGAGAAGGGAATTCTAAAGGCCCTCGATGTAGTGCTTGCGGTTTCAGATCAGCCAAAAGCAAACATCCTGGGCTTTTGCGTTGGCGGCACGATGACGGCAACCGCGCTTGCGCACTTGGCCGCCCGCAGCCAAGAGAAAGTCGCCTCTCTAACCTTGATGACAACGCTGCTCGATTTCTCGGATTCGGGTGTGCTGGATGTCTTTATCGATGAGCGGCATGTCCGAATGCGCGAAGAGCAGCTTGCAAAGGGCGGGCTTTTAAAAGGCAGTGAGCTCGCCAGTACATTTTCTTTCCTCAGACCTAATGATCTAGTCTGGAACTATGTGGTGAGTAATTATCTTAAGGGTGAGAAACCGGTTCCCTTTGACCTTCTCTATTGGAATTCAGACAGCACGAATCTGCCGGGCCCTTTCTTTGCCTGGTACCTGCGCAATATGTATCTTGAGAATAATCTGGCGAAGAGAGGTCGTCTCACGATTGCAGGCCAGAAGATGGATCTCGCTGCAGTGAGGGTGCCGACCTATGCCATGGGAGCCCGAGAGGATCACATCGTACCTTGGGAGTCGGCCTGGAAATCACTGACCAATTTGGGCGGCGTTAAGCGCTTCGTGCTGGGTGCGAGCGGTCATATTGCGGGCTCAATTAATCCGGCATCAAAGAATAAACGTAGCTACTGGATTAACGAGAGTGCTGAGGGTGAGCGTGTTGGAGAATCTGCCGCCCAATGGTTCGCAGGCGCAACCGAGATGCCGGGGAGTTGGTGGAATGATTGGGCAACGTGGTTAAAGACGTATCGGGGAGAGGATATTAGTGCCCCGGTGTCTGCAGGTAATACCAAATATACGGCAATTGAGGCAGCACCCGGTAGTTATGTGAAGGTCAGGACGCCCACGAATTCGTGAGGTTTCTCAAGCAAATTATAAAAACTGGAGGAAGACAAGATGGCACAACGTATTGCGTATGTTACGGGGGGCATGGGCGGCATTGGAACCTCAATCTGCCGGGAGTTACATGATGCGGGTCATAAAGTGATCGCAGGCTGTGGGCCTACGCGCGATGCCCAGAAATGGCTTGATGAGCAGAAACAGGCCGGCTACACCTTTTATGCCTCCGTAGGTAATGTGGGGAGCTGGGAGTCCACGGTTGAGGCCTTCTCGAAGGTTAAGGCTGAGCATGGTAATCCTGACATTTTGGTGAACAATGCTGGCATTACCCGAGATGGAATGTTCGTCAAGATGACGCCTCAGGCCTGGTCGGATGTGATCGACACCAACCTCAATAGCCTTTTTAATGTGACTAAACAGGTTGTTGAAGGAATGGTGACGAACGGCTGGGGGCGTATTATCAATATCTCATCGGTTAACGGGCAGAAGGGTCAGTTTGGTCAGACGAACTATTCGACTGCGAAGGCCGGTATCCATGGATTCACAATGGCGCTCGCCCAAGAGCTTGCCTCAAAAGGGGTTACAGTGAATACCGTCTCGCCCGGATATATCGGAACTGAGATGGTGCGTGCGATTAAGCCCGAGGTTTTAGAGAAAATCGTAAACACCATCCCGGTTAAGCGGCTGGGCACTCCTGATGAGATTGGTTCAATTGTGCGTTGGATAGCCTCTGAGCAGGGCGGGTTTGCTACTGGGGCCGACTTCTCACTCAATGGTGGTCTGCACATGAGTTGATGGCCCAAGAACACTCCGCGGGGCGATTATGCTGCGGCAGCAGTTGCGATCGTCGAAGGTTTGTAGTGCTACTTTTTTAGAAATGAATGGCCATGACAGAAAAAACTCCTCGTCTAATCAAAAAGTACCCCAATCGTCGGCTCTACGACACCCAAACCAGTACCTACATCACGCTTGCAGATGTTAAACAACTGGTGCTTAGTGGGGAGAGCTTCACCGTTATTGATGCAAAGACCTCCGATGATTTAACTCGAAGTATCCTGTTACAGATTATTCTTGACGAGGAATCGAGTGGGGCGCCGATGTTTTCTGCGCCAATGCTCTCTCAGGTGATTCGCTTTTACGGTAATGCCATGCAAGGCATGATGGGCGATTACCTTGAGAAAAACATCCAAGCCTTCACCGAGATCCAGAGCACGCTACAAGAGTCCTCAAAGAAATTAGTCGACGGTAAGGGTGGTTTCCCGAACGCAGAGTCATGGACTCAGTTCATGCAGGGCCAGGCTCCGATGATGCAAAACCTTATGGGCAATTACATTGAGCAGAGCAAGAGCGTTTTTATGCAGATGCAAGACCAGATGCAGAAAAATGCCCAATCAATGTTTCAGGGCTTTCCTTTCCAGGGGCAGGCAGGCGCACCCGAGAAGAAAGACAACTGAGTTTTGCAGCCCGGTCGTGTAGGTTTTGTTTCGCTAGGCTGCCCGAAGGCCTTGGTGGATTCCGAGAGAATTCTGACGCAGTTGCGTGCAGAGGGCTACGAGATTTCTCCCCAATATCAAGACGCCGATCTAGTTGTGGTTAATACCTGCGGTTTTATTGACGAGGCCGTTCAAGAAAGTCTTGATGCGATCGGAGAGGCACTTGCCGAGAATGGGCGGGTAATTGTTACGGGATGTTTAGGAGCGAAAGCGGGGGCCGCGGGCGGCAATCTCATCACGGAGACGCACCCCAAGGTCTTGGCTGTAACGGGCCCGCATGCGACGCAGGAGGTCATGCAGGCGATCCACCGCCACCTTCCAAAGCCCCATGATCCATTTCTTGATCTCGTTCCAGAGCAGGGGATACGGTTAACCCCACGGCATTACGCCTACTTAAAAATCTCAGAGGGCTGCAACCATCGTTGTAGCTTCTGCATTATCCCGAGTATGCGCGGCGATCTGGTGTCGCGGCCTATCGGTGAGGTGATGCGCGAGGCTGAGAGCCTTGTGAAGGCGGGAGTAAAAGAGCTTCTTGTTATTTCGCAAGACACCAGTGCCTATGGTGTTGATATCAAGTATCGAACTGATTTTGTTAACGGCAGGCCCGTGCGTACCCGTATGACCGAGCTCTGCGAGGCCTTGGCTGCACTTGGCGTGTGGGTGCGCCTGCACTATGTCTATCCCTATCCCCATGTGGATGAGGTCTTGCCCTTGATGGCAAGCGGAAAATTACTGCCTTACCTTGATATTCCTTTTCAGCATTCTCACCCGGATGTCTTAAAGCGTATGAAGCGGCCTGCCAGTGGCGAGAAGAATATTGAGCGAGTCGCAGCCTGGCGCGCAATATGTCCCGATCTAACGATTCGCAGTACGTTTATTGTGGGCTTTCCCGGCGAGACGGAGGCAGAGTTTGAGCACCTCCTCGAGTTCTTGCAGGCAGCACAACTCGATCGCGTTGGCTGTTTTACCTATTCGCCCGTCGATGGTGCCGCTGCAAACGCTCTTGCTAATCCGGTGCCTGAAGAGATTAAATTAGAGCGGCTTGATCGCTTCATGCGACTACAAGAGACCATTTCTGAGGCGCGGCTGCGCCGCTGGGTCGGCAGGCGGGTGAGGGTATTGATTGATGGTGTTGATGCGGATGAAGGCCAGTTGATCGGAAGAACAACTGCGGACGCCCCCGATATTGATGGCGTTGTCCGAATCTCGCCCGATCCAAATTCTCGTCATCCCATCCCGGCAGCGATTGGCGAGTTTGCGATGGTTGATATCGTAGATTCGGATGCCCATGATTTACATGCAATTTATTTCAAAGGAGATAAGCAATGAAAGAAGTCGTCGTGTTGAGCGCGGTGCGTTCCGCAGTAGGTGCCTTCAACGGCACTTTGTCGAGCCTTGAGCCTGCTGATCTTGGTGGTCTCGTCATGAAGGAGGCGGTCGCACGCTCAGGCGTGGATCCGGCGAAGATTAACTACGTATCGGTAGGTAACTGTATACCGACAGAATCCCGGTCACCCTATGTCTCTCGTGTTGCAGCAATCAACGCAGGCCTCTCCATGGAATCGGTTGCGGTAACCTTGAATCGTCTGTGTGGCTCAGGCCTGCAGGCGATTGTTTCGACATCGCAAGCCATCATGCTAGGCGATTGTGATTTTGGTGTTGGTGGTGGAACTGAAAGCATGACCCGTGGCGGTTATCTCTCTGCAGCAATGCGTAATGGCGCGCGAATGGGGGATACCAAGGTCATCGACATGATGGTGGCCACTCTCACCGACCCCTTCGGTGTTGGCCATATGGGAATTACCGCAGAAAATCTCGCCACTAAATGGAAGATCAGCCGCGAGGAACAAGACGCGTTCGCGCTCGAGTCTCAGAGCCGCGCTGCCAAGGCGATCGCAGAGGGTCGGTTTAAATCGCAGATCGCACCCATTACGATTTCTAGCCGCAAGGGCGATATTGTCTTTGATACCGATGAGCATCCCAAGGCGACGTCGCTCGAAGCACTTGCCAAGATGAAGCCTGCATTTAAAAAAGATGGTTCGGTTACGGCCGGAAACGCCTCGGGCATCAACGATGGCGCCTCCTTTTTTGTTCTAGCAGAATCGAAGGCTGCTGCTGCAGCGGGCCACAAGCCAATCGCACGGCTGGTTTCCTATGCGGTCGCTGGTGTTCCAAACGATGTAATGGGTGAGGGGCCAATTCCGGCTTCGAAGATTGCCCTGCAACGGGCGGGACTAACCCTCGACAAAATGGATGTGATTGAATCTAACGAGGCCTTCGCTGCTCAGGCCTTGTCCGTCATGAAAGGACTGGGGCTTGATCCCGCCAAGACCAATGTAAACGGCGGCGCTATTGCACTCGGTCATCCCGTTGGTGCCTCTGGGGCTGTTATCGCGACCAAGGCTATCCATGAGTTGCATCGTGTGCAGGGCAAGTATTGCTTAGTCACTATGTGTATTGGGGGCGGACAGGGGATCGCAGCAATTTTTGAGCGTTGCTGAGCAACTATCCGAGGACTAAAAGACCTAGAGATCCGAATCGCTAATAAGCTGGCTACTAATTAGCGATTCACCTAGAGTCTCCGATTAGCGTATACGGCGCCCAAAACATTGGGTGTGCGTAGCTATAGAGAAGTTTATTGGATTGGGGGTCAAGGTATCCCGGGCTATCAATCAGCATATCCGCAGATTTTTTTACAGCGATGGCGCGTGGGGTTTGATTAGAGTACAGAGTAAAGATTTGAGTCACTAATCGTTTAGCTGATTCGCTTTCCACAGGCCAGTGGGTTAGTAGTAGCGCCCGAGAACCGGCATAGAAAAAGCCTCGTCCAAGACCCGAGGCTGCCTCATTTCCCAGACCATCGGCGGCGCCAGTGTTACACGCACTTAAAACTACCCAGTCGGCATCAAGACGAAGTTTGAGGATATCCTCTAAGAGCAAGAGTGAGTCGCGGGGATCTTTCTCGTAAGCAAGAGTGAGCGCAGGCTGGGTCAGGCCTGGCATATCCCCGGGGATCAGGCCATGGGTCGCAAACGCAATGATTCGTTTATCGGCCAGATTCATTGTCTTGATGCGTTCACGGGTAGCCTCGGCGCCGTAGATGGCATCTTTATCAGGGTCGGCACCGAGTGAGGCCGCGATCGCACGAATTTCATCGCGGGTGTCCGGCAGGGGCGGAATGTCAGGCACAGCAGTCGTAGCCGCGTTGGTCAAGCTAAGGCTACGTGTTGAGGGGGCACTCTCCGCAATACGAGCCGCCTCGCCAAGGGGCGATGGAATTGGAAGGTTCGCGTTGCGGGAGCCCGATGATGTCGATTCCATACTTGAGATACTGGCACTCAGATTATTTTCCTGAGTCCGGGGTATTTTTAAATTACGCAGAACAAATGGAGCCGATTTAAGGCTTCGGGTGCCACCTGCGGCAACCTGGGTTTGTCGGCCAAACTGTGGGTCGCCAATACCAAAAAACGCCTTCCGAGTGGCAGACCCCTGGGGCAGCTTTCTCAACGCAATCATGGCAGCTGCCGAAGGGTTGTAAGCAATAGCCACCTTTCGGTTTAACCAGGGCGCGGCCTTGTACTCCGCAAACAGAAGTTTCGAATCAGCGCTCGCCTTGTAAGGGGCCGTGAGCAGGACTGCCAGCGGGAGAGAACCAAGTGCTCCAGTGGTGGATACCGTCCATGTCGAGGCGTTGTTAACTACAGAAGCCAGAGGCTTAAGTAACTTGTCGTAAAGCGAGTACGCTACTGCGAAGTCAAAAGGGGGAATCTGCCCGAGTGGTATTTCCCCGGGGTCGAGGCTGCGCCGCAGTCGAGTCACCGATTGCTCGATACTTTTTTCGCCTAGATCGGCAGCGTGGACCATCGATTGACCATCGCTCTTAATCGCCGTTATGTAGGTTTTCTCGAACCCAACATAAATTGAGATATAACTCTCATCAGGCTTGAGCACGGTACTCATTTCACTGAGGCTGGGTGAGCGCGGGCGCACGAGAGAGGCGTACTCCGGGAAATCTTTTGTAATCTGATCAGAGATCGTTTTTCTGCTGCCCTCATTAGCCTCAATCTGCTGACGCATCTGAGCGGCAATCTTCTTGACTTCCTCTGGTGCGAGACGCGTTGAGTAGAGATCGCCAATCTTTCGCTGTAGATCTTCAATCGATATCGAGAGGTCTTGTTCCTGTCTAACCAAGTCGGCGAGCCGGGCATCGGAGGCCGCAAAGCGGGCGGCTGCACCGCTAATCGCACGCTGGACTGTCGATCCCCGAACGGCTTCGGAGAGCCAAAACACGAGCGCTTGGCTATTTTTGGCGGTATTGCCCTGCTTGGACGATGTGGCCAGTAGGTCAAGATAAGCTTCCACAATGTGCCGGATCTTGAGTCGCAAAAACGCCGCACCAGATCCCGACAGATCCCTCTGCGGGTCGAGCAGTCGGGGAACAGCGTCACGGAAAAGAGCCTCGGCTTCGTCTCGTTTTCCTTGGGCCTTAAGAACCATCGCCATGAACCCTTCCGCTTCACGTACGCGGTAAGAGTTCTTTCCAAATCGTTGTGACTCGAGCTCCAGAACCCGCTTCGCATGTGCGTGGGCCTGGTCCAGCTTATTCGCCTTTAAAAACACAAGAGTTAACTCTGGGGCTGCGCCGCGCTTACGCCCCTCGACATCCCGCGTAGCCCTCATCTTTTCGGATTCTTCGTAGGCACGATAGGCATCCGACCAGCGCTGCAGACCCATGTAGATCGGAATGTAGCTTGATTTCGCCTGCGAATAACGAAGACTTGTCTCGGGTAGTCCGCTTTGGCGCAGGATCTCTTCAGCCCGCTTTTGCACCTTCTCTGCATCCGCCCAACGCCCTTGGTTCATCAGCGTCAGGGCTAGTGTTGAGGCTGTTAAGTAAATATTGGCCGGTCGCGCGCTTCTATTGATCTGATCGGTGAGCAGTTGCTTGAGTTGAGTCTCTGCCTCAACTGCACGACCCATCCAACGCAGGGCATTGCCCGCATCCAAAAGCAAGAAGTCACGAGCATTCAGAATCGGTTCTTTCTGGTCGTTGTACTTGTATTGTTTCGTTAAGCGCCCTAGGTTGTCTGCGTATCGTTGATAACGGTCTGCTGCACCACGGAAGTAGGCTACAGCCTCAGCAAAACGACCACGACTTCTAGATTCAACGCCCTTTGTCCACTCAAATCCAGCGAGCCAGATATTCACAAACTCGGGTTCACGAGCTGTAGCGCTCGCACTCTTGAGCTCCAGTTCCATTTCTTGGAGGTCTTTCTGCGCCCCCTCAAGGTCGTTTAGGTTGCCCATCTTTACGCGGGCAATCGACCCGAGATTACTAATGCGCAGACCGACATTATTTTTAAAGAACTCTTTGTTTTCCTCTCTGAGCACCATACTCTCTCTGACAAATCCTGCGCTGCTAAGCTCTCCAGCGAGTTGATTCCGGGCTTGGGCAGCGATATTGCCCCCGGTGGCATCGGTGATCTTTACCAGGTCACGGTAGAGCTCAATCACACGATCCGAATTGCCGAGGGCGGCTTCTTGTCGGATCTTGGCGTAGAGCCATTGAATCTTTGTTTCACTCGGTGCGGTTGAAGGGAAGGGACCAGGATCCCGATCGGAAGCTGATCGATTCTGTAACGAGCCAACTCTATCGAGTTGCTTAAGGATATCGCTAGAGGCCTGCGCGCATGTCGTCGCTGCACCAAGTATTAGCGCGGCCAAGAGAGAGCTGCGGAGTTTCATGGTTTTATCTCCGCTTTAAAATGATTTTGCCGGCCTCTTCTGGACTAGCTGTGGCAGGGGAGGGCGGGGATGGAGCCTCTTCGGGGTTGAGAGTCACGATCAGGAAGATCGCAAGAACCAGGGCAGCGAACATTTTGTCTCCAAACTCGCAGATTTAAGCTATAGTTTGTCTTAGACAAGGCCAAATAGTCAATGCAATTTAATCAAGGAGCGGATGCAAAGATGGGCGGCTCCAAAATCACTATCGCCGACATCCCCTTCTTTAACCACCTAGATGCCGGGGACATCATGGCAGTATCACAGCATCTGCAAGCATTAAGCTTCGCGGCTGAGGATATGCTTTTTTATCAGGGGGACCCGCCCAACGGCTTGTTTCTTGTGACGTCAGGCTCAGTGAAGACCTATGTCTATGCGCCCGGCACAACCAAAAAAGTAGTGGTGAAGCTTGTCAAGGCTGGCGACTATCTTGGAGAGTTTGGTCTGCTTGATGGCATGCCGAGATCTGCTTCGGCGATGGCAGAGGTTCCTACAGATGTCCTTTTACTGCCTTCTCGGGCCTTTGAAGTGATTCTGAATGCGAGGCCATCTCTTGCGAAAGCGGTTTATCAACGTCTGATGGAAATGATTCGGGAGCAAAATAAGGATCCGATGCTGCTGCAGGAATCCGAGGCCCTTGCGGCCAAAGGCGGTGAGCCGCCGAGTAGCGAGATGTTAAAAAACCTCTGCGGAATTCTTCGAAAGATTAATTTTAAGAAACTGCAGCGCTAGGCGAATTGCTGCGTGATGATCAATTCTCCAATGGTTAGGCAAGAGCGATAATGGACGTTACATTTTGGGGTGTTCGTGGCAGCTTGCCTTGCTCCTCGCCTGATCATGTTCGATACGGCGGAAACACAAGCTGTGTCTCCCTTCGTTGCGGTTCTATAGATCTAGTTTTCGATGCCGGCACAGGAATTCGCCAATATGGCCAATGGTTATCGAAGCACGGGACTCACCAGATTGCGTTGCTTCTGTCGCATACGCACTGGGATCACATCAATGGCTTTCCATTTTTTTCTCCGGCCTATGATCCTCGTTTTAACATAGCGATTTACGCGGGGCACCTTAAAACCCAGGGCATGTCAGTAAAGCAGGTTTTAGAGAGCCAGATGACCGCTCCGACCTTTCCCATCACGATGGACACCATGTCTTCAACTCTGAGTTTTACAGATTTTATTGCTGGTGAAACGATTAATCTTGCGCCGCACGTTGAGATTAAAACCGCTAACTTAAATCATCCGAATCACGCAACCGGCTATCGGGTAACTTATCAAGGTTACTCTGTGTGTTATGTCACGGATACAGAGCATCAACTCGGATCCATTAATGAAAATATTCTAAATCTTATCGCGGGAGCAGATCTCGTGATTTACGACTGTACTTACACGGACGAAGAATTTCTCTCCCGTGTTTCTTGGGGTCATTCAACCTGGCAAGAGGGTGTGCGTTTATGTCGGGCTGCACAAGCTAAGCGCCTAGCCATTTTCCATCATGACCCGGATCATGATGATGTATTCATGGATCAAGTTGCGCGTTCCGCCGAACAGATGTGGTCGGGTGCTTTTGTTGCCCGAGAGGGTATGACCCTGAGTTTTCCCAATGCATAGGCGTATCGGCCTAAGAATCAACGAGGAGTTGTGTGATGACTAAGTGTTTCCAAATCGTCGCCGTTTTAGCCGTTTCAATCGGTTTTGGTTTTCACGTGCCTGCACATGCAAACAAGCTGGTAGTCATGGAATCAAAAGCTGCGAGCGTGAAGGTAGGTCAAACACTAGATGCAGCTGCGCCGATAGTACTCAAAGCAGGCGAGGGGCTCTCTCTAATCTCACAAGACGGCAAGATCATAAAGTTAAGCGGCCCGCACAGCGGCCCACCAATAACTCGTGGTGCGGTTGCAGCCTCGGATTCAAAGCAGGCATTGGCGGCTATGCTGAGCTCTCGCGACGCTCGAACGAGTTCGGTGGGAGTATTTCGAAGCGTAAAGCCAGCGGCTAAGCCCACCAATCCCTGGTGGGTAGATGTTTCGAGCGCTGCATCATCGCGCTGCGCTCAAACCGGTCAGGCGGTCTATCTCTGGCGCCAGGATACCCGACGATCTGAGCTTGTGTCGGTATTGGGAGATAAATTAACTTGGTTGGCGGACAGCCAGTGGAAAGAGGGTGAGCATGGGTTGTCAGTAATGCCGCCCAAAACTAACCTATCGCAGGCAGTCGCGATGACCGTCAGACTTGGCGAAGGAAACGCTGAGTTTTCAATGAACTGGATACCCGCTGAGATCAATGATCCCGTCGTATTGATCGCATGGATGCGGGAAAAAGGCTGCCACTCGCAGGCAGATATTTTATTGAATCAGGCAATGTCAGGCGGAGCGCAGAGAAATTAAAGCGTCGATTGATTTACGAAAAGCGATCACGCTAGCTTGTATTGTTGTAGTAGCAACGGGGCTCTCTGTTACGCTTGTCCGATACTTTTCTTTCTTTTCGCATTTAGAGCGTTCGGCAGCTGATATTCGGATTGCTGCATTTCAAAAGCCTATCCCAACGTCAAACGATATTGTTGTTATTGCGATTAACGAAGAAACCCTTACTCAGTTTCCTTATCGCTCTCCAGTTGACCGTGGTTTTCTAGCGGAATTGCTTCAACAGCTGGACAGATGCTCGCCCGCAGTGATTGGAATCGATATGCTGTTTGACCAGCCAACTGAGGTGCGTAAGGATCGCGCCCTCTATCAGAGTCTGCGCGCCTTAAAGACGCCAGCATTTGTAAGCTTTACCGACACGCCGTCTGTGGTGACCCCGGATCAATTGAGCTATATGAAGGATTTTGTGCCCGCTGAACTAAGGGCAGCAGCAAACCTCGCGACTGATCCCTTCGATGGCGCTGTAAGATGGATTTTTCCTGGAGGATCTCATCCCGAAGCACCCATCGGATTTGCTCGCAAAGCAGTGGAACTTGCGGGTAAACCGTTGCCGTCTGCAGATCAAATTGAAATTGCATGGCGCCCACAACCCGACAGCGACACCCCTTCCTTTAAAATCTACCCGTCACACGCCGTGACAGCGCTTCCGGAAGAATGGCTGGAAGGAAAGATTGTGCTGGTGGGCGCTGTGTTGTCTTTAACCGATAAGCATCGGACACCGCTCTCCATTGCGTTCGATGACGATCGAGGAATGATGCCGGGCATTCTTGTTCAGGCCCACGCTTTAGCGACATATCTAGAGCAGCGTTCAACCCGAAGACTATCAATGGCAGGAGAGATTATCTTTGTTGCGTCGCTGGCGGGTATCGGGTCGGCGATTGCGTTTCTGGGCAGCGGTTTAGTGCTAACTCTTGGGCTAGCGATTGTTGTACTGGCATTGGTATGGGTCGTTGCATTCGCTGGGTATTCAGATGGAATCCCGCTGATACCGCTAATTATGCCAACCCTCGCCCTAGCATTCGCGCTCTGGGCGACCGAGATGTGGATGGGCCGTGCGGAAAAGTCACAGCGACAGTTCGTTCAACGAGCATTCTCCCGCTATGTCTCCCCAGAGGTTGTTCAGCAACTTATTGAGGATCCATCAAAGCTTGCGGTGAGTGGTCAGCGTCAGGACGCGACATTTCTCTTCACGGATATCGCTGGGTTTACAACACTCTCGGAGAGTCTTGATTCGCATAAGCTCTCCGAGCTATTGAATGCCTACCTTGACGGGATGTGCGCCGTAATTCAGAAGTACCAAGGAACCATTGACAAATTTATTGGTGATGCGGTGATGGCGGTATTCAACGCTCCCTTGCCGCAGGCCGACCACGCTGAGCGGGCAGTGCGCTGTGCGCTGGAGCTCGATCACTTCGCTGAGCAGTTTCGGGCAGAGCATAATTCCCTAGGCATACCGCTTGGCGTGACAAGAATCGGCATTCACAGTGGGCAGGCAGTGGTCGGCAACTTTGGATCGCACTCGCGGATGGATTTCACAGCGCTGGGAGATGCCGTCAATGTCGCTGCGAGGGTAGAGGGGGTAAACAAGTATTTCGGCACAAGAATTTGCTGTACCCAGGCCATCGTGGATCAGTGTGAGGCCATGAGATTTCTGCCACTTGCCGAGGTGGTGTTGAAGGGAAAGGCCGTGTCGATTACGCTCTACGCCCCTAAAAACACGGATGATGAATTTTGCGCAGCATACCTGCAGGCTTATAACGCCATAGAAACCGATCTTCAGAGAGCGACTGAGCTTTTTCAAGAACTGGTGGATCGTTACCCAGATGCGGGGATGGCTGGGTTTTACCTTAAGCGTCTGAGAGAAGGCCTAGGAACACGTCGGATCGTAATGGAGGACAAGTAA
>DBCQ01000033.1:0-563 GCA_002293155.1 Burkholderiales bacterium UBA954 | reverse complement strand
GTTGGAAACAACGGGTCTGAGACCGCACTAACTCGGCTGCCCGAATTTTCAATTACCAGGATTCGAACGATCCCATCGGAAAAAGACTGCTGGGTAACCACGGCAATGGCGTCTCGGTATCCTTTGGCCTGATAGACATCCGTCAGCCGCTTGGCGACCAACTCGAGATCCTGGGCGCTTAGGTTTTTACCCAAAAAGTCCTTAACGCTGTCGCGCAGAACCTCTTTAGATAGGGCGCGGACTTGGCCCTCAAACTCAAAACGCTTCACCGAAACCTGTGCCTTCTGGGTCTGGGCGGGCGAAACGGATGCCAAAGCGGCCTGGGCTAGGTCGCGTCGATTGTCGACCGCAAGCGACACTTGCATGTGGGCGTTAGGTGCTACTGGGTTCTCAGCAGGTGCTGGTAATAAGGCTGCGTAGAGTGCCGGAAGGGCTTTGGCGGCAACCACCGTTGCGTGATCCAAGCCCACATCTGTCGACTCTTCCAGGGCAATACGCCACCCACCACCCTCTTCTACCCAGCGCTGCTTTTTTAAAGACACTACGGCAAGGCTGCCGGACTT
>DBCQ01000039.1:9172-26723 GCA_002293155.1 Burkholderiales bacterium UBA954 | reverse complement strand
AGCCGAAGGGAATGGGTTCTGATTAGGTTTATCCAGTGTCAGATTTAGCTCAGAGAGCGGTGTGCGATGCGCCTTAGGCTTACCGATACCGAGGGGCGGTATCCCGCTGCGAAGCGCGAGAGCCCCTCGGCCATTCGCGATCTCTCACTCTCAATTGAAGCGGGAGAGCAGGTCGCGGTGATTGGCCCCTCCGGGGCGGGTAAGACCACTCTTCTTCAGTTGATTGGCGCAGCGCTTAAGCCGAGCGCGGGAATGGTCTGGCTCAACGACTGCGATGTCTGGTCCCTGCCTACCCGGGAGTTGCAGAGGCTCCGCGGTCAGTTAGTGATTGCCCCGCAGACGCCACCACTGCCGCCGCGACAGCGGGTCATCACGGCCTTGACCGCCGGGGCTCTGCCCTCCATGTCATTAGTCCAGAGTCTAGCCAATCTTATTTATCCTCAGCGTATTCGCGAGGCCCGAGCGGCACTGACGGCATTTGATATCGAAGACAAACTCTGGGATCGGGTTGATCGGCTCTCGGGCGGGGAGCGTCAGCGGGTTGGTCTAGCCAGGGTGTTGATGGCCCCAGCCTCGCTATGGCTGATTGATGAGCCGCTATCGGCCCTTGATCCAACGCGGGCACAGCAGGCGATTGATTCCTTGTTGCGAATTGCGAGGGAGAGGGGAGTGACTCTCGTCACAACCTTGCACCAGGTCGATGTCGCAACATCTCGATTTCCCCGGGTGATTGGCATGCGTGACGGCGAGCTTGTGTTTGATCTGCCGGCGTCGCAGGTGAGCCGGGAGCGGCTTGCCGAGTTATACGCACAGCATGAGCATGAGTTGGCCGGGGTTCAAGCACCGGTGTTGGATCTCCCAGGAGAACCATCGCCGCCTAAGATTGTTCACTGCCGTTAGCCGGTGAACACGTTGGGGATCTCGACAAAGACAATAAACCCGAGCCCGCAAGAGCGCGATCCTGCGTGGAGTCAACGCGTCTTCTGGACCTTAGCAGCGGTGGTTGTGCTGATGCCGGCCTTGGTCGCGACGGAATTTAAGCCCTGGATTTTCTTTGGGTCCGAAAATCTTCGGGTCAGCGCCAGATTCCTTGGAGATTTTTTCCCCCCTTCAGTTGAAGTTGATTTTCTTCTGTTAGTTGTGAAAGAAGCCTGGCGAACAATAGCGATTGCAACCGCGGGAATGTGTCTTGCACTTGTCTTGGCAATACCGTTGACTCTGGCCTCTACGCGCAGCCTTTCCGTATCGATCTTATCTGGAAGAATGTCTCGCCTGCCGTTTGCGATTCGGCAACTGATTCGTTGGCTACTCATTATTCTGAGAAGCATCCCGGAGCTGATCTGGGCCCTAGTATTCGTGCGCGTAGTGGGATTAGGCCCTGCTGCCGGTGTCTTGGCAATTGGTCTTACCTATGCGGGAATGCTTGGAAAAGTCTATGGAGAAATTCTTGAAAGTGGTGATGCCCACTGTGCAGTATCGATCTTGAGAAATGGGGGCCAGCGATTACAGGCCTTCTTCTTTGGTCTCTTGCCGCAGAATGCAACAGAGCTTACGAGTTACACGGTGTATCGGTGGGAGTGTGCGATTCGGTCCTCGGCGGTGTTGGGCTTTGTGGGTGCAGGCGGATTGGGTCAGCAGATGGATAACTCAATGAAGATGTTCAATGGGGGCGAAGTCGCGACCTTGTTAATTGTTTTCATGATGCTCGTTGGGCTTGCTGATTTGTTAAGCGGTTGGCTTAGAAAGATCATGCAATGATTAAGTCACAGCACCTTCGATCCGATGCAAAGCAAAACCCAAATCCTTGGCTGCGTTGGGATTGCTCGGTCTGTTGGGTATCGCTTGGCCTTGTGGTGCTCACGATACTGAGTTTCTGGTCACTTGATCTGCAGCTATCACGGCTATTGTCGGTGGACAGCCTGCAGCGAATGGGTAGGTTTTTAGGCGAGCTTCTGTCGCCCAATATCGAATCTAAATTTCTTCTGAAGTTGGCAAGTGCGAGCCTCGAGACCTTGGCAATGTCGGCCTTGGGTTCCCTGATCGCCGTATTTTTTGGGCTGTTACTGGCCCTGCCGGCTAGCCGCAGTTATGCGCAAGATCCGGCTCGCTGGCGTTTTCTTACCCGACTCGTTCTGAATGCGTTGCGCTCGATTCCTGAGCTCGTATGGGCGGCCTTGTTGTTAATCTCTGCAGGCTTGGGGCCTTTCGCGGGAACGCTTGCATTGGCGTTTCACACGACAGGTGTTCTGGGCCGACTATTCGCGGAGTCGATCGAGAATGCACCGCGGGCGGCCGCTCAGGCCATGAGGGCACAAGGCGTACCTGAGGGGAGGGTGTTTCTATTCGCAACGCTGCCAACCGTCTTGCCACAGTTGATGTCGTATTCACTCTATCGATGGGAGAACAATATTCGTGCGGCAGCAGTCTTAGGTGTTGTCGGCGGCGGAGGTTTAGGCCAGATGCTCGCCTTTCATATGGGCCTTTTTCAGATGCAGGAGACCAGCAGTATTCTGATTGCTATGATTAGCCTCGTGGTCTTGGTGGATTCGCTGTCCTACCTTGCACGCAGGCGGATGTCGCGCTGATCGACCTAGAGCAAGATCACGTCGACCATAGTCCCTGCTGTAAGGGGGCCAGCGGCGTGCGGCAATACAACCAGGCCATCTGCGTCGGTGAGAGATTTAAGACTTGCTGCACCCTGCGAGGCTGCAATTTCTGCAACCCACTCCCCGCTGGCATCGCGCACGAGTGCGCAGCGAAGATATTCGGTTCTGCCTGGGGCCTTTCGCGCATCTTTCCCAAGGCGGGCCCGAACGGTGGGCCGAATGCTGCCGCGATCGCCCGCAAGCTGACGCAGGCACGGGGCTACAATGCTCTGGAAGGTCACAAAGGCGGCTACAGGGTTTCCTGGAAGACCAAAAAATGGAATCCGTTTGTTGGCTGCGGAGTCGGTCGATATCCATCCTGCCGCCAGTGGTCTGCCGGGTTTAATTGCGAGTTTCCAAAATGAGATATCTCCAAGGGACTCCATGATCTTGCGGGTGTGATCCGCCTCCCCAACGCTCACGCCTCCGGAGGTAATCACTGCGTCTGCAATTGTTGCTGCATGGAGAATCGCCTGGCGAAGGCTCTGTGGATCGTCGTTTACGATTCCCAAATCAATGGGTGTCGCACGGCAGTCGCGAATCATTTGTAACAACATGGGCCGATTGGCATCGTAGGTCTTGCCTGCGGCTAGGGGTCTTCCGGGCTCGGTTACTTCGTCGCCGGTTGAGAGCACGGCAATTCGCACCCTGCGGACAACTTCAATACTGGCGATTCCCATCGATGCCAACAGGGCGATCTCTCTGGGGCCAATGACTGCGCCCGTGGGCAGTGCCTCGGCACCGCGAGCGAGATCCTCGCCCTGGCGTCGGACGTTTGCTTGTCTGCGAATGGAGTCTGCTGCAAATGTGATGCGCTGTTGGCGGTCGTCTATACGAACAAGTTCCTGGGCGATTACGGTGTCGTGGCAGGCAGGGACCATTGCACCGGTGAAGATACGGGCTGCAGCTGTTGCATGGGTCTCCCCTTCGAGCGAGTGCCCGGCTAAGGATTTCCCTAACACAGGCAGATTAAGGTCTTTCTCCTTCGTTGTTTTGTCCAAGGATTGGCTATGAAAGGAATAGCCATCCATTGCCGAAAGAGGATATTCAGGGACATCCTTTGGGCTTAGAACAGCCCGTGCGAGGGTTCGCCCGCCGCTTTCTGAAAGGCCAATTACTTCAGTCTGGCTAATCGGAGAAATGGCTCCAGATATGGCTTTTAGGGCCATCTCAATAGTCTGTGGTTCAAATCGATCGGGCAAGATTTGGGGCTCTCTGAGTTCGCTTTCGGCTTGAGTGAGGTAGAAGACTGATCAAAGCGGCCTGCGAAGTCAATCCGAGTCAGCGAGGCACGCTGGACTTTATCGGCCATTTGTCTAGAACAGATTAATGACGTCGCGGAGAAGTGGATCAGAGCCATGTTGCACTGCACCTTGTCAGGGTTGCCAATCGGCTCAGAATCCACTGAGCAAAAGTCCGTCAGGCATTTTTGCATTGTGTAGATGTTTCCGATCAATGTTCGTTTTGGAGGGACACAAATGAACGCACCGATGAACCGTCGACAGTTCTTTAAGATCTGTTCGGCTGGTGTCGCGACTTCCTCTGCGGTGGGTCTGGGTTTATCACCCGGCGTCGCTGTTGCAGAAGTCAGGGCTTTTAAACTCGCCCGCACCACTGAAACCCGTGGTACCTGCCCGTATTGCTCCGTAAGCTGCGGACTCATCATGTATTCGAAGCAGGATGAGGCAACCAAGAAAAACAAAATTATTCATATCGAGGGAGACCCAGACCATCCGGTCAACAAGGGTTCGCTCTGCCCCAAGGGTGCTGGCGTTCTCGATATGGTGCATTCACCAAATCGCCTGACCCACCCCGAAATTCGCGAGGCGGGCTCCAAGGAGTGGAAGAAAATCTCCTGGGATGAGGCGCTCAACAAAGTAGCGCGTCACATGAAAAACGATCGTGATGCGAACTTTGTCGAAAAGAACGACAAAGGAGTGCCAGTTAATCGCTGGGCTACAACAGCATTGCTCGTGTCAAGCACGACGTCTAACGAGGCAGGCTATCTGCTCGTAAAGGCCGCGCGTGGCATGGGAATGGTATCGCTCGACACACAAGCACGTATCTGACACGCCCCTACGGTATCCAGTCTGGGTCCGACATTTGGGCGTGGTGCAATGACCAACGGATGGCCTGACATCCAGCACGCAGATATGATTTTGGTGATGGGTGGTAACGCTGCTGAAGCGCACCCCTGTGGCTTTAAGTGGGTTACCGAAGCCATGGAGCATCGCAAGGCCAAGTTTGTGGTGGTCGATCCACGTTTCACACGTTCGGCAGCAATTGCAGATTTCTATGCGCCGATCCGCGTTGGCACCGACATCACATTCCTAGGTGGCGTTATCAACTACCTGTTGTCGAAGGGAAAGATTCACGAGGAATATGTTCGTAATTACACGAACGCGCCCTTCCTAATCAATGGGGATTTTAGTTTTAAAGATGGCTTGTTCTCGGGGTACGACGAATCGAAGCGTTCCTATGACAAGAAATCATGGACCTACCAGATGGGCGCAGATGGTTTTGCCCAGGTAGACATGACGATGAAAGACCCGCGCTGTGTGTACCAGTTGATGAAGTCCCACTTCAGCCGATACACGCCCGAGAAGGTATCTCAGATCTGCGGCACACCGAAGGAGGCATTCCTTAAAGTAGCCGAGATGATGAGTGAGACCTCGCGGCCTGACAAAGTCATGACCATTCTCTATGCGTTAGGCTGGACTCAGCATTCACACGGTGCCCAGAACATTCGCACCATGGCGATGATCCAGATGTTATTGGGCAACGTGGGCAGGCCGGGCGGTGGTGTTAATGCATTGCGTGGCCATGCCAACGTGCAGGGCATCACCGATATGTGCGCCTACTCTGAGGTTCTCTCGGGCTATATGCTCTCGCCAATGGAGTCGGACGATACGCGTGAGCAGTATTTGAAAGTCCGCACACCGAAGGCACTCCGCCCGGGCTCAATGAACTTCCCGCAGAACTTCCCGAAATGGAATACCAGCCTGATGAAGGCCTATTACGGGAATAATGCGACCAAGGAAAACGATTTCGGTTATCACTATCTGCCGAAGCGTGATGGTCAGTACGACATCCTTGCGAACTTTGAGCGAATGGCCCAAGGCCAGGTTAATGGTCTCATCTGCCAGGGCTTTAATCCGCTGGCTGCTCTGCCAAACAAGAATAAGCTTGGCAAAGCACTCGCGAATCTGAAGTACATGGTGGTGATCGATCCGCTTAAAACAGAGTCTGCAGAGTTTTGGAAGAACTTTGGTGAGATGAATAACGCGAAGCCAGAGGACATCAAGACTGAGGTGATTCGACTGCCGTCCACCTGTTTTGCGGAAGATCCGGGTACGTTCACAAGCTCGGGCCGTGTCATTCAGTGGCACTGGGCTGCGGGTGATGCACCGGGTGAGGCCAAAACCGATCGAGAGATTACCGGAACGCTGTTTACCAAGATCCGCGATCTCTATAAAAAAGAAGGCGGCAAGGGTCGGGAGCCTCTGATGGCCATCAAGTGGGATTATTCAAGCGGAACAAACCCACCTGCAGAAGAGGTCACGAAAGAGATTTCTGGTCGTGCCTTGGTCGATATTAAAGATCCCAAAACGGGGGCAGTCCTCTTTAAGGCTGGCGAGCAGCTGCCAGGCTTTGGCGTTCTGCGCGATGACGGCACAACAGAATGTGGAAACTGGATCTACGGCGGTTGTTGGTCGCAGGTGGGTAACCTGACCGCACGCCGAAATAACGCCGATGAAGGCGGTATGGGTAATCACTTGAGTTGGGGTTATTCATGGCCCGCGAACCGTCGTGTGCTTTATAACCGGGCGGGGGCAAATCCGTCTGGAAAGGCCTGGGATCCGAAGCGCCCGGGAATCCAGTGGGATGGCACGAAGTGGGCCGGAATTGATGTGCCTGACATCGCACCAGCTCTTGGACCTTCAACCGGTGCAGGGCCATTCATCATGAACCCGGAGGGTGTCGGCAGGTTCTTTGCGCCCGCAATGGCAGAGGGCCCATTCCCAGAGCACTACGAGCCCTTTGAAACACCAGTGGGTAAGAACCTCATGCACCCGAATCATCCAAAGGTTACCAGTAATCCATGCTCGCGGGTCTATAAGGCGGACGCGGCGACCTTTGGTAAGGCCGATGAGTTCCCCTACGCGGCAACGACCTACCGCCTGACCGAGCACTTCCACTTTTGGACTAAGCATGCGCAGTCCAATGCGGTCACGCAGCCCCAGCCTTTTGTTGAGATTGGCGAGGCGCTTGCAAAAGAGAAGGGCATCAAGAACGGCGATATGGTACGTGTCTGGAGCAATCGCGGCCAGGTCAAGGCGGTGGCTTCTGTGACCAAACGGATTCGTCCGATGACGGTCAATGGCAAGCCACTGCACCACGTGGGTATACCGATTCACTGGGGCCTGGTGGGAGTAGCGAAAAATGGCTTCCTGGCCAATGAGCTCACCCCCTATGTCGCGGATGCCAACTCACACACGCCGGAATTCAAGGCGTTCTTAGTCAACATTGCAAAGGTATAAGGAGACGATTATGGCTACTGCTCAAACGATGAATATCGTCAATCGCTCCGCAACGACCGCGCCAATGCCGGTGAAGTCTAATCCGGATATCGCGGTTGCAAAGTTGATTGATGAATCGAAGTGTATTGGTTGTAAAGCATGCCAGGTTGCATGTATGCAGTGGAATGACAACCGCGATGAGATTGGTTCAACCGTTGGCGTTTACGACAACCCAGCCGATCTCACCACGAAGTCATGGACCGTCATGCGGTTTAACGAGGTCGAGCGCGCCGACGGTGGGCTCGATTGGTTGATCCGCAAAGATGGCTGTATGCACTGCGAAGACCCGGGCTGCTTAAAGGCCTGTCCAGCGCCAGGCGCAATTGTCAAATATGAAAACGGTATCGTTGATTTCGTAAAAGATAATTGCATCGGCTGCGGCTATTGCGTGGCGGGCTGCCCGTTCAACGTTCCTCGGATCAGCAAAGACGATCACAAGGCCTATAAGTGCACCTTGTGTTCTGACCGTGTTGCTCAGGGTGAGGGTGCGGCCTGTGCGAAATCATGTCCAACAAAAGCAATTCGCTTTGGCAAGAAGAAAGATCTTGTCGAGTGGGCGAATAATCGCGTGAAGGATCTGAAAGAGCGTGGCTACCAGAACGCTGGCCTCTACAACCCCCAGGGTGTTGGTGGAACACATGTCATGTATGTCTTGCGTCACAGTGATAAGCCAGAGGCCTACAATGGTCTTCCAAGCGATCCGCAGATTAGTCCCACCGTGAATATGTGGAAGGGCGTGACGAAGACGGTGCTCTCTTGGGGAATGGGTGTTGCAGTCCTTGCCGGACTTGCACATTACTTCATCAAGGGTCCGAAAGAAGTCGACGAGAAAGGACATGACGCATGAGCCAGCTCTCCGGTGAAGTAAAGCGTTATGCCGCTAATGAACGTTGGAACCACTGGTTTACAGCGATTCTCTTCGTGCTGTTAGCGGCATCAGGGCTTGCCTTTTTCCATCCGGCTTTTTGGTCTCTCACTGCGGTGCTGGGCGGGGGCGAAAGCTCTCGCTATCTGCACCCCATTCTTGGCGTCTTGATGTTCGTGTCGTTCATTATTTTTGCGTTCCAGAAGATGGGCGACAACCTAATGAAGTCTCACGACTGGAAATGGATGGGGCAGATCGGCGACGTCTTGGCAAACCGTGATGATCGCCTACCTGAGGTGGGTAAGTACAACGCGGGCCAAAAGCTCGCCTACTGGGCGATGTTGGCGTCGATGTTGGCGTTGATGGTTAGCGGTCTAATCATATGGCGGCAGTTTTTCTCCCATATGTTTACGATCGAAGCAATCCGCACAGCTGCACTCGTGCATGCGATATCGGGTGTCGTGCTCATTTTGACGATCATCGTTCACGTCTACGCTGCGATCTGGGTTAAGGGAACCATTGGTGCAATGACCAAGGGTACGGTGTCCCGGGCCTGGGCGAAGCACCATCATCCGCTCTGGTATCGATCGCTTGATAAGTAAAAAATATTCCCGATAAGAGGAAGTGGTAGGAGACACCCGGCCCCCAATTGGGGGCCGGTTTTTATTAGACAAGAGGACAAGGTCATGCCGACCCCAATCATTACCGATGGCTCGATGGATCGACTGGTTCGTGCTCCTAAGGTGGTACTGCCAAAGGATCAAGGCCTGTTTGCCGAGCGCGCGTCGCGGTTTGATCAGCTTGCTGCAGAGTCTTCCGGTATGGGTGACTACATGCGGCTACTCGCCCAGGTTTGTCGTGCCCAATCGGCGGCCTTTAAAGCCCGCACGGCCCATAGCGTCTCCGAGCGCGCGATTGCCAATAGCCGAGAGCACGGTATGCCGCCGCTTTCAGCCCACGTCTTTCCTCGAGATGAATCGTGGCATATCGATTTGAGAGACATCGTTGCCGCGGTTCAGCAGGATGCGGGTGCGATGACACCAGAAGTGACCGCTACTCTGAAAGAGTTGGGCACGCTAGCCGAGACCGACCATGAGTCATTAGATGCGATTGCAGATCGGCTTATTGCGGGCGACTCACTGGTTGAAGATGGCTCCAGTATTCCATTCGTTGGGGCTGCATTGCAGGTCTACTTCACCCGCCTGGCGTCAACCCTAAAGGCCGATAGCGTTAGTAATTGTGATGTTGCATCGGTCTGCCCGTGTTGCGGTATGCGGCCTACCGCCAGCCTTGTTCGAATCGATCCAGATCGATTGAACTATCGTTACCTAGTCTGCTCGTTATGCATGACCGAATGGAATATGGAGCGTGTCCGGTGCAGTTCTTGCGAGAGCGAGAAAGACGTGGCCTATATGGCGATTGAGTCAAACGATAAGCCGGGCCTTGGGCAGGCGGTTAGCGCCGAGACCTGCGATTCCTGCAAGACCTACCTGAAGATTTTTTCCCAGGAGAAAGATGCCTTAGTCGACCCGATCGCGGATGACTTAAATAGCCTCGCCCTCGATCTACTGGTGGATGAAAAAGGCTACGCGCGTACGGGCCCAAATCTCCTGTTTTATCCCGGCCATGTCTAATTTCAGGCACAATCCCTAGCATTATGACCAGCTCGTTTCTGCCCGGTCCGGGTGAAACCTCCAATACACCCACTTCAGCGCCTCAGGCTCTACGCCTGCCATCGGTCGATCGTCTGTTACTCAGCGAGGATCTCGCACCGCTGTCTGCATCGATCGGTAGGCCATTGGTAAAACGCGCAATCCAGCAGACCTTGGCCGAACTCCGGGAGTCAAAATCGGCAGCCGAAGAGACCCAGATTATTCGCTCGGTCATCGATCGCGCACAGGCAAGCGTTCAGCCGCAGTTACGCAGTGTGATTAATCTTACCGGCACTGTGATTCACACGAATCTTGGCCGGGCAGTTCTATCGGAAGAAGTGATCGCATCGGTCGCAGATGCTATGCGTTCCTACAATGCCCTGGAATTTGATCTTGAGCACGGCGAGCGTGGTGATCGAGACACCGTCGTTGAGGCGCTCATCTGCCGCCTGACAGGTGCCCAGGCAGCAACTGTAGTCAATAATTGCGCCGCCGCTGTTTTGCTTTCATTGGTGGCACTCGGTGCACGGCGAGAGGTCATTATTTCACGCAGCGAACAGATTGAAATTGGCGGCTCATTCCGAATGCCCGACATCATGAAGGCGGCCAATTGCCGGCTCGTTGAGGTTGGCACAACAAACCGCACACACCTCAGAGATTATCAAGAAGCAATAAAGGAAAAAACTGCGCTAATTGTGAAGGCCCACCGATCCAACTATGCCGTTACGGGCTTTACGGCAGAGGTCGGTGATGAGGAATTGGCGGCTCTGGCACATGCCCATGGTTTGTTTTATATGGTGGATCTTGGCTCAGGGGCACTCTTAGATATGAGCCGCTGGGGTCTTCCGCGCGAGCCTCTGCCTTCGGATGCGCTTTCAAAGGGCGCCGATGTGGTGATGTTCTCTGGGGATAAACTCCTGGGCGGCCCGCAGGCGGGACTTATCGTGGGGTCAAGGGCTGCGATTGATAAGATCAAGAAGCACCCACTTAAAAGAACATTTCGAGTATCAAAACTTGTAATGGCGGCACTTGAGGCAACGTTGCGTCTCTATGACTCAGATCATGATTTGGTAAACCGTCTTCCGGTGCTCGCGATGCTCACCCGAGAGCGTGAGGATATTCGCCAGGCCTGTGCCCGAGTAATGCCAAGGCTAGCCCAGATTGCAGGGCCTAGATTTCAGGCTGATATTGTGGATTGCGCAAGCCAGATTGGCAGTGGGGCATTGCCCGAGGAGCGATTGCCTTCTGCTGCGGTTCGGCTCAGGCCTATCGATACGGGTAAGCGAACCGGTCGATTACTTAGTGAGACCCTTGCAGAATTCAGAAAGTTAAAGACCCCAGTCATTGGGCGTATTCGCGACGATGCAATTGTCTTTGATTGTCGTTGCCTGTCGGCAAGAGATGAATCTATTTTGTTATCGGCTGCGTCATGATCATTGGAACCGCTGGCCATATCGACCATGGCAAGACCTCGTTGATCGGGAGGCTTACGGGGCGTGACACCGATCGACTTCCGGAGGAGAAACGGCGGGGAATCTCAATTGAGCTGGGATATGCCTATCTCAGTATTGACGGTCTGCAGAATCGTGAAGCGAAGAGACTCGGATTTATCGATGTTCCGGGGCATGAGAAATTTGTACATTCCATGCTGTCTGGTGCTACCGGTATTGACTACGCCTTGCTCGTGATTGCGGCAGACGATGGGCCGATGCCACAGACCAGAGAACACCTTGATATTCTGAGGCTTCTTGGCGTTCATCAGGGTGCAGTCGTCGTCACGAAGATTGATCGTGTCGATGCCGCAATTGGCGACCAGACGATTGCAGCGATTGCGTCTATGGTGGCAGGCCAGCCAGCCGAGCACTGGCCCCTGTTCCCTGTATCGTCGGTCAGTGGCGAGGGAATCGCTGAACTGCTTGAACACCTCAGAATCAAGGCCTCTGAATTTGACTATCGGTCAGCAGGGGGCATGTTTCGGCTCGCTGTAGACCGCGCCTTCACATTGCAGGGGCTCGGAACCATCGTCACAGGAACGGCGCACTCGGGGGTCGTGCGAATCGGAGATGCGTTGTCGCTTATGCCCTCGGGAGTGACTGCGCGCGTGCGTTCCATTCACAGTCAGGATCAGGCCGCCCAGGAGGGCCGCGTTGGTGAGCGACTCGCATTAAATCTCGCAGGCATCTCGGTTGAAAGCGTTCGTCGGGGCGAATGGCTAGTGGGCAGTGGGCTCACCAATAGGGCGTCGCGTTTTGATGCACAGCTAGAGAGTTCTTCTCATCATGATCGAACGATCACCCAGGGCTTAGAAGTGCATCTGCATCATGGGTCATCGGATGTAATGGCAAAACTCTATCCTCTAGAGCAGGATCGCTTAGAGAGTGGTTTAAGCGGCCTCGTGCATCTCCAACTCGCAGCGCCCATCTCCTTGTGTAAGGCGGATCGTTTTGTGATTCGTGATAGCCAGGCGCGTCTGACGTTGGGGGGAGGCTCGGTCTTGGATATCGCCCCGCCCGCGCGCGGAAGACGTTCTCTCGGGCGACTCTCGACATTGCAGGCGTTGCGGGATCTCTCTCCTGCCTCGGCCCTCACGCAGATGATTCTGAGCGCACCGATGTCTCTTGAGAGCTTGCGTCATGGCTGGAATCTTCAAGAGGCTGAGCTAGGGACGCTTGTGACGCAATCGGGTGCGGTTGTAGCAGGGGGCGTCGCGTTTCATCCGTCTCGCTGGCTTGATTATCGTGACCGTATCCTGGAGGTTATCGATCAGACCCACATTCGAGAGCCCGAAATGCCGGGTCTAGAGTTAAACCGTCTGCGGCGGGTAGCCGCTCCCCAGCTTAGTCAGGATGCATACTCTGAACTGATCGAGGCCCTGGCCGCACAAGCGCTCGTGGTTCAGCGTGGGGTATTTGTTGGAAGGCCCTCTCATAAGGCGGAGCTGAGTGTTGCGGAGAAAAACCTCTGGGAATCGATCGCCCCATTATTGAACGAAACACCCTACAACCCGCCGAGGGTAAGGGATATCGCCAATCTCGTTCACATCCCGGAGACAGAGATTCGTGCGAACCTTCGTAAGGTGGCGCGTGTGGGTGAGGTCACTCTTGTTGCGCTTGACCATTTTTTTCTCACCTCCCGGGTTTCGGAGATGGCCGAAATTGTGCTGGAAATCTTTCAGGCCCAGGGCACTGTAAGGGCGGCAGATTTTCGAGATCGTATCGGCGGAGGACGTAAAGTCGCCATTCAGATTCTTGAATTCTTCGATCGAATTGGATTTACTCGACGTCTAAGAGATGAGCATCTTGTGCGTCGTTCAAACCCCTATGCCGAGTTGACACAGGAAGCGCAGAGTGCCTAGAAATTTCTATCTATACTCTACTGAGTCCGTAAGGCACGTAGTTTTGCTGGTTGGTTTTTGTTGATGTTGTGCTGGTTGTTGCGTTAGAGGAAGGGTCGCGTGGCCCGGTGGTCCGGTCAGACTTCAAATCTGATAGGGGTTGCCAGCAATCCCTGGTGGGTTCGACTCCCATACCCTTCCGCCACGAAGTTGAATTGAAATCTTTTGATAAGGTGTTGCTATGGAACTCGCTCAGATTCTTGCTGAGTTACCAAACGATTATCTCTACGCTGCCGAGCAGGATCTCTGGGTTCGCCAAGAGGGACAAGAGGTAGTTGTGGGGGCCAATCGTTTCGTGACTCATCACGGGCAATTTATGTTGTTCTATCCCCGCCCCTGCGAGATCCCGGTCATGCGTGATAAATCATTGGGTGTCATGGAGACAGCCAAGACGGCCGTGGCAATTACCTGCCCCCTTAGCTGCGTGATTGTTGCGACCAATCCAGAGGCCCAGCGGGATATTGATATTGTGGTGCGCGACCCCTACGGAGAGGGTTGGCTCTATCGACTGCAGCCAACGGCCTGGGAGGAAGAGTCTGCGAAGCTAATGACAGTGGCGCAATACCGAGAGTGGCTGCAATGTAACTGCGAGACACGCCTGACTGCTCCAGATCCGCAGAAGTTTGAGTTACCGGATATTGATCCGCAGAATATTAGCTACTAGAGAGGCTAGGGGATGGCGATTACCCGGGCGGTTTTAGTCCTCTGGCAGTCAGACCCGAGGCACCCTGATAAGGCTGCCGCGCCGCTGGTCTACGCCTTATGTGCCCGAGCACTTGATATGGAGGTCGAAATTCATCTCACATCGAGTGCTGTTGCCTGGGCGTTTGAGGGGGTTGCCGCGGCAGCCTATTCGGATGCAAAGCGCGAGCAAACGATTTTGTCTTACCTGCAGAGGTGTCACGAGTTGGATGTGAAAATCTATATGTGCGGAATGGCGCTTGCTGAACATCATCGGGGTGAGCCGATTATTGCCGAGATTACCGGACAGACTGGGGCTACGGCCGTCATGGCCCAGCTCCAGCGCGAGGACACGAGGGTCCTGATTTTCTAAGTCTTTTGTATAGCCACTGGATCAGGCAAACCAATCAAGCACATTATCTAATCCGCCATAGCGGATGGATTGCATCGCCTGGGCAGCAACAGCCGGTTTTGCACGATGTGCGATTGATAAGCCGCTTGGCTTCATCATCTTGAGATCGTTGGCACCGTCGCCAATCGTGATGGCACGACCAATTCCAACGCCGAGTCGCTTACAGGCGGCCGCCACCGTCTGTTGTTTGACTGTTGCATCAACAATACGACCAAGCACCCGACCGGTTAGTTTCCCATTAACAATCTCGAGCGTATTCGAGCGCGTCTGGTCAAACCCGATCTTCTGGGCAACGAAATCGGTGAACTGGGTGAATCCGCCAGAGACCAGAAGTGTATGCAATCCGTTATTGCGGGCGGTATCGACCAAGGCTTTTACACCCGGCGTGAATTTTAGCCGCGAGCGGATCACCTCCTGTAAGACCGATTCATCCAGGCCTTGAAGAAGGGTAACACGGCGGCGAAGGCTCTCGGCGTAGTCGCTGATCTCTCCACGCATGGCAGCCTCGGTGATCGCGGCAACCTCTGGCTTTTTGCCGCAGAAATCCGCGATCTCATCGATGCATTCAATCGTAATGACAGTGGAATCCATATCCATGGCCAACACCGAGTAATCCTGCCAGCGATAGGGCTTATCAAGTAAGGCAATATCAACCTGATGGGAGTCGCGTAGCGATTGCAGGTGTGCCCGTAGTCGGATCGCATCCTCCTGGCGCTGATTGTTGAGTTGCCAAACGGCTGCGTGTGATGGGCGCATCCTGCGTTCGACATGGCCCAGCGCATGATCAAAGGCGTAGAGGGTCGATTGGGCCAGTCGATTGCGTCGATCTCCGGGTGCCAGATTGGGTGAGAGAACCAGAAAGTGCATAAGGTTTGTTGCCTGTTTTAGATTGCAATGCTTGCAAGAATTTCCCGTATGGTACGCGCGCGCTGAGAAATATCTGTAATGGCCGCATCAAGGCGAAGTTTTTCATTACCCACGAGCCGGCAGCGCTTATCAGACTGAATCAATCGAATAACCTTTGCGGGGTCTACCTGGGAGGCCTTGCTAAAACTGATTGTGATGGATTCCTCGGTCGCATCAATCTTGTTGACCCCGATGGGCCGTGCAAAGAGCCTGAGTCGATGGGTCTCCAAAAGCGCCTGGGTGGGCTCAGGCGGAGACCCAAATCGATCAATGAGCTCCTCTTCAAGCACCTCAAGGGTCTCTGGGTCTGCCGCATTGGCGAGGCGCTTATAGAGGGTTAGCCGCTCGTGGATATCTCCGCAATAGGCGTTAGGGAGCAGGGCTGGTGTGTGTAGATTGATCTCGGTCACAGCCGCAAGTGGCGCTTCAAGATCGGGTTCTCGGCCCGCTTTAAGCGCATTAACGGCCTGGGCGAGCATGTCGGAGTACATCTGAAAGCCAACCTCGGTGATATCACCGGACTGGCTATCGCCTAGCACCTCGCCAGCCCCTCGGATCTCAAGGTCGTGCATAGCGAGAAAAAATCCGCTACCAAGTTCCTCCATGGCCTGGATCGCCTCTAGGCGCTTCTCGGCATCTTTTGTCACAGCCCCTTCACCAGGGGTGAGTAGATACGCATAGGCCTGATGGTGGGATCGGCCAACACGGCCACGGAGCTGATGAAGCTGAGCCAGGCCGAACCGATCGGCTCGGTAGATCACAATCGTATTCGCGGTCGGAACATCGATGCCGGTTTCGATGATGGTGGTACAGAGCAAGACATTGATACGTTGTTGATGGAGATCTCGCATGACCCGTTCAAGATCGCGTTCGTGCATCTGGCCGTGGGCAATATCAATTCGTGCCTCTGGGACAAGCTTTTGTAGGGCGTCTCGACGGTTATTAATCGTTTCAACCTGGTTATGCAGCACATAACACTGCCCGCCACGTTTAAGCTCCCGTAAAAGCGCCTCGCGGACAACGGCGTCATTCTCGTGTCGCACGAAGGTCTTAATTGCAAGCCGCTTCTGGGGGGCGGTTGCGATAATTGAAAAATCTCGAATTCCCTCCATGCTCATGGCAAGCGTTCGTGGAATCGGTGTCGCGGTTAAGGTCAATACATCGACTTCACTGCGCAGGGCCTTGAGTGTTTCTTTCTGTCGAACCCCAAAGCGATGCTCCTCATCGATAATGACCAGTCCTAGGCGGTCAAACTTTACGCCTGCCGACAAGAGCTTATGGGTGCCGATTGCGATATCCACCTTGCCGGCGGCAAGCCCATCGATGGCCGATTGAATCTCTTTTGCTGATCGGAATCGTGAGAGCTCAGAGATCTGAACCGGCCAGTCAGCGAATCGATCTCTAAAAGTCTGCATGTGTTGTTCAGCCAAAAGCGTCGTGGGCGTCAAGACCGCAACCTGTTGGCCATCCATCACGGCCATAAATGCAGCGCGTAAGGCGACTTCGGTTTTACCAAAACCCACATCTCCGCAGACAAGCCTGTCCATCGGCTTGCCCGAGACCATGTCTTGGATAACGGCGTGAATAGCGGCAAGCTGATCGGGTGTCTCCTCAAATCCGAAGCCGTCGGCGAATCTCTCATAGTCTTTGGCATCGAATCGAAATGCGTGTCCCTGACGCGCCGCGCGTCTGGCATAGATATTAAGTAGTTCAGCAGCTGTGTCCCTCGCCTTAGCGGCAGCCTTCTTTTTGACTTTCTCCCACTGCCCAGAGCCAAGGGTATGTAGAGGCGCATTCTCGGGGTTGGCACCACTGTAGCGGCCAATGACATGCAACTGGGAGACCGGAACATAGAGCAGGGCGTTATCGGCGTACTGGAGCTGGAGAAACTCGGTATCGCCTTCTCCCATATCGAGATACACCAGGCCCAGGTAGCGCCCAATCCCGTGTTGAATATGGACGACCGGATCGCCTTGCTTGAGCTCGGAGAGGTCGCGAACGATCGAATCAATATTCGTTTCAGCGTCCCGTCGCCCACGGCGTTGCCGTCTTGCAACCTGGGAGAAGAGTTCGCCCTCGGTGCTGATTACGAGACCACCGGGTAGAGAGGAAAATCCAGCATGCAGTGGCGCAACGAGCAGTTGCAACTGGGATTGGTGAGCGTTAATCGCCTGTGCAAAGGAATCACTCAACACATGCGGGATCTGATGCTCTTTTAGATACTGTGAGAGCGTCTCCCGGCGTCCTAGACTCTCAGCTGTCATCAAGAAGCAGAGATTCGGTTGGCCCAAGAGATTGGCCTGCAAGCCTCTGAGCTTAGCGACGGGATCTGCCGCCTTTCGATCGACCGAGAGGTCGGCAATTGCTGAGATCGCTGAGATTGCTGAAACTTCTGAGATCGCTGAAACGGTTGGGC
>DBCQ01000039.1:6110-9110 GCA_002293155.1 Burkholderiales bacterium UBA954 | reverse complement strand
GGTTCGGGGGTCTCGCTCTGAAGGGCAAGCCTTGCCCGGGGCTTTGCTTGAATAAAGAATTCTTCCGCGCTGAGATAAAGCCTGGATGGTGCAAGGACTGGCCTTTCGATGTCGGCTTTCAAAAAGCGGTAGCGATTCTCAATATCGCTATGAAACTCCAGAAAGGCACGGTCAATATTGCCAACCGTTGCGATGGCGCCTGCGCCCCCGAGGTCTGATTGCTGATCGCAGGGGGGTAGGTAATCGAATAGGGTTGCAGTCTTATCGAAGAGCAGCGGCAGGTAATACTCAATTCCTGCGCCAAAGAGGCCCTTTGCGGCGTCTTTATAGAGGCTGCATCGTGATGGATCACCTTCGAAGACCTCTCGCCATCGGGCGCGGAGATCTTGCGCCGCCTGCGCATCGCTTGGAAATTCCCTGCCGGGTAGAAGTCGAATTTCTTGCACGGGGTGGACGGTGCGCTGACTATCCGGATCGAATACGCGCAGGGATTCCACCACATCGTCAGCCAGTTCAACCCGATAGGGAAGCGCACTTCCTGTGGGGTAAAGATCAATGATGCCGCCGCGTATGGCGTACTCGCCAGGTGTAACCACCTGCGATACGGGGCTGTAGCCAGCGGTCTGCAGCTGTTGGCGCAGAACATCGCCAGAAATTTTCTGGCCTTTTTTAAAGAAAAACGTCTGTGCGGCGAGAAAAGACGGCGGCGCGATTCGGCCAAGGGCTGTCGAGGCAGATAAGACGATGACATCAAGCGCCCCGATAGAGGCCTCGTAGAGTGCTAAGAGCCTCTCCGATACAAGATCTTGGTGGGGCGAGAAGGCCTCGTAGGGCAGGGTCTCCCAATCGGGAAACAGTCGGACCCGCAGAGCAGGATTAAAAAATCCAATCTCTTGTGACAGGCGCTGGGCATCCTGGGCGTGTTCGCAGATCACGGCAAGGCGAGCACCAGTGGGCACCTGACGGGCCTCGCGTTTTATTGCGGGCGCCGAGCCGTTGGCGGTGTCAGCAGCCGGGCCTTGGGCGAGTTCGCTCGCCCACTGCGATAGCAGCCATGCATCCGAACTACCGTGGGGCCTTGGAAGTGATAGCGTATGGCCAGGTAAGGGCGGGGTACGCCTGAGAACAGAAAATGGGTTAGGCATGAAGAGAGCGGATGAAAACGGTAAATTGTAGGTTCTATGAGAATAAAAAGCCGACTCTATCCTGAGTCCACCGCTGCGATAGATTGGATTGGCCAACGATTCGGCCCTAATGATCAGGCTGTAGGGCTTATCCCGGCCGCTGGCATTGGGTCTCGTAGTGGCCTTGAACTGCCTAAACAATACTATCGGCTTGGCGGCGTGACCGTGCTTGCGCGCAGTATCCGTGCGCTGGCAGGCCTTCCTGCACTTTCTTTTATCTTAGTGGTGCTGAGTCCGAATGATGAACACTGGCTTAGAGAGGGCCTTGATCAGGAATTGGGTGTTGGGGAGAACATCGCGGAACGTGTAATTGCAGTTCCTATGGGTGGCCCGACTCGCCGTGATTCAGTGATGGCAGGCTGTGAACTGGTCCGCAAGGCCGTATCTGGGGATCGCAACCCTTGGATCGTGGTGCATGATGCAGCCCGACCTGGGCTTAGTTCGGAGAGCGTGATGCGGCTGTGGAGCGAGGTAAGTGCCTGCGGCCACGGCGGCATTCTGGCCCAGCCGATTGCGGACACCGTAAAGCGTTCTGGAGATCAAGGCGGTGATCAGCCACGCCCTTACGGATCTGCTCTTGTCGAATCGACAATCGATCGCCGCGCGCTGTGGGCCGCGCAGACACCGCAGATGTTTTACTTAAATGAATTACTTGCGGCTTACGCAGAGACACCAACAGCAACTGATGAGGCAAGCGCCATTGAATCGGTCGGCGGGTCGGTGTTACTCGTTAAGGGAAATGCACTCAATAGCAAACTAACCCAGCCAGAGGATTTCCAGTTCATGGAGGCAGTGATGGCCCATTCGCCAAACCCAAATCGTAACCCGCCGGTTTTTGCTGTCGGCCAGGGTTTTGATGTACACGCCTTAGTCGTGGGCCGGCCATTGATTATTGGCGGCGTGACGATTCCCTTTGCGAAAGGATTAGATGGCCACTCCGATGCGGATGTCTTGCTCCATGCGATTACAGACGCAATTCTTGGGGCTGCTTCAATGGGCGATATCGGTCGGCATTTTCCGGATAACGACCCTCAATACAAGGGGGCCGATAGCCGGGTGTTACTTCAGCAGGTGATTGAGCGTGTGACCCAAGCCGGCTGGGCTGTATCGCAGATTGATGCCACGATCATCGCGCAGGCACCGAAGATTGCACCCTACGCGAGTCAGATGGTCGAGGTCATTGCAGCGTGTTGTGCGACAGCGCAAGAGCGGGTCAACGTCAAGGGCAAGACGACTGAGGGGCTGGGCTTCACGGGTCGGGGAGAGGGAATTGCAGCGCAGGCGATTGCGACCTTGGTGAGACAGGCCTGATGACGGGTTGTGTACTTGCGCTGGAGTCGGGTGGTGCGACGGCCTCGGCTGCATTGATTACGCCCAGCGGCGCTTTGCGTGTCGCTACAGCGGAGACTGGCCAGTCTCATTCAAGCCGACTGCTTCCTCTTGCGCAGGAACTCCTGTCGCAGGCGGGTCTTCAGTGGTCAGACCTCACCGGCATTGCGGTAGGCGCTGGGCCTGGTTCCTTTACGGGTCTGCGGATCGCCTGCGGGCTTGCTCAGGGCATTGCCCTGGGCCAAGGAACCCCATTGCTCGCGGTAAGTGGATTTGAGGCCAATGCCTACGCCTGGTGGGTAACGCATCGTGATGCCCTTAGCGCTGACGGTGACGACGCGGCTGCTGATGCCTGCGATGGGCGTATGTTTGAGATCTCTTTTGATGCCCGACTGGGTGAGCGTTATGCGGCTGTACTCAACCTGCAGATGGTCAATGATCAGCTCGAGCTAGAGTGGATCGAAGCGCCCTCTGTCGTAAGCGCGGA
>DBCQ01000039.1:0-6031 GCA_002293155.1 Burkholderiales bacterium UBA954 | reverse complement strand
GGGCAGGGTAATTCGATTCAACTGAAGGATCCCTCTACCGAGTTGCTGGGCGACGATCGGCTTCCCTTGGCTGCATGGATTGCAAGGTTCGCCTGCGATCCCCGCCGCAGTCGCATGCAGAATTGGGTTGGCCCAGAGGAACTCTCACCACTCTATGTTCGTGAGAAGGTCGCTCAGACCATCTCGGAGCGTCTCGTCACTCCTGATTTGGTCTGGTCACCCATGCGATTAAATGATCTCGCCTCGGTGATGGTGATCGAAAACCAGGCCTATCCATTTCCTTGGACATCAGGAAACTTTACCGACTCACTCACGGCAGGCTACGAGATGTCTGTTTTAAAAGAACAGAATGTCATGGTGGGTTATCTGGTCTGGATGGCGGTGGTGGACGAGGCACACCTTCTTAATATTGCCTTGTCGCCTGCCCGGCAGGGTCGCGGCCTTGGGCTCTGGATGATGAGATATTTTATTGCCCAGGCGCGTACGCGAGAATTTTCGAAGATTCTCCTTGAGGTTAGGCCGAGTAACCATGGCGCTATCCGCCTCTATCGCTTCCTTGGTTTTCAGAAAATCGGCCAGCGCAAGGGCTACTACCCGCAATCTGCAGGCAGTTCAAAGGAGCGTGAGGATGCGATTGTGATGCAGCTTGCACTCAGAGGGGATCCGCGTGTCTGACGCTTTTGGTCTTACACGCGAGGGCCTTCAGGTATTGGAGCTTATTCCCTATTGGCGTGAGCGACCAAAGTCTGCTGTTGGGGGATCTAAGTCGCCGCTTTTAATCATGGGGCTGGTCTCAGCGAGCGCAGAAAAGGCGCTATGGGCCAATATCGCCCGCGCTGCGCGACGCCTTGGAATTGATGCGCAGTATCTTGATGGTGCAGCTATCGCATCCGGCCACCAGATTGATCTCTGTGTTAGCGAGCTAGTTGATCAACAGCCTGAGTGTGTTTTATTGTTTGGCGAATCACTCCTGCAGGAGATCAAACGGATTCGGCCTGAACTACTTGAGGGTCGGCAGTTAATCGTCTGCGATGATTTTTCTACCCTTACAGCGCAATCCACTCGGAAGTCAGCGGTTTGGCAGGCCTTAGTCAAGCTGCGCTCGGTCCTGCACTCAAGCCCGCAGTCTTAGTGAGAGTGCTTCTCCACGCCGATCAAGGCATCAAGATCGTGACGGGCCTTGTTATAACGGTATCGACGTATTACAAGGGCCATCGTACCCGCAACAAATAAGCCGAAAATAACAATGACGACGTTGACATGCATGTCTGCTTTAATCAGTAACGCGTAAAGACCAAGCATTAGCAGTACATTGAGGTTTTCGTTAAAGTTTTGGACGGCAATCGAGTGGCCTGCCGACAGCAGAACATGCCCACGATGTTGGAGTAGGGCATTCATGGGCACGACAAAATACCCCGCTAGCGCACCAATCATAATCAGCAAGGGAATTGAGCCCGCTAGCGAGTGAACCAGTGTCATGAGTGGAACAATCAGGCCCATTGCAACCCCAAGCTTTAAGACCGAGGGCGCGTTTTTTAAGGGTACGAATCGGGCTGCAAAAATCGCGCCGCCGGCGATACCAACGGCCACGATACCCTGAAGTATTGCGGCTTTATCGAGCGGCATCCCAAGCTGAACTTCGGCCCACTGCAACACAATAAACTGAAGCGTGGCGCCAGCACCCCAGAATAGCGTGGTCACCGCCAATGAGATCTGGCCGAGCTTGTCGCGCCAGAGCGTGACATTGCAATGCCAGAAATCCTGGGCAAGTTTAATGGGGTTGGTGTGTTGCTTCGGGTAGCGGGCACCGGTGTCGGGAATTCTTAGATTAAAAGCGGCCGCCAATAAATAGATTAGTGCGATCACCAAGATAGCGCTCTCGGCGGGGCTATCGATACCGGTATCGATCATCGGGAGATCGATTGATAGCAGCCAGGTGCTAATGGTTGGGCTTATTAGCGCGCCACCCACCATCGTGCCGAGAATAATGGATCCCACGGTGGTGCCCTCAATCCAACCATTGGCAGCAACGAGTCTTTCTGGTGGTAGCAGCTCAGTGAGAATGCCGTATTTGGCAGGTGAATACGCTGCAGCGCCAAATCCAACTACCGCATAAGCCAAGAGCGGATGCACGGTGAAAAACAACATGGCACAGCCGGCAACCTTAATCGTGTTCGTGATGAACATTACCTTGCCTTTGGGCATCGAGTCTGCAAAGGCGCCAACAAACGGTGCAAGTACAACGTAGGAGAGAGTAAAAAATAATTTCAGAAGCGGACGCATCCACTCTGGCGCAGCGAGCTCAATCAGCAACGCAATCGCGGCAATCAGCAGGGCGTTGTCTGCGAGCGAGGAAAAAAACTGCGCCGCCATGATGGTGTAAAAGCCGCGTTTCATAGTCCCTTTTGTGGTTGCTGCGCCGTGATTAGATCACGAACGAATAGAATGTCCCTCATGCCCCGACCGATCCGTCTACTCATTCATATTGATGCAATGCGTCATAACCTTGCAACGATTCGGCAGAGGGTTGGGCGCAGTCGAATATGGGCTGTAGCAAAAGCCAATGCCTATGGGCAGGGCATTGATCAGGCCGTGGCGGGATTTGAGCAGGCCGACGGATTAGCGGTCTTGGATCTGCACGAGGCACGACAGGCCCGTGATCGGGGATGGTCCAAACCAATCCTACTGATTGAAGGGGCTTTTGGTGCTCAGGATCTAGCTGAGATTTGTCGGCTCAATGCACAGACTGTGATTGCAACTCCCCAGCAGGCGGCTGCATTTCTGAAGGCCGATCAGGTTCCAGCGCAGGTATGGATCAAACTCAACACGGGGATGAATCGGCTGGGGTTTAACCCCGCAACCGACCACAATATGATGCTGGATCAGCTCAAGGCAATCGAGGCCCGAATTGATCAACCGCTCCACTGGATGACGCATTTTGCAAATGCAGACGATCTGTCATCAACGGGTGGGGTCTCATGGCAAGAGCAGGGACAACGTTTTACGCATTGGACAAAAACTCTGCTGTCGCATCTGCGATCGGGTGGCTGCTATTCGCTCGCCAATTCAGCTGCCTCATTACTGCATCCCGATAGCCATGCGGACTGGGTAAGGCCTGGTATTGCGCTTTATGGCGCAACGCCGTTGTCCAATGCGACGGCCTCTCACTCGGCGAGGGGTTTTGGTTTGCGACCCGTGCAGTCATTACTTGCAGAGGTGATTGCGCTTCAGGATGTAAAGCGAGGCGAGGCGGTGGGGTATGGATCACGTTTCGTTGCTGCTAACGACATGCGGATAGCCGTATTGGCCTGCGGTTATGCAGATGGTTACCCCCGATCGGCAACAGACGGAACGCCAGTCTGGGTCGAAGGAAAACCTGCCGCGCTCGTGGGTCGGGTATCCATGGACATGGTAACAATCGATGTCACCAATCACCCAACGGTAACGGTTGGCTCCGAGGCGCAGCTCTGGGGCTCTCATGTAGCGATTGATGAAGTTGCCAATCGGGCGGGCACGATTGGGTATGAGCTGATGAGCAAGATTACGAATCGGGTACCGAGAGTGATTGACGATGGCGAGAGATAAATCTCAGTTTGTCTGCCGCGAGTGTGGCGCGGCTGCGGCAAAGTGGCAGGGCCAGTGCGATGGCTGTGGCTCGTGGAACACGCTTGAAGAGGCCCTTGCAACCGCTGTCTCACGACGCGGTCAGGCCCCTGTGTCGGTGGCGCCATCCGCCCGTGCCGTCAAGCTTTCGGATGTTCAGGCTAAGGAGCTACCGCGAATCGCAACTGGTAGCGATGAGTTTGATCGTGTCTTGGGCGGGGGATTTGTCCCCGGCGGGGTGGTCTTAATTGGTGGCGACCCGGGCATTGGAAAATCAACGCTTCTGCTTCAGGCCTTGGTGCATTTAAGTAGGTCAGCCTCGACGCTCTATGTCACCGGAGAGGAGTCAGTCGAGCAGGTTGCGCTTCGGGCTAAGCGCCTAGCACTTGAGACGAGCGCGTTAACGGTACTTGCAGAGATTCAGTTGGAAGAGATTCTCGGACAACTGATGGCGCAAAAGCCTCAGCTGGTGGTTGTGGATTCAATCCAGACTATGTTTAGCGATGAGTTAACGGCGGCACCAGGTTCTGTCTCTCAGGTCCGCGAGTGTTCATCGCGTCTTACACGGTGGGCCAAGGAGAGCGGCTGCACGGTGATCCTGGTCGGCCATGTCACAAAAGAGGGCACACTCGCGGGGCCGAGGGTGCTGGAGCATATCGTGGACACGGTGCTGTATTTCGAAGGCGATTCTCAGGCCTCTTACCGTGTAATTCGCGCGATTAAGAATCGATTTGGGACGGTCAACGAGATTGGCATTTTCGCGATGACTGAACGTGGTCTTAAGGCCGTGAGCAATCCCTCTGCATTGTTTCTCTCGCCAGGACACTTGGGCCTTGAGGGGCAGGCACCTGTAGCTGGCTCCTGTGTGCTCGTGACTCAGGAGGGAACCCGGCCGCTCCTCGTTGAGATTCAGGCGCTTGTCGATACGGCCCACATTCCAAATCCGCGTCGCCTCAGTGTGGGCTTGGAGCCCCAGCGTCTTGCCATGCTCCTTGCGGTGTTGCATCGACATGCAGGTATTGGCTGCTTTGATCAGGATGTGTTTATCAATGCGGTTGGTGGCGTACGTATTAATGAGCCTGCGGCTGACCTTGCGGTTATTTTGGCCATCGTCTCTTCGATGCGTAATCGTCCGCTTCCAAAAGGTCTGGTGGCGTTTGGAGAGATTGGACTTGCCGGCGAGATACGGCCTGCGCCTCGTGGGCAGGAACGACTAAAAGAAGCTGCGAAGCTCGGCTTTTCTCGGGCACTGATTCCATCGGCCAACGCGCCCAAGAAACCGATCGAGGGCTTGGAGGTAATCTCTGTCGCAAGACTCGATGACGCGTTGGCCCACATGCGTGATTAGTTCGGTATCCATGCACAGGGGCGGTATTGCAATTATTGGGGGCGGTTGGTCAGGCCTGGCCTGTGCGGTGACGCTTCGTCAGCGCTCAGATACGCCGATCACCCTATTTGAATCTGCGCCTGCGCTCGGTGGTCGAGCCCGCGGTTTAATCTGGGAGGGTATGCCGATTGATAACGGCCAGCACCTGACGATTGGCGCCTATCGAGCAACCTTCGACCTGCTCGCCTCGGTGGGTGCGCCCGCATGGCGGTCAGAGCCATTGCGCTGGTCTGGTGTTGGCCGCAATCAGCGCGTCATTCTGCGTTGGGAGATCCCAGATCTTGGGTGGCCCTGGCGCGTAATTCTGGGGCTGATTCCGCGCTGGGCCCCACAGGGCTGGCCATGGGCATGGCGATTAGCCTTAGCCCGACTGCTCATTGACTTGGTTGTGCGGGGTTGGCGGGATAAGCGTACGGCTGGGCTTACTGCCGCAGAGTGGTTAACGCGCCTTAAGATGCCCGCCGGGTTAATCGAACATTTCTGGCGACCTCTCACCGAGGGTGCATTGAATACGGAGTTTTCCCAAGCTTCTGCAGAGGTCTTGGTCAATGTGTTGCGTGATTCCCTTGGTGGTCCGAAGGGCGCGACTCGAGTCTTTTGGCCATCGAAAAATCTCAGTATTGATGGCGTTGATGTGATGCGGACCTGGTGTGAGCAACACAATGTGTCGCTACAGACAGGCCATCGGGTGTTACAGATTGGAGCGGATTGTAGTCTGCAGGTTGCGCACGCTGACCAGACGACGCTGGGCTATTGGGACACGATTGTTCTAGCACTCCCCTTTAACCAAACGGTTGCGTTGTGGCAACGCTCGGGGCTCGCACCAACGCCTGCCATTACGAGGCTGGAGCAGATGACTGTACGCGCAATTACAACCGTCTGGATTCGTTTGTCGATGCAGGATGATGCGGGCGTATCAGGCCTTCCAGTCTGGTTTGTATTGTCTGACCCCGCGGATACAGGGCAGCACTACGCACAGGTAGTGGTGCGTCGTCCCGGTCTGCTTGGTGTTGTGATTAGTGCGCAACAGGCCATTGATGA
>DBCQ01000055.1:4803-14974 GCA_002293155.1 Burkholderiales bacterium UBA954 | reverse complement strand
CGTCGCAAAAGTGATTGAGTAAATAGCAATTTTTTGAAGGGGCATAGCTCAACTGGCAGAGCGTCGGTCTCCAAAACCGAAGGTTGGGGGTTCGATTCCCTCTGCCCCTGCCACTGAACTAAAAGGACTCTATGTCGCAGGTTGAAACAACTACCGCAGCAGGCGCAGTCGACAAGGTGATGTTGGCCGCGTCGGTACTCGTCTTGTTAGCGGGAATTGTTGGGTTTCATCAGCTTGCCGAGGCCTCGGTCTGGGCCCGCGCAGGTGCGCTCGCGGGTGGAATTATCGTGGCCTTGGTGGTGGCGTTATTGTCGCAATCGGGAAGGCGGTTTATCAGCTTTTCCCAGCAGGCCATCGATGAGACCCGCAAGGTTGTCTGGCCTACCCGCAAAGAGACGATACAGACCACCCTGATTGTGTTTGCCTTCGTGTTGGTGATGGCGATTTTTTTATGGCTTGCTGACAAAGTTCTGGAGTGGGCTCTTTACGACTTGATTCTTGGATGGAAGCGCTAATGTCGGCAAAACGTTGGTATGTTGTTCATGCCTTTTCGGGCATGGAAAAGAGTGTTGCCAAAGCAATCCAAGAGCGTGTCGATCGTGCTGATATGCAGGAACACTTTGGAAAAATTCTGGTCCCAGTCGAAGAGGTTGTCGAAATTCGCGCTGGTCAGAAGGCTATTTCGGAGCGCCGATTCTTTCCGGGCTACGTACTTGTTGAGATGGAAATGAATGATGAGACCTGGCACCTCGTGAAGAACACGAATAAGGTCACCGGGTTTGTCGGTGGATCGGGCAGCAAGCCCACGCCGATTTCTCAAGCCGAGGTCGACAAGATCATGGCGCAGATGCAAGAGGGTGTGGAAAAGCCCAGACCAAAAGTATTGTTTGAAGTGGGTGAGGTCGTGCGCGTGAAAGAGGGCCCATTTACGGATTTCAACGGCAGTGTTGAAGAGGTGAATTACGAGAAGAATCGCCTGCGCGTATCGGTGACGATCTTTGGCCGCGCTACGCCAGTAGAACTCGAGTTCGGACAGGTAGAAAAGCTGTAACAGAAGTTAAACAAGTGAAGTGAACTGAGGAGTGGGCCGTTCAATCGGCCTGCGTTTGAACTCGCTAAGGAGCCCAAATGGCAAAGAAGATTGTTGGTTATATCAAACTGCAGGTTCCTGCAGGTAAGGCCAATCCATCACCCCCGATTGGTCCCGCGCTCGGTCAGCGCGGATTGAACATCATGGAGTTCTGTAAGGCGTTTAATGCCCAGACGCAGGGCATGGAGCCAGGCCTGCCGATCCCGGTCGTCATCACCGCGTTCGCAGACAAGACCTTCACCTTCATCATGAAGACGCCGCCTGCTACGGTGTTGATCAAGAAGGCGGCCAAGCTCGACAAAGGCTCGCCAAAGCCTCATACCGACAAGGTAGGCAAGATCACCCGGGCGCAGGCTGAGGAAATCGCGAAGACCAAAATGCCCGATCTCACGGCTGCAGATCTAGATGCTGCTGTGCGAACGATTGCGGGTAGTGCCCGGAGTATGGGCGTCACCGTAGAGGGGGTTTAATCATGGCAAAAATTTCAAAGCGTTTCGCATCTGTTGTATCTAAGGTAGATCGCGCCAAGTTATATCCCGCCCAGGAAGCCATCGCATTGGCGAAGGCCTGTGCCACCGCAAAATTCAAGGAATCGGTAGATGTAGCCGTTCAGCTTGGCATTGATGCGAAGAAATCAGATCAGCTTGTTCGAGGCTCAATCGTCTTGCCGGCGGGAACAGGCAAAACGACGCGTGTGGCCGTTTTTGCGCAGGGTGAAAAGGCGGAGGCTGCAAAAGCGGCAGGCGCTGATATTGTCGGAATGGATGATTTGGCTGAGCGGATTAAGGCGGGCCAGATCGATTTTGACATCTTGATTGCCTCACCCGACACGATGCGAATTGTTGGAACCTTGGGCCAGATTCTCGGTCCACGTGGCCTCATGCCGAATCCGAAAGTGGGAACCGTCTCTGCGGATGTCGCGCAGGCCGTGAAAAATGCCAAGGCGGGTCAAGTCCAGTACCGGACTGATAAGGCCGGCATTGTCCACTGCACGATCGGTCAGGCATCGTTCGATGCAGAGGCACTTAAAACGAATTTAGTGGCATTGATTGAGGCGTTGAATCGTGCGAAACCGCAGTCATCAAAAGGCGTTTATCTGCGCAAGGTTGCGATTTCAACAACGATGGGTCCTGGAATCCGGATCGATCAGGCATCAATTTTGGCGACTACGCAGTAAAGACTTTGGGCTGCAGATTGTCACTGCGGTGACGGTCTGCAGGTTGTCAAAGACCGTTGGGGTTTGGCGCTTTAAGGCTGAACTTAATGAGGGAGTTGTTGGTTTCCCGCCCAACGCAGATGGCGATCCCGACAGAATACGATGGGTAAGGTAGTGGTTGTTCATCGAAAACTTTCAGGTCTCGCCGGTTTCAACCGTTTCAACTCCCCCGGGAGAAGAAACACTGAGAAGGAGTGAAATGTGGCACTAAACCGCGAAGCGAAAGCAGTGGTGATCGACGATGTCAGCGCGCAGTTAGCGCAGGCCCAGTCGGTGATCCTCGCAGAGTACCGTGGTCTTGATGTGGCCAATATCACCGAGCTCCGCAAGAAGGCGCGCGACGCCGGCGTTTATCTTCGTGTGTTGAAAAACACACTGGTCAGACGTTCAGTTGCTGGAACACCGTTTGAGATGTTGGCTGACAAAATGGTCGGCCCTCTGATCTACGGTATCTCCACAGACCCTGTGGCTGCCGCAAAAGTCATGAATGATTTTGCAAAAGCCAATGAGGTCTTCGTCATCAAAGCGGGTGCAATGCCGAACTACCTTATGGACGCTGCTGGTGTTAAGGCTCTTGCCTCGATGCCGTCACGGGATGAGTTACTCAGCAAGCTGCTCGGCACGATGCAGGCCCCGGTTGCGCAGTTCGTGCGGACTCTCAACGAAGTACCGTCAAAGTTTGTTCGGACGGTGGCTGCTTTGAAGACGCAACGTGAATCGCAATCCGCCTAACTAAGACCATTTTTAACTGAACCGTAATCTGGAGTTTTTTAAATGAATAAAGATCAATTGTTGGATGCAATCGGCGCGATGTCCGTTCTTGAGTTATCAGAGCTCATCAAAGCCATGGAAGAGAAGTTTGGCGTTTCAGCCGCTGCCGCAACCGTCGCCGTTGCTGCAGGCCCAGCAGCGGGTGGCGGTGCAGCGCCAGTAGAAGAGAAGACGGAGTTCTCCGTTATCTTGGCCGCCGCTGGTGACAAGAAGGTAGAAGTCATTAAAGTTGTCCGCGCTGCAACAGGTCTGGGCTTAAAAGAAGCTAAAGATCTGGTTGATGGTGCACCCAAGCCAGTCAAGGAAGGCGTTAGCAAAGCCGACGCCGATGCATTAGTCAAGCAGCTTCAAGAGGCAGGCGCAAAAGTCGAAGTGAAGTAATTCGGCCAGTCGGCATCGTCTCTCGCGGGTTATCGAGTTACTCGGTCGCCCGCGAGATGCGAGCTACGCCATATCGATGCAGTCACGAATCTACGTCGATATCGCATAGCTCGGAATGGTAAGCAGCGCAGTGGGCTTGTAGAGGTCTTATCAAATAACTGAGGTTTTCCCAAAAGGAGCCGTGATGGCGTACAACTTCACCGAAAAGAAACGTATTCGTAAGAGTTTTGCAAAACGCAAACCCGTTTTAGAGATCCCCTATCTCTTGGCCACGCAGCTGGCCTCCTATCGGGCATTTTTGCAGCAAGAAGTTCCTCCAACAGAGCGCAAGCTCCAGGGGCTTGAGGCTGCTTTTCAGTCAATTTTTCCAATCAAAAGCCATAACGGTATGGCTGAGCTCGATTTTCTACATTTCACTCTGGGAACGCCCGCTTTTGATGTGCGAGAGTGTCAACTCCGGGGTCAGACATTTGAAGCCCCGATTCGGGCACAGGTGCGCCTAAAGATCTATGACCGAGAGGCTGCCAAGCCAACGGTGAAAGAGATCCGTGAGAAAGAAGTCTTCATGGGCAATATTCCGCTAATGACCGACAACGGTTCCTTTGTCATCAACGGAACCGAGCGGGTTATCGTGAGCCAGCTCCATCGTTCGCCGGGCGTATTTTTTGAGCACGACCGCGGCAAGACCCACAGCTCTGGAAAGCTGCTGTTCTCAGCCCGTGTGATTCCTTACCGTGGCTCCTGGTTGGATTTTGAATTTGATCCAAAAGATATTCTGTATTTCCGAGTGGACCGTCGTCGCAAGATGCCGGTGACAATTCTGCTGAAGGCTATTGGCCTCACCGTCGAACAGATCCTTGCGCACTTCTTTGATTTTGATCATTTCCAACTCATGCCGGATGGGGCTCAGATGGATTTGGTGGCGGATCGTCTACGTGGCGAGCAATCGCGTTTCGATATTGTGGATAAAGCCGGCAACGTGATTGTTGGCCGTGACAAGCGGATTAACGCGAAACATATTCGCGATATTGAGAAATCTGGCCTAAAACGTATTAGCGTCCCTGATGATTACCTCTTAGGCCGTGTATTGGCCCACGCCATTATTGATGCTGAGACCGGAGAGATTGTCGCCAAGGCGAACGAAGAGATCACCGAAGAGCTTCTCGCCAAACTGCGCGAGGCGAAGGTTCGCGAGATTAAGACGCTCTACACGAATGATCTTGATCAAGGCCCCTATATGTCATCGACTCTGCGGGTTGATGAAACCCCTGACCAGATTTCTGCTCGGGTAGCGATCTATCGCATGATGCGCCCGGGCGAGCCGCCCACAGAAGATGCCGTTCAGATGTTGTTTGAACGCCTGTTCTTTAACCCAGATTCTTATGATTTATCGGCGGTGGGACGGATGAAGTTCAATCGTCGCTTAAGTCGTGAAGAGGTGACGGGCACGATGACCCTCACCAACGAGGACATTCTTGACACGATCAAGCTGCTCGTGTCTCTGCGCAATGGCCGCGGTGAAATCGATGATATTGATCACCTCGGGAATCGTCGCGTCCGCTGTGTCGGTGAGTTGGCGGAGAACCAATTTCGTTCGGGCCTGGTGCGCGTAGAGCGCGCAGTTCGGGAACGACTTGGTCAGGCTGAAGCCGATAATCTGCAGCCCTACGATTTAATTAACAGTAAGCCAATTACTGCGGCGATTCGCGAATTCTTCGGCTCCTCACAGCTGTCGCAGTTCATGGATCAGACCAACCCATTATCGGAAATTACCCACAAGCGTCGCGTCTCGGCATTGGGCCCAGGCGGCCTGACCCGGGAACGCGCGGGCTTTGAGGTCCGCGACGTCCATCCGACCCATTACGGTCGGGTCTGCCCAATCGAAACCCCAGAGGGGCCAAACATCGGCCTGATTAATTCACTGGCCTTATATGCACGGCTTAACGAATACGGGTTCTTAGAGACGCCTTACCGTAGAGTTGATGACGGAAAAGTCACCGATAAGATCGAGTACCTCTCGGCAATCGAGGAAGGCCGCTACATCATTGCGCAGGCGAATGCCGAGATTGATGCCAAGGGAAAACTCACGGGGGATCTGATTTCGGTCCGAGTCAATGGTGAGACCACCCTTTCAACGATCGATAAAGTTGAGTATATGGATGTCGCACCCTCACAGATCGTGTCGGTTGCTGCGTCGTTGATTCCCTTTCTCGAGCACGACGATGCAAACCGGGCCTTGATGGGGTCGAACATGCAACGACAGGCAGTCCCCTGCCTGCGTCCGCAGAAGCCACTGGTTGGAACGGGAATTGAGCGGACCTGTGCGGTGGACTCGGGCACGGTGGTCCAAGCCCGTCGCGGTGGATTCGTCGATTACGTTGACTCTCGTCGTGTCGTGATTCGTGTCAACGATAACGAGACAACGCCAGGCGAGTCGGGTGTTGATATTTACAACATGAATAAGTACACCCGTTCGAACCAGAACACCAACATTAACCAGCGGCCTATTGTTAAGCGTGGAGATGTTGTGGGCCGTGGGGATGTCATTGCCGACGGCGCTTCAACAGATTTAGGCGAACTCGCACTGGGTCAAAACATGCTGGTCGCGTTTATGCCTTGGAATGGATACAACTTCGAGGATTCGATTCTAATCTCAGAGCGGGTGGTCTCCGATGACCGCTACACGTCTGTGCACATTGAAGAGCTCTCGATTTTGGCGCGTGATACTAAGTTAGGTCCCGAAGAGATTACCCGGGATATCTCTAACCTCTCTGAAGGCCAGCTCGGCCGGCTCGATGAGTCAGGCATTGTCTATGTTGGCGCCGAAGTCCAGGCGGGCGACGTCTTAGTTGGAAAAGTGACGCCCAAAGGCGAGACGCAGCTGACACCGGAAGAGAAATTGCTACGGGCGATTTTTGGTGAGAAAGCATCTGATGTCAAAGATACCTCTCTGCGCGTTCCCTCGGGTATGAGCGGAACAGTCATTGATGTTCAGGTCTTCACGCGGGAGGGGATTGCTCGCGATAAACGGGCTCAGCAAATCATCGATGATGAACTGCGTCGATTCCGTCTGGATTTAAATGATCAGTTGCGTATTGTTGAGACCGATACCTTTCAGCGGATTGAGAAGCATCTCATCGGCAAGCCTGCAAACGGCGGGCCTAAGAAAATCGCCAAAGGAACGGCGATCGATGCGGCCTACCTCGCGGATATCGATCGCTATCAATGGTTTGATATCCGGCTGTCGGATGAGTCGGCCGCCCAGCAGCTAGAGAGTCTAAAGGAATCCATTGAGGCCAAGCGCCGTCAGTTTGATCTTGCCTTTGAAGAAAAGCATAAGAAACTGACTCAGGGCGATGAACTCCTGCCGGGTGTCTTAAAGATGGTTAAGGTCTATCTTGCCGTGAAGCGCCGTCTGCAGCCGGGCGACAAGATGGCTGGTCGTCACGGCAACAAAGGTGTTGTCTCTCGGATTGTTCCTGTCGAAGACATGCCGTATATGGCCGATGGCATTCCGGTCGATATTGTCTTAAACCCCCTTGGTGTCCCATCCCGGATGAACGTGGGCCAGATCCTCGAAACCCATCTGGGCTGGGCGGCAAAGGGAATTGGCCAGCGGATCGGGGACATGCTTGAGGCGCAATCCTCAGCCAACGAGGTGCGCAAGTATCTGGATAAGGTCTACAACTCAAGTGGTCACCCAGAAGATCTCAAATCACTCTCTGATAAGGAAGTGATCGAACTTGCGTCGAATCTAAAAGATGGGACGCCATTTGCAACCCCAGTGTTTGACGGTGCTTCAGAAAAAGAAATCCGACATATGTTGGAGTTGGCTTACCCGGATGATGTCGCGGCTCGAATCGGGCTTACGGCGACACGAACCCAGGTACAGCTATTCGACGGACGCAATGGCGAGGCCTTCGATCGCACGGTGACTGTCGGCTACATGCATATGCTCAAGCTGCACCATTTGGTTGACGACAAAATGCATGCACGCTCTACCGGACCTTATTCCTTGGTGACCCAGCAGCCGCTCGGCGGAAAAGCGCAGTTTGGTGGCCAGCGGTTTGGCGAGATGGAGGTCTGGGCCCTCGAGGCGTATGGCGCATCGTATGTATTGCAGGAAATGCTGACCGTGAAATCAGACGATGTCAGCGGCCGAACTAAGGTCTATGAAAACCTGGTGAAAGGCGAGCATACGATCGATGCAGGTATGCCGGAGTCCTTTAACGTACTGGTGAAAGAAATTCGATCGCTAGGAATAGATATCGATCTCGAACGCAGTTAAGCCAATAACGTGTATTGCAGTAATTGCAGGGGGCCACGGCCCCTTGCAATCCAAAAATTTCTTTGTGAGGGTGTTCAATGAAAGCGCTACTCGACTTATTTAAACAGGTTCAGCAAGACCAGGTTTTCGACAAAATTAAAATTGGTTTGGCATCGCCGGAGAAGATCCGTTCTTGGTCTTATGGCGAGGTAAAAAAACCCGAGACCATCAACTACAGGACATTTAAACCAGAGCGGGATGGATTGTTCTGCGCCAAGATTTTTGGCCCCGTAAAAGACTATGAGTGCTTATGCGGTAAGTACAAACGATTGAAGCATCGCGGTGTGATCTGCGAGAAGTGCGGCGTTGAGGTCACCCTAACAAAAGTCCGCCGGGAACGAATGGGCCATATTGACTTGGCAAGCCCCGTTGCGCACATCTGGTTTCTGAAGTCGCTACCGTCTCGTCTTGGTATGGTTCTCGACATGACCCTGCGTGATATCGAGCGGGTTCTCTACTTCGAAGCCTTTGTTGTGATCCATCCGGATGTCACGCCGCTTAAGCGCGGCCAGATTATGACCGAGGATGACTACCTGGCCAAGCAAGAGCAGTACGGTGATGGCTTTGTCGCCATGATGGGTGCCGAGGGTATTCGGGAATTATTGCGTGAAATTGATCTTAAAAATGAGATTGAGAAGCTCCGGACTGAATTGGCTGAGACCTCTTCAGAGGCGAAGATTAAGAAAATCGCAAAGCGCCTCAAAGTTCTTGAGGGCTTTGATAAGTCTGGTGTAAAACCCGACTGGATGATCCTTGAGGTGTTGCCTGTGTTGCCGCCCGAACTTCGTCCTCTGGTCCCGCTGGATGGTGGCCGTTTCGCGACCTCTGACCTCAATGATCTCTACCGTCGGGTGATTAACCGTAACAACCGACTGCGTCGACTCTTGGAGCTAAAGGCGCCTGACATTATTGTGCGCAATGAAAAACGGATGCTCCAGGAGGCAGTGGATTCCTTGCTGGATAACGGCCGTCGTGGCAAGGCGATGACAGGCGCGAACAAGCGACCACTCAAGTCGCTTGCAGACATGATTAAAGGTAAGGGCGGGCGTTTCCGTCAAAACCTTCTGGGTAAGCGTGTGGACTATTCTGGCCGTTCCGTCATCGTGGTTGGACCAACGCTCAAGCTGCATCAGTGCGGTCTTCCCAAGCTAATGGCCCTTGAACTGTTTAAGCCTTTCATCTTCAATAAGCTCGAGTTGCGGGGTATGGCGACCACCATCAAGGCAGCAAAGAAGCTTGTTGAGCAACAGGTTCCGGAAGTCTGGGATATTCTGGAAGAGGTTATTCGTGAGCATCCAGTACTGCTTAACCGGGCACCGACACTGCATCGTTTAGGTATTCAGGCCTTTGAGCCCGTTCTGATTGAGGGCAAAGCGATTCAGTTACACCCCTTAGTCTGTGCGGCCTTCAACGCTGACTTCGACGGCGACCAGATGGCGGTCCACGTACCCCTGTCGATCGAAGCGCAGATGGAAGCGCGTACGCTGATGCTGGCCTCGAACAATGTGTTGTTCCCCTCTAACGGGGAGCCGTCGATTGTTCCCTCGCAGGATATCGTGTTGGGCCTCTACTACACGACCCGTGAACGGGTTAACGGCAAAGGCGAGGGGATGTTCTTCGCAGATGTTGCCGAGGTAGAGCGCGCCTATGGCAATCGTCAGGTGGAGTTGGGCACCAAGATTTTTGTCCGTATCTCCGAAGTTGATATTGACCCCACAACAAAAGCGAAGACTCCGAAGGTAACCCGTTACGAGACGACGGTTGGGCGTGCAATACTTTCCAAGATTCTGCCGCCTGGTTTGTCGTTTGTTCATATGAACAAGGCGTTAAAGAAAAAGGAAATCTCACGGCTGATTAACGTCTCATTCCGTCGTTGCGGATTGCGCGATACGGTGATCCTTGCAGACAAGTTACTGCAGTCGGGTTTTGCATTAGCGACACGGGCGGGCATCTCGATCTGCGTTGATGACATGCTGGTGCCGCCCCAGAAGGTCGACATCCTGGCCAAGGCTGAGAAAGAGGTGAAGGAGATTGAACAGCAGTACGCCTCAGGTCTTGTCACCCAGGGTGAGCGGTACAACAAGGTCGTGGACATCTGGGGCCGAGCAGGCGATGACGTCGGCAAAGCCATGATGACGCAGCTGGCCAGTGAGCCCGTTAAAGATCGGCAAGGCAAGGACGTTCGCCAGGAGTCGTTCAACTCGATCTACATGATGGCTGACTCTGGAGCCCGTGGTTCGGCAGCCCAGATCCGTCAGCTGGCTGGAATGCGCGGTCTAATGGCAAAGCCCGACGGCTCAATTATCGAGACACCCATCACGGCTAATTTCCGCGAGGGGCTCAATGTATTGCAGTACTTTATTTCGACCCACGGTGCCCGTAAGGG
>DBCQ01000055.1:0-4695 GCA_002293155.1 Burkholderiales bacterium UBA954 | reverse complement strand
CTGAACGGCATCAATATGAAAGCCCTAGTTGAGGGCGGTGAGGTCATCGAGGCCCTTCGCGATCGAATACTTGGTCGAGTAACGGCGGCTGAAGTGGTGAACCCGGAGTCTCAGGAAACGCTCTATGAGGCGGGTAAGCTCCTCGATGAAGATGCGGTAGAGGAAATTGAGCGCCTTGGGATTGACGAAGTCCGGGTCCGTACACCGCTGACCTGCGACACACGGTTTGGCCTGTGTGGAAAATGTTATGGCCGTGATCTTGGTCGAGGCCATATGGTGAACGTCGGTGAGGCTGTAGGTGTGATTGCAGCCCAATCGATTGGTGAGCCGGGTACCCAGTTAACAATGCGGACCTTCCACATTGGCGGGGCCGCCTCGCGTACTGCGGCCTCAAGTGGTGTCGAGGCAAAATCGAATGGCATGATTCGATTCACCCCAACCATGCGTTATGTCACGAATGCAAAAGGTGAGCCCGTTGTCATCTCCCGTTCGGGAGAGGTGTTGATTACGGATGACAATGGCCGAGAGCGAGAGCGCCACAAGGTACCGTATGGTGCAACCCTGTTATCGATGGATGGCAAGACGGTGAAGGCAGGTGCTTTGCTTGCAACCTGGGATCCGTTGACGCGACCGATCATTACAGAGTATGCCGGCCGCGTGAAGTTCGAAAACGTGGAAGAGGGCGTGACCGTTGCCAAGCAGATCGATGACATTACCGGGTTGTCAACCCTGGTGGTGATTGATGCAAAGCGTCGTGGTGGTGCTCAAGTCAAAGGCGTACGTCCACAGGTCAAACTCATTGATGCGAAAGGTGATGAGGCAAAAATCGCTGGCACGGATCACAGTGTGAATATCTCATTCCCGGTTGGTGCGCTGATTACGGTTCGCGATGGACAGGATGTCGCGGTGGGAGAAGTCCTTGCGCGTATTCCTCAGGAATCACAGAAGACACGTGACATCACAGGGGGCTTACCGAGGGTGGCTGAGTTGTTTGAGGCCCGATCTCCAAAGGATGCCGGGATGCTTGCAGAGGTCACGGGCACGGTGTCATTTGGTAAGGACACCAAGGGTAAGCAGCGTCTCGTCATCACCGATATGGACGGCGTGGCACATGAGTCCTTGATCTCCAAGGAGAAGAGTGTGTTGGTCCATGATGGTCAGATCGTGAACAAGGGCGAACTGATTGTGGACGGCCCAGCTGATCCACAAGACATTCTGCGTCTGCTGGGTGTTGAGGCTCTCGCACGATATATCGTTGATGAGGTCCAGGATGTCTATCGACTCCAGGGTGTGAAAATCAATGACAAGCACATTGAGGTGATCGTTCGCCAGATGTTGCGGCGCGTACGTGTTACAGATGCAGGAGATACGCGGTTCATTAATGGCGAGGAGGTCGAGCGATCCGAGTTACTTGACGAGAATGATCGTGCGGCGGCGGAGGAGAAACGGCCAGCAGTCTACGAAAACAAGCTCTTGGGTATTACCAAAGCGTCCTTATCGACTGACTCCTTTATCTCTGCGGCGTCCTTCCAAGAGACCACCCGGGTCTTGACCGAGGCTGCAATCATGGGCAAGCGCGATGAGTTACGTGGCCTAAAAGAGAACGTCATCGTTGGACGGCTGATTCCTGCGGGTACTGGATTGGCGTACCACAAGGCTCGAAAAGAGCGTGAGGCGATCGAGGCGGCCGAGGCTCAGACTGCTGCGCAACAGGCGGCGATTGATGCTGAGGCGCTGTTCTCAGGGGGAGACTCGGAGGAATTGGGGACAGAAGAAGTGTCGGCTAGCCCCGCGGGAGACTTGCCGGCGACTGATTCAACCCAGGAGACTTCGGCTTCCTGACGATAAACTCCTGCGATTTGTTAATCCGTCCCTAATTTGACAGACAAACAACTCGCAGGGGTGTTTTTGCTTGACAGTATGTGCGTAAAACCCTGAAAATCGAAGGCTTTTCGCGATTTTGCGAAGTAGGCGATTTAGAAAAATTTTTTCAAGAGATCAAGAACCATGCCCACCATTAACCAGTTGGTCCGCAAACCCCGGACCTCTGAAGTTGTAAAAAGTAAGAGTCCGGCGCTGAACTCTAGCCCGCAGCGTCGTGGTGTCTGTACCCGTGTCTACACGACCACTCCCAAAAAGCCGAACTCGGCGTTGCGAAAAGTCGCCAAAGTCCGCCTCACGAACGGGTTTGAGGTGATTAGCTACATCGGCGGCGAAGGCCACAACCTCCAAGAGCACTCCGTCGTACTGATTCGCGGTGGGCGTGTGAAAGATCTTCCGGGGGTTCGCTATCACATCGTGCGGGGATCCCTTGACCTCCAGGGCGTTAAGGATCGTAAGCAGTCCCGATCGAAGTACGGATCGAAGCGGCCGAAGGCTGCCTAATCTGCTGTTTTAGGTTTTAAACCACCGAAACCAGTTGAATCGTTTCGGTCAATAGTCCGGTCATGTGGGGCAGGGATTGAATTCTCTGGAACATGTGGCTACGTAAGGACTCAGACAAGAGAAGTTCGTGCTGAGTCGGGTCACTCTGCAACATCTGATGCCGAGTGGCACAACTGAATAAGGAAAAGAAGAGATGCCTCGTCGTCGCGAAGTACCAAAACGCATTGTTCTCGCTGACCCAAAGTTTGGGAGCGAAGATGTTTCAAAATTCATCAACGTCGTGATGCTGCATGGAAAGAAGGCTGTGGCTGAGCGAATCGTTTATGGCGCCTTTGAATTCATTGAAAAGAAGGCCAACAAAAATCCGATTGAGATTTTTCACCAGGCACTGACAAATGCCAAGCCTGCGGTTGAGGTCAAGAGCCGTCGCGTGGGCGGTGCAAACTATCAGGTGCCCGTCGAAGTGCGGCCATCCCGACGCTCTGCGCTCGCAATGCGTTGGTTGCGCGAAGCTGCGAAAAAACGTGGCGAGAAATCAATGAATTTGCGTCTGGCGGGTGAACTCTTGGAGGCTGCGGAGGGTCGCGGTGGCGCAGTGAAAAAACGTGATGAAGTCCATCGTATGGCCGAAGCCAACAAGGCTTTCTCACATTTCCGTTTCTAACCTCTAATTTAACAGCAGGATTTTTTATGGCTCGCAAGACCCCGATTGAGCGTTATCGGAATATTGGTATCAGTGCGCACATTGATGCAGGTAAAACGACGACTACTGAGCGAATTCTTTTCTACACAGGCGTTAATCACAAGATCGGCGAAGTCCACGATGGCGCAGCCACGATGGACTGGATGGAGCAGGAGCAAGAGCGTGGAATTACGATCACCTCGGCGGCCACCACCTGCTTTTGGAAGGGGATGGACATGTCCTACCCCGAGCACCGATTCAATATTATTGACACCCCGGGACACGTTGATTTTACGATCGAGGTAGAACGCTCGATGCGTGTACTTGACGGTGCCTGTATGGTCTACTGCGCGGTTGGCGGTGTTCAGCCACAATCTGAGACTGTTTGGCGCCAAGCTAACAAATACAAAGTCCCCCGGCTTGCCTTTGTCAACAAGATGGATCGGACCGGCGCTAACTTTTTTAAAGTTGTGGATCAGATGCGGGCGCGTTTGCGTGCTAATCCAGTACCCATTGTCATCCCAATTGGTGCTGAGGAAAACTTTACTGGCGTAGTCGACCTCATCAAAATGAAGGCCATCCTCTGGGATGAGGCCTCTCAGGGGATGAAGTTTGAGTTCCAGGAGATCCCCCAAGAACTTCTCGCATCGGCCAAAGAGTGGCGAGAAAAAATGCTCGAGGCTGCTGCTGAGGCCTCTGAAGAGCTCATGAACAAATACCTCGAATCGGGCGACCTGAGCGACGACGATATTAAGCTTGGCATTCGGACCCGTACGATTGCTGCTGAAATTCAACCGATGTTGTGCGGCACGGCCTTTAAAAACAAAGGCGTCCAACGCATGCTCGATGCGGTGATCGATTTCCTGCCCTCGCCTGTTGACATCCCGGATGTCGAAGGCCTCGACGACCGTGAGCAGCCGGCAAGCCGTAAAGCAGATGACAAAGAGAAGTTTTCTGCGCTTGCATTCAAACTCATGACAGATCCTTTTGTCGGACAGCTCACATTTATCCGAGTCTATTCTGGCGTTTTAAAGTCGGGCGACACCGTCTACAACCCGATCAAGGGCAAAAAAGAGCGTATCGGCCGGGTGTTGCAGATGCACGCCAATAACCGAGAGGAAATCACTGAGGTCTTGGCGGGTGACATTGCCGCCTGCGTCGGCTTGAAAGAGGTCACAACCGGTGAAACCCTCTGCGATCCAGATTCCGAAATTATTCTTGAGCGGATGGTATTCCCAGAGCCTGTAATTTCTCAGGCTGTAGAGCCCAAAACGAAGGCAGATCAAGAGAAGATGGGTATCGCGTTGGGCCGTCTCGCCCGTGAAGACCCATCCTTTCGTGTGCGCTCTGACGAGGAGTCGGGCCAGACGATTATTTCAGGGATGGGCGAGTTGCATCTCGAGATCATTGTTGATCGCATGAAGCGGGAGTTTGGCGTAGAGGCAACGGTGGGTAAGCCACAGGTCGCCTACCGCGAAACAATCCGTAAGCCCGTTGAGATTGAAGGAAAGTACGTCAAGCAGTCTGGCGGTAAGGGCCAGTATGGTCATGTCTGGTTAAAAATCGAGCCCCAGCCTGAGGGCAAAGGCTACGAGTTTGTCGATGCGATCAAGGGCGGCGTGGTGCCG
>DBCQ01000072.1:31796-33919 GCA_002293155.1 Burkholderiales bacterium UBA954 | reverse complement strand
GGCGTATCTTCTTGGGTGATTTTTCGAAAGGGCACCCGAAGGTCAGGGCGCGATCCTGCGATATAGACTTTTTCGCTATTAGGAAACGGTGCGATAGCACTCTGGTCTACGCTTGCTGTAGCAGCAAGAAATTGTGGATTAACAGCCATGGTTAGTCTCCTGATAGTGTCATAGGTTGTGGCGCAAAGCCGTGATTGATGGGGCCGTGGCCCTTCGCGTGTGTTGATGCTTGTGGGTTGGAATTCCAGGCTTGATCAATACGCATTGTCACTGCCGATGCAATTGCCCGATAGACATAGTCTTGCCCGCCTTTAACCGCGTTTCGCAAGGGATAGCCCTGGGCTAAAAAGCATGCAATTGCTGACGAAAGCGTGCAGCCTGTGCCATGGAGATTTCGTGTATCAATTTTTGGGTTTGTAATCTCGGTAACTTGTAAGGCAATCGGATTCTGGAGTGTGTTTTCTGAAGTGGGGCGCTCCACCCGCTCGAACAGCACATCAACAAGCTGGGGTTGATCAAGGTGTCCGCCCTTGATCAATACGGCCGAGCAGCCCATGGACAGTATTTTTCGAGCGGCCGCTTCGAATTGGTTGGGCCGCGTGATGGGTTCTCCCACCAATAAAGAGAGTTCATCCAAGTTCGGCGTGACAACCGCAGCCATCGGAAATAGCCTACCAACAATCTCCTCTTGTGTTTTTGGCGTGATGAGCAGGTCACCACTTGTGGCGATCATCACGGGATCTAAAACGATATTTGAGCAGCCATACGCGGTGAGTAGTCTTGCCACCACATCCACGATCTCAGGGGAATGCAGCATTCCGATTTTCACGGCATCGGCGCCGATATCATCGAGAACCGCCGACAGCTGGGACTCCAGAAAGCTGGGCTCGGGCGCATGGATTGCACGGACTCCCTGGGTGTTTTGTGCGGTGAGGGCCGTGATTGCGGTCAGACCATAGCAGCCTAGCGCTGCAATAGTTTTGAGATCCGCCTGAATACCAGCGCCACCTCCGCTATCAGAGCCTGCGATCGATAATATTTTTCGGGGTGCCCCCAAACCGTGCTCGCTTTCATAAGGTTTACGTTCTGCGATCAGGCCGCACTCGGCGTTACAAGATCACAGAGCCAAACTAGTAAAAAAAGTCGCGAGAGGAGGGGTAATCGACAGATGCTTCCCTACGCCGGTATCAGCCGGATCAGGTTCGAGGGTATTTCTCAGACCGCACAAACGGTCACCCCTAGCTCGTAGCGATAGTTTAACGCACGTGAGGTGTCACTAAAGACTCTTTTAGAAGAATAAAAAAAAGCCCGCTGGGGATCAGCGGGCTTTGGCCTTACAACACTCCGAAAGAAGGGGTTCTCCGGAGTGTCAGGGTGCTAGCGCACCATTACTTCGCCATTTTCAGGTCTGGGTAGCGGACCGAAGACACCAGATCTTGGATCTGGCGGCTTGGTGCGGGTGTAATCAGACTTACGATAATGATCACAGCAAAGCCCAGCGGCACGCCAAAGAGGCCGGCAGAAATCGCTGAGATTTCAAACCACTCGTTGACGATCGGTGCTGAACGGGGGATGCCGAAGAACACATCGCGCAGCCATGGCTGATTCAGAATCATGTAGTAGAACGTGATTCCGACACCAGCGAGCATGCCTAGGCTTGCGGCAATTCCGGTCGTGCGCTTCCAGAAGATACCCATGACGAGAGCCGGGAAGAAGCCAGCCGCCGCAAACGAGAACGCCGCAGACACCAGGAAGAGAATGTCAGCAGGTTTTTGCTGTGCAACCAAGGCCGCCAACACGGCAACGACTAGAAGCATCGTTTTGGAGATCATCACACGACGGGCAACAGGCGCCGAAGGATCGATCATTTTGTAGTACACGTCGTGTGAAAGCGCGTTGGCCATCGTCAGGAGCAGACCGTCGGCGGTTGATAGCGCTGCCGCAAGACCGCCCGCAGCCACCATGCCCGAGACGACGAAGGGCAGGCCTGCGATCTCTGGGGTCGCCAGAACAACAATGTCCGCCCCAATCGAGACCTCTGCCAGCTGAACGATGCCATCTTTGTTGAAGTCAACGATGGAGAGCAGGCCTGGATCAACCTTTGACCAGTTCTGAACCCATGC
>DBCQ01000072.1:24574-31757 GCA_002293155.1 Burkholderiales bacterium UBA954 | reverse complement strand
ATATCGTTGTACATCACAAACTTCACCAGTACGGCCAGTGCAGGTGCCGAGAAGTAAAGCAGGAAGATGAAGAACAACGACCAGGTGACCGAATTACGTGCCTCACGCACTGATGGCGTTGTGTAAAAACGCATCAGGATGTGGGGCAGTGCTGCGGTACCAACCATCAAGCAGAAAATCAGCGCTAGGAAATTCTTACGCGCTTTGTTCTGGGCGGCCTCGTCTTTGCCAGGAAATGCGGTTGCGTGGGGTAGCGGCGGATTTGCACGCGCAGCACCAGCCTTCTGCCCGTTTAAGCCCTTGGTGTAGGCAGCTTCGTCGGGAAATTTGGCAAGTGCTTCTTGTGCAGCCTTGATCGCTGCCTCGTCTTTTGCTTTCGCAGAGGTGAGTTCAGCTACACGCTTTTCAAGAACGGCTTTATCTGCCGCGTAGGAGGCTTTTACGTCTTTTAGCTTCTCGTTCGCTGCGGCTGCACGGTCTTTGAAGATCTGGCGTACTTCGATCTCTTTGGGGTCGGCAGTGATCTTTTTCTCAAGCTCGGTCACCTTCATTAATTGCTGCCCGTAGATCAATTGGGGGATTGGGAAGCCGGTTTGTTTAACCGAGAGCCACACCACCGGGATCATGTAAGCAATAATCAAGATGATGTACTGGGCCACCTGCGTCCAGGTCACGGCCTTCATGCCGCCCAAGAACGAGCAGACCAGAATACCCGCTAAGCCTAGAAACACGCCTAATTCAAAGGTCACACCCGTGAGACGGGTTGTAATGAGGCCCACGCCATAGATCTGTGCCACCACGTAGGTGAACGAGCAGAGAATGGCGACTGCCACACCGATGAATCGAGGAAGGTTCCCACCGTAACGCGCGCCCAGGAAGTCGGGGATCGTGAACTGGCCAAACTTACGCAGAAATGGCGCAAGGAACATGGCCACCAGAACGTAGCCGCCAGTCCAGCCCATGATGAAGGCAAGGCCACCGTAGCCACCGGCATAAAGACCACCCGCCATACCGATAAACGAGGCTGCAGACATCCAGTCGGCGCCCGTCGCCATCCCGTTAAATACTGCGGGAACGCGGCGGCCGGCGACGTAGTATTCGTCAGCGTCGTTGGTGCGGCTCATGATTCCGATACCGGCATAGAGCAATATGGTTGCGCCCAAAAAGACGTAACCCATCATGGCCCGTGACAGACCCATTTGCTCGGCAATACCGAGCAGAATGCAAAACACAATGAAGCCGCCGGTATAGAACCCGTAGACCTTCTTCAGGTTCGCCGTGAAGGCTTTCTGTGATTTCGGTGCGGTAAAAGTATTGGTTGTTTCCATGCTTAATCCTCCTCCGCCTCGGCAACGCCGAATTCTTTATCAATTTGGTTCATCGATCGGGCGTAATACCAGATGATTAGAACGTAGATGATTAAAGAACCCTGTGCTCCCATGTAGAAAGCAAACGGCCAGCCGAAAAAGTTAAAAGAAAGTTCGCGAGCATAAAAACCCACGACAAACGTAACGACAAACCAGATTGCAAGCAATAGGGCTGTCTTTTGCAGTAACGCCCGCCAGTAGGCTAGGTGTTTTTCAGTTAATTCCATCAAAATCCTCCTAAGGGAAGTGTGTTTTTACTGCTCCTGCGGCTTATCCTGCCGCTTCTTACGATCAATTCTGTCCCGCGCTCAATGGGGTGCTTAGCTCCGCCAGACTTATTGGGTTCGGTATTTTGAAAACGGGTCTACGACGCCAGCTGCAACGCCAGTCTCTTTCTGAAGTTGGGCAGCCAGTTGGGGTTCGAACTTCGAGAGCTTTCGAACCAACTTGATGCAGCTTTTCTCATCTCCTAGCCTGTGGTGAAGGGTTGCCAATTGGTAGTAGCCATAGGGGCTCATGGGCTGGAGATCGATCGTCCGCTGAAGGGCGGTTTTAGCCTCCTCAGAACGGTCAAGCGCGATCAACGACAAGGCTCGGCCATAATGGGCTCGGTCGAGTTTTTCGTTGAATCGGGCGGCCTGATCAAAGCATTTGATTGCCTCTGCGTGGTCTTCCCGTTTCTGCAGGAGGAATCCGAGGTTAAACCAGGCTGGGGAATATTCTGGGTCGACCTCAAGGGCTTTGCGAAGAAGTGCCTCAGCTTGCGCCGAGCGGCCTTGCTCGGATTTGCAGTGCGCAGCCACTGTGAACGGTTGGGGGTCTCTTGGTCTAAGGGCTGCCACGCGAATCCAGTACTCGGTCGCAATATCGTTTTTCTTAAACACGCTCGCCCAAATCGCCACCTGCTTATAAAACCAAGCGTTCACTCTATTCATTTTAGGCGGCCTGTTCCAGCATCATGCTGAACTTGGTGTAGGTGAGAAAGAGCCAGATCCAGAACAACAACATCAGCGCGACAAAGGGAACGTGGCGGTCGTCGACTTTGCCTGGGGTGAGCGAACGGGCGACCCGAACAACCGGGGAAGTAATGAGGCGGAAAAACCGATAGACGCCGTTTGTCTCGTGTTTGCCGAAACTCAATGCATAAACTAGACCCTGGCCAAGTAGCAAGAGCCCGGCAAATTCGGCGAGTCCCTTAAGGACGACCACGATTCCCAGCAATATTGTCCCCTTCTAACGCTAAAACCAGCACCGAACTGCGCTTTGATCCCCGGGCGCAGAGGTGTTCTAATTCTTCTTAGGAGCGCAGGGTACTGTGCTATTCACAAGATGTCTACTCAGGGGATCCATGGGTGTCTGATGCGCTGCAGCACGATTTAACGGAGCTCACCATGGATATCCGGGTAGGCGAGTTGATTCGTAAGTCGCCCTTGGTATGTCTGCCAAAGACGTCCTTGCAGCAGGTGTTTCAGGCGATGGATCGGGAAATGACCGGATCAATGCTGGTCGCGGACGAGACTGGGGCGATTCAGGGCATTTTGACCCGTTATGACTTAATTAAGCGGGTGATCCTTCCTCAGCTGCCGCTATCCACCCCGATTGAAGCAGTCATGAGCCGGGGTATTAAAACGATCGATGCCGACAGCGGGGCCCTGGAGGCTATGCTAATGATGGCCCGTCACAAGGTAAGGCACCTGCCTGTGTTGCAGCATGGGTTTCTGGTTGGGCTGGTCTCCGAGCGAGATCTTTTTAATTTCCAAAAGTCGAGCCTCAGGATTCTCTCCTCATCGATTGAGCAATCCGAGTCGATCCCCGATTTGAAGCTCTGCGCTGGGGAAGTCTTGGGCCTTGCCAGACGCCTTATGGCCCAGGGCGTTGCAGCGACGGCGCTTGCTAGGCTGGTGAGCCACCTAAACGACGGGCTCACGCGCCGGGTAATTTCGATCTGCGAACGGAGGCTATCGGCCGAGCTTGGCCCCCTGCCAACCTGGTGTTGGCTTGCCTTGGGAAGTGAGGGCCGGGAGGAGCAGACGGTTGCGACCGACCAAGATAACGCCATTATTTTTGAAGGTGATGGGCCGCGTTATCGAGAGGCCTTCAAACAGTTAGCCGCCGCCATCAATCACGGGCTTGCCGAGGTGGGGTTTCCGCTCTGCAAGGGCGGGGTGATGGCAATGAACGATAAGTGGTGTCGTAGTGTTGAGGAGTGGCATCAGCACGTGAGCGAGTGGTTTAAGTTTCCAAGGCCCGAAGCCTTGCTGGACGCCAATATATTTTTTGATTTCCGCGGCCTATCCGGGGAGGTTCGCCTTGCCGATGAGCTGCGCAGTTGGATCTTCTTACAGGTGGCTGGACATAAGTTATTTATTCGCTCTCTGGCCGGGGACGCGATGCGTGATTCGGTGGCTAGATTAACCCGCAATCCGGTCGCCATTAGTGTGGCTCGTGCAATGCGCAAACAGGGTTATCTCATGGAGTGGCTTGCCCCCTCAGTGCTAGACACAAAGCGTGGGGCGACAGCTCCTGTAGTTTATTTTGCAAGGGTGTTGGCGCTGGCCCATGGGGTGGCGGCAACTGCGACCGATCAGCGCTTAAAGGCCCTCTGTGCGAATGGGGCAATGTCAGAATCTGAGTCCCACATGATGCGGGATGCATTTAACGTTCTGCAGAAGTATCGGCTAAAGGCGCAACTCGCCTACGCATTGCGGGCAGCCGAATCGGATCAAGGCGGTGTCTCACCCAATGTCTTGGCCTTAGACCCCTTAAGTTCGCATGAAATTGACCAATTATCAGAATCGCTAGAGGCCCTTGGTAACTTGCGGGCTCGATTAGAAATGGATTTCCTGCGCTAGCGCCCTCGAGCTACAGACTCATGGGTAACAGCTGAAAGCAGAGAATCGTAATAACTGTGGGCAGTAGGGCCCCTAGGAATAAAGCTCCAGGATTAATGTTGTTGTCTTCAAAACGACCGCGCAGAATGGAGGCACCCGCAGGGTTTGGCGCATTAGCGATAATGGTCAATCCACCGCCCGTGACAGCCCCTGCCACTAAGGAATACTTGAATTCTTCGCTCAGGCCCTGCACGAGGGAGCCCAGATAGGTTAACGCCGCGTTATCCGTCACTGCGGTGAGCGCAGTCGCGCCATAGTAGACCGATGTCGGGCTCATCTGGCTTAGTAACGGCTGCAGCCACCAGGATTGCAGACCTCCCAGCACAACGAGGCCGGCTAAGAAAAATCCAACCATCAGGCCTTCCCGAAGAATTAGCCGGTCTTGGTACTGCGGATAGGCGGTTGCAATGCCCATAAATAGAAGAAAGATACCTAGAAAGACTGGTGCGTGATGAGCGAATAAAACAATGCCAGCGATCATGAGCAGATGCACAGCAATCAGGGGGGTCGGAACGGCTAGCTGCTCCGATTCCGCCATCGCACGCTCCTTGATGATCTGCTCACCTGCCTCAGTAAGATATTGTCGAAATAGCATAGTTAAAACTGCGCCATTGATAAGAACCGCAATTGCCGCCTTCCAGCCGAAATGGGTAAACATATAGACGGTATCCCAGTTCCAGGTCGCTGCAACCATCAGCACTGGAGGGGCGGCAAAGTGGGTTAGGGTTCCGCCGATCGACACGTTCACAAAGAGGACACCGATTGTTCCGTACTTAAAAACATTTGATCCGCGTTGCTGGAAGTACTGCAAAAGCATGAGCGCACCCAGTGTCATGGCGGCAGGCTCTGTAATAAACGAGCCGAGCAGCGGGACGAAGGTCATCAACACAAAATAGCGGGCAACGCCCATATTAATGGGCAACGCGTTGGCGACGGACTCCACCAGTTTCTTTGCCGCAAACATGACGGGCTTACTGGCTGCAATGACCATGATTGCAAAAACAAAGAGAGGCTCAGTGTAGTTGCGTGTGTCGGCATATTCGACGGCCTTTGAAAAGCCTTCGGCATAGATTAGCCAGGCAAAAAGAATGATCGACCAAAACCCGAATACGGCCTCGACCTCGCCGAGCAGATGGAAGACGCCATGGTGGGCCGGGTAGCGGTGGGCCAGCTTCTCAAAGAGCTTGGCGGCGAAGGTGTGGCAGACAGCAATCGCGAAAAGCGCAGCTGCAACATATTGCGTAAGTTCTGACATGGCGTATCCCACTTGTTTCCAATTCGATTGCGCCGATTGTAAACTGAGCTACTAATGCAGATTCACTTCGCCTCAGACCTCCACCTGGAATACCTTAATCGGCGTTTCCCTGACCATTTACGTATTGATCGGCTCTACACGCCGTTTGCAGATGTCTTGGTGTTAGCGGGTGATATTCATGTCGGCACCCAGATGGTCGATAAATTCGGGCGTTGGCCGCATCCCGTGCTCTATGTTCCGGGGAATCATGAGTTCTACGATTGCGCTATCGAGCCACAGATCCAGAAAATAAAGGCGGCCGCGAAGGATACGGCGATGATCGTCTTGGCCTGTGATGAATATATCGATCAGGGGGTTCGCTTTCTGGGCTGCACGCTGTGGACCGACTACCGGCTGATGGGCACGGGCGGCCGCCAACTCGCATCGATGTTTGCGTGTGAGGCGCGAATTGCAGATCATCGGAAGATCATGGGTGTACAAAAGGTGGGGCAGGGGTTTTCTGCCCAACAGGCCTTTGAGTTACATCAGCGGGAACGGGCTTGGCTCGATGAAAAACTCTCCCAGCCATTTGATGGTCGTACCGTTGTCATTACACACCATGCACCCTCCCGGGGCAGTATTCATCCCCGATTTCGCGGGGACCCCTGCAATGCGGCCTTTGTGTCCGACCTTGATGATGTGGTTGCGAAGGCGGATTTCTGGATACATGGCCATGTACACGACAGCTTTGACTATCAGGTGGGCAAGTGCAGGGTGCTTGCGAATCCGGGTAGTTACGCAACAACCCTAGGCAAGGTCAAAGCTTTCGAAGAGTTGGAGTTTGAGAACCCATTTTTTGACCCGCAAAAGGTGATTGACCTAGAGGCTGTAAAATCTGAGCAATATCTGCCCGGATGATGAAATAGGTAGACATACAGGACTTAAAATCCTGGGGCGCAAGCCGTGCCGGTTCGATTCCGGCTCCGGGCACCAAGAATTACTCGGGTATCGCATGCCCCATTCGCGCCGCAAGGCCGATCAGCGCCATACATCGGCCACCAGAGTAACAGTAGGCAAGGATGGGCTGCGGCATTTCAGAGAGCAAGACGCCCATCTCTTGGGCATTAGCCGCCGTGCCGCCATCGGGTGTGACGGGCAGAAAACGAAATTTGAGGCCCGCTTGTTCGGCTGCGGATTGAATAGACTCTGCCGTAGGCTGGTCGGCCCCGTATTCAAAATCAGGTCGATTGCAGATCACCGATTGAAACCCTGAGCTTGCGATTTCAGATAGATCGCTAGGGCTGATCTGCCCAGCGATTGCGAGTTTTTCTGTAAGCCACCGAATGGGCAGTGCCATGGAGGGAGTCTTTTCTATTTTAGATCTTGCAAGGTTGGAAGTTGTTCAGCCAAGCGCTGCACTACGCGCTTAAGCTTAAAGTGTCTAAATATAATTGACTTTAACTTATTAATTGGCTGTAATGAAGCCTTCTTATCCGAGAGTCTTAAGGGGCGCCGTGATCTCTGCAGACGGTTTACGTGCGACAAGCGTCTTGACGGAGGGCCTTTAAATGCGCCTCGACCACACAACGTTATCGAAATTTCTAACTCAAGAGCTTGAGGGCAGCGCCGATGCCCGCAATCTGGCGGCACTGCTGATTGATGTAGCCTCTGCCGTTAAGGCAATCTCTGTA
>DBCQ01000072.1:8918-24495 GCA_002293155.1 Burkholderiales bacterium UBA954 | reverse complement strand
CAGAAAAAACTAGATATTCTTTCGAACACAGAATTCGTAAATACGTTCTCGCTTGGAGGGCTTGTTGCGGGAATTGCCTCTGAGGAAATGGAAAATCCGATTGCCGTAGAGGGTAACAAGCGGGGCCCATTTCTCACGCTCTTTGATCCTCTCGATGGATCCTCGAATATTGATGTCAATGTCTCAGTCGGTTCGATATTTTCAGTTCTGCGTGCACCGAAGGATCGTGCTGTGGTGATGGCCGATTACCTAAGGCCAGGACGGGAGCAGATCGCCGCGGGCTATGCGCTCTATGGGCCATCGACAATGTTTGTTCTGACAGTGGGAAAGGGAACCCATGGGTTTACCTTAGATCGGGAGGCTGGAGATTTCATCCTCACCCACGCCAATATCCAAGTACCTGCGGATTCCAGTGAGTTTGCAATCAATACGAGTAACGAGCGCTTCTGGGAGCCTCCGGTTTTACGCTATGTCTCCGAGTGCAAGGCCGGCAAGACCGATGTCAGAGGCCGTGATTTCAATATGCGATGGATTGCCAGCATGGTGGCGGATATCCATCGAATTCTGATGCGCGGTGGCATCTTTATGTACCCCAAAGACAATAAAGACCCGAGTAGGCCCGGCCGTTTGCGGCTAATGTACGAAGCCAATCCCATGGGGTTGGTGGTTGAGCAGGCCGGCGGAATAGCCAGCACCGGCCGCGGCAGGATTCTCGAGTTAGCGCCTGAGCTGATCCATCAGCGAATTCCCGTCATTATGGGATCACGTAATGAGGTCGAGCGGATTGAGCGCTATCACCAAGAGTTCGATGCCGGGAAAGATAAGAGTTATTCCTCTCCACTCTTTAAGGAACGATCCTTATTTCAATAAGTTAATCTGTCGATCGATTCGACCATAACTTATTGCGGGAACTCGCATGTCAGCCCAATATCCGATTGTTGCAATAACTGGCTCTTCCGGGGCCGGCACGACTACAGCGATGAGTAGCTTTCAGCATATTTTCCGGCGTGAGGGCATAAAGGCCCAGGTGCTTGAGGGCGATTCGATGCATCGGTTTAATCGAATGGAGATGCGTGCCGAGTTAAAAAAGAGAACAGAGTCGGGAAACAATAATTTCAGCCATTTTGGACCAGAGGCGAATCTCTTAAAGGAGCTCGAAGAGATTTTCCAGCGCTTTGCGCAGACCGGTAAGGGAAAGGTCCGTAAGTACATTCATGATGCAGCCGAAGGGTCAGAGTTTCACCAGGAACCCGGAACCTTCACGCCTTGGAATGATATGCGAGCCGATGCTGACCTGCTGTTCTATGAGGGTCTGCATGGCGGTTATGTCGGGCCTGATGCAGACGTTGCCCGACATGTTGATCTTCTGGTGGGGGTAGTGCCGATCATCAATCTCGAGTGGATACAAAAACTCCATCGTGACAAGCGGACCCGAGGATATTCTCAAGAGGCAGTCGTCGATACGATTCTGCGACGAATGCCGGATTACATTAACCATATCTGCCCACAATTCTCGCGCAGTCATGTTAATTTTCAAAGGGTACCCACAGTAGACACCTCGAATCCCTTTATTGCCAACGATATTCCAAGCCCCGACGAGAGTATGGTCGTGATCCGTTTTGCCAATCCCAAGGGGATTGATTTCCCGTATCTCTTATCGATGTTGCATAACTCTATGATGACTCGGCCTAACACCTTGGTCATCCCTGGAGGCAAGATCGGCTTGGCGATGCAGTTGATCTTTACGCCCATGATTCTTCGACTTATGGATCGAAAGCGTCGAGCCTAGCGAGGGGTGTAAAGGTATGGCCTTGGTGATGTTTGATTTGGATGGCACGCTGCTGGATACGGCTGGCGAAATAGCGGAGTCCGCAAACCGTACGCTCGACCATTATCAGCTGCCGCGGGTCTCCGTGGCTGATGTCCGTAACTGGATTGGCCATGGCACGGGGTGGATGATGCGTCAGGCTTGGAATTCGGTTGCCCAGGCGCCGAGCGACGCTCAATGGGCGAAGGTGATGGAGGTTTTTATCCACCACTATTTTGAATGTGCAGGCTCTGACAGTAAGCCTTATCCTGATGTACTGGAGACCCTCGGGCGCTTGCAAGAGCTCGGAGTGAAGCGGGCAATCATCACCAACAAAGAGTGCCGATTTACCGAGCGGATTCTGGAGCGCCATGGGCTCACCTCTATTTTTGATTTGGTAATCTCGGGCGATACCTACGCCGTAAAAAAACCTAACCCTGCCGTAATCTACAATTGTCTTGATGCCTTAAACATGAGCGTGGGGGAATCTCTCTTTGTTGGGGATTCGTCAATCGATATTGCGACAGCGAAGGCGGCGGGCGTTTTATGTTGGGCAGTACCCTATGGCTACAACATGGGCCAGCCTATCGAGACTGCTGCGCCGGATCGAATTGTGCCCACGATTAAAGAAGTTCCACTTTTTTTTAAAGGACTTGCATGAGGTTTTTGCGAATGACAGAGTTGCCGCTTGAAGGGAAAAGGGTCTTCATTCGCGCTGATTTAAATGTTCCTCAGGATGATGCAGGCGTCATAACGGACGACACCCGCATACGGGCCTCGATTCCCGCGATTGAGCAGGCACTGGCCAAGGGCGCAGCGGTCATGGTGACCTCACACCTGGGCCGCCCCACGGAGGGCGAGTTGAAGGCCGAAGACTCTCTGGCGCCAGTGGCTGCCCGGCTGGCTCAGTTGCTCAACCGAAAAGTGCCGCTGATTGCCAATTGGGTAGATGGCGGATTTTCGGTCAATCCGGGTGAGGTGGTCTTGCTCGAGAACTGCAGGGTGAACCGCGGAGAGAAGAAAAACGACGAAGCGTTGGCCAAGAAGATTGCATCCCTCTGCGACATTTATGTCAACGACGCCTTTGGTACAGCACACCGGGCTGAGGCAACGACCCACGGGGTAGCAAAGTTCGCGCCAATCGCCTGTGCTGGCCCACTCATGGCCGCCGAACTTGATGCATTGGCCGCAGCACTACAAAACCCGAAGAGGCCCATGGTTGCAATTGTTGCGGGCTCTAAGGTGTCTACGAAGCTCACGATTCTTAAATCTCTGGCCTCGAAGGTCGATCAATTAATTGTTGGAGGGGGTATTGCCAATACCTTCATGCTTGCGAAGGGCCTTCCTATAGGCCGCTCGCTGGCTGAGCCCGATTTGGTAGAGCAAGCGCGCGACATTATTGCGATGATGGAATCTCGGGGTGCCGAGGTGCCTATCCCCGAGGATGTCGTCGTGGCCAACGAGTTCTCTGCCCAGGCACGTGCTAACAAGGTGGCTGCCGATCAGGTTGCTGCTGATGACATGATCCTGGATATCGGACCAAAAACGGCCTCGCGGCTTGCCGCAATCATTGCGAACGCAGGAACGATCGTCTGGAATGGTCCGGTGGGCGTATTCGAAATTCCGCAGTTTGCGGGGGGTACAAAAATGCTTGCCGCTGCGATTGCGCACTCGCCCGCCTTCTCGATCGCCGGGGGTGGTGACACCTTGGCGGCGATCTCGAAATTCGATATCGCGTCTCAAATTGGTTATATCTCTACGGGTGGCGGCGCATTCCTAGAGTTCCTCGAGGGCAAGGTCTTGCCCGCGGTTGAGATATTGGAATCTCGCGGGCGCTAAGTTCTGGCCGCGGGTCGCTCACCGCTGCCGTGGCGGCGGCCTAGGTGGGCCAATGGACTGAGCGAGTTTAAATTGGCGGCTGCTTTCTTCGCCGCACCGTCAAGTACCAGAGTAAACCGATGGCAATCGTGGGCACTGAGATAAGGCCAACCTGATCGGGGTCAAGCGGCACGCCGTATTCCTTTAGACCTTTGGCAACGTATTGCAGTAATCCCGTTGCGTAGTAGGTCATCACAATGATGGAGAGACCTTCCACTGTCTGCTGCAGCCTCAACTGCAGCTTTGCCCGTCGGTCCATACTCGATAGCAATTCTTGTTGTTGGCTCTCGTTTACAAACTCGATGCGGGTTTTTAAAATCTGCGTGGTGCGCGATATACGGTCTGATAAGTCGCGAAGCCTGCGAACAGTCCACTTACAGGTACGCATCGCAGGTTCGAATCGCCGATCCATAAAGGTATTGAGCATCTGCACACCCGGGATTGTTGTTTCATGGAGTTCAACGAGCGAGCGCTTCACCAGTTCATGGTAGGCCTCGGCTGCTGTGAAGCGCAGCCCATTTGCGGATATCCAGCCTTCGACCTGCGCAGCCAGTGCAGACACATCGCCAAGAAGCTGTGCATCGACCGATAGATCGATGGTGGTTTTTTTCTGCGCGGTCGCAATCTTCTCAGAGACTCGGGCGAGCTCAAGCTCTGCCGAACGCAGCGGCTCAGCAAGGGACTTGGCATGAGGCAAGGCAAGCAGAGCCATCATGCGATAGGTCTCGGCATCAATCATTCGCTGAACCGTACGGCCTGCCTGCCGACTGCCAATTGCTGGCCCACGCAGAATCATCTGAATAAAGCCAGCCTCATCGAGTTGAAGGTCGGTCCAGAGCTGTGCGTTCTGGTTTGAGGTAACGACGCTTCCGACAACGGTGTTTCCTGAGAATCGCTTTGCAACCTCGTAGGCATCGGGGTAGGGTTGTGCAGATTCGAGCGCGATGTCGAGCGCAACGAGCCGTTGTCCGGTAAGTTCATTGAGCCCTTGGGCGTTTACGGATTCGAGCCGCTTGCCGGTCTTTGTCAATACGGCATCACGGGACTCGAAGCTGGCGGTGTCTGACTGCTGCGAGAAGATGGTGACACTCACGAACTCGCCATGCATCTCCCACTTCAACAAAATTCGCTGTGGCTCTGGTGCAATCTCGAGTACCCGTATTGAGGGGTTATGGGCCGTACCATGATGGAGCGGAAAACTATTCGATGCCCGATTAATCCAAGAGAGCTGCTGGCGGCGCGAAATCGCGTCGAGGATAAAAGCCTGATTGATGATCCGCTCGTTGGGCCACAGGGCAATCGGTGGCCGCGCATGGATCTCGTTGTGCAGGGCATAACGCTGTGGATGGTCGGCGCTGGGGTTGTCACTCATCATGAGGTGCGATTCTGCCAGTAAGCCCGGGCAATTCTGATCTGGTCTTCAAGATAACTTGCGTAGAAATCCCTAGAGGCATAGCCCACTAAGGGGGGTGTTAGAGGGTTTGCCCGGGCATCCAGCATGGCCAGTGTGGGCGTGAGTCGCATGCCGTGAAGATTGCCCCATTCCCGGGCAGTTCGTTTTTTCCCGTCCGGAAACCAGGCCGGGCTTGCATCATCAACATCCATCTCGACCACCAGAAAGCCAGGCGACATTTTGGCGCGGCTGCGCGGAAGGAGCTGCTCTTTTTTAAGGGCCACACACCACGGGCAGCCCTCTGATGTCAGCAAGCCTGCGACGACGATTCTTCCTCCCGGAGCCTTGCCGAGGGTATCAATTAGCTTACTTAGCGGGACCATGGGTAGGAGGGCATCAGGATAGGAGGAGGGTTGTGCGCTGCGCCATAATGTTTAGTTGACTATATGCTTCTATAAGAATATTGTTCCCAGCCATATGACCTCAGACCGTAGATCCACACAGCGCTTGCCCTTTGACCCCGACTTTTCGCCAGTATTGACGAGGGAAGACGGTGACACGAGTCTGGCGAGCGTGTTCGAAAAGGCAAGTGCGTATTTCTCCCTGCTCTCCGAGCCATCTCGGCTTCGAATTATCCAGGCAATTTGTCACCGGGAGTGCTCGGTCCAAGAGGTGGTGGAACAGACCGGATTACCGCAGCCCAATGTCTCCCGGCACTTAGCACTATTGCACCGATCAGGCGTTTTGTCGCGCAGGCGCTCGGGGACATCGGTATTTTACAAAGTCAGCGATCCAACGATTACCGAACTCTGCCGCCTGGTTTGTGTACGAATGGCGGGAGGGTTTGCGAGTTAACGCAGGAATCAGAATTTCAGAGTGAATTAATGTTGTAAACGAATTCAACACTGGGGAGGGTTGAATGCCAACTGAAGCAAAGAAGTCTGGCCGCCTGATTAAGGCGCCGGAGAATTTTCTAGCTCAAGACGATGTCAAGAGACCAGAGCTGATGCGCCGGAAATTTCTGGCGGCCTCTGTCTCCTCGGCTGCGGCTTCGATCGCCGTGGTGGGAATCGCCTCTGGCGGCCGCTCGGCGCATGCCGCACCGGGCGCGGGAGACCCCAACATATTGAACATGCCCGCGCACACCACAGGTTTAGGAATGCCTGTTGCGGCAAATCCATATGGGCTGCCCTCGCAATACGAAAAAGGCCTGCAGCGGCGCGAGAGCCCTGGTCTAACCCGAGTGTCTGCAGCGTCGGTTGCATTTACACCGCTGCAGGGCACCTTTGGAATTATCACGCCTAGCGGCCTGCACTTTGAGCGTCATCATCAGGGATGGTGGGACATTGATCCCAGCAAGCATCGTCTGATGGTGATGGGCCTTGTTAAAACCCCCAAGGTCTACACGATGGATGACATCATGCGACTGCCATCGGTATCGCGGATTCACTTTATCGAGTGTGGCGCCAACACGGCAATGGAGTGGGGTAATGTGGCCGTGCCCACGGTGCAGTATTCCCATGGCATGGTCTCCTGCAGTGAATTTACCGGTGTACCACTGTCAGTACTGCTTGAGGATTGCGGTATTGATATGAAAAAAGCGAAGTTTGTACTTGCCGAGGGTGCGGATGGCTCTTCCATGACACGAACGATTGGGCTTGATCGTGCGTTAGATGATGTACTTGTAGCCTACGGAATGAATGGTGAAATGCTTCGGCCCGAAAATGGCTACCCCTTGCGGCTTGTGGTTCCCGGTGTTCAGGGGGTCTCATGGGTAAAGTGGCTTCGTCGCATTGAAGTGGGCGACCAGAAGTGGGCCGCAAAAGATGAGGCGATTCACTATATTGATTTGATGCCCGATGGTCTGCATCGCCAGTACACGGGAATGCAGGAAGCCAAGTCAGTGATTACAACCCCCTCAGGTGGGCAGACTCTGCTTGATAAGGGTTTCTACAACATTAGTGGCCTTGCTTGGTCCGGCCGTGGCAGAGTCAAGCGTGTCGATGTCTCGGTTGACGGAGGCCGTAACTGGCGAACCGCAAGGCTTGAGACCCCGATCCTCACCAAGGCCTTTACCCGCTTTAATATTGATTGGGTCTGGAATGGTGCGCCGGCGATTCTTCAGTCCCGTGTGCAGGATGAGACCGGATACGTGCAGCCAAAGATTAACCAGCTGCGCGAAATACGCGGAACCCGATCGATCTATCACCAAAACGCAATTCAGTCGTGGAAGGTCGCCGAGACTGGGGAGGTCAGCAATGTTCAGGTCTATTAAAACACTGCGTGTATTGACGTCTTGCCTTCTGCTCGGGGCGAGTGGTCTTGCCTATGCAGCAAAGCCCGCATTAACCGGTATTGGCCGCGCGGCAACCCCAGCCGAAATCAAGGCCTGGGATATCGATGTGCGCCCAGATTTTGTTGGGCTTCCCGCAGGCTCTGGGTCGGTCGCGAAGGGTCAGGATGTCTGGGAGGCGAAGTGTGCGTCTTGTCATGGCGTGTTCGGTGAAAGCACCGAGGTCTTCACGCCAATCGTGGGCGGAACGACCAAGAAAGATATTGAGACCGGGCGGGTTGCGAACCTGTCGCGGCTTGATTTCCCCCAACGGACCACCATGATGAAGGTGGCGACCGTATCGACCCTGTGGGATTACATTAATCGAGCAATGCCTTGGAATAATCCAAAGACTCTTGCGGTCGATGAGGTCTACAGTGTAGTTGCATACATCCTTAATCTTGCAGAGGTCGTGCCCGAGAATTTTGTGCTCTCCGATAAAAATATCGCCGAGGTTCAAAAGCGTATGCCCAATCGAAACGGCATGACGACAAACCATGGCTTATGGGATCTCAAGGGCCAGCCCGATGTTAAAAATACACTCTGCATGAGTAACTGCCCCGTTGATTTGAAAATTGCGTCAAGCCTTCCCGTGTCTGCCCGAGATGCCCACGGAAACCTGATGGAGCAGCACCGCCCGATTGGTCCCGCACGGGCAATCGATACCTCGAAGCCCGCATCAGGGGTGGCGCCGAATCCGGGCGCTTTGGCCCCTGCACCCAGCGTGGTGGCAGTGGCACCTCCAACGAAGGGGGCCTCTGGCCCGTCAGGGCCAGAGTTATCAAAAAAGTTTAATTGCACTGCATGTCATGCACCGGCCGCAAAAATGGTGGGCCCTTCGTGGACAGAGATTGCAAAGAAATACAAGGGCGATGCAAAAGCCCATGCAGCTTTGGCGTTAAAGGTAAAAAACGGGGGTTCGGGTAATTGGGGAGCAATTCCAATGCCGCCGCACCCCTCAATGAAGGACAATGAGCTCTCTGCGGTTGTGCAGTGGGTTCTTGAGGGTGCCAAGTAACCACTCGGCATTGATTTTTGAGAAAAGAGGAGAAGTCATATGAGTATTTCACGTCGTCAGGTGATCAAAGCGGGTGGTGGCGCAGCCTTGTACAGCGCGCTGGCCTCGGTTGGTTTCTTTCAAGCAAACCCAGCCCTTGCGGCCGCATGGAAAAAAGATTGGTTTGATGCAAAAAACGTTCCTGATGCACTGAAGGCAATGGGGATCGCGTCGGCGCCTAATAGCGCAGATATTGTCATCACATCGCCCGATATCGCTGAAAACGGTATGGTGGTTCCGGTCGGAGTAGCCTCCAAACTAGCCAAGACAGAAATGGCCGCCTTGTTGGTGGAGAAGAATCCTTCCATGCTGGCAGGATTTTACGAGTTCACCACAGATGCGGTACCCGATGTATCCATGCGGGTAAAGATGGGGCAGAGCTCCGATGTCATCGCAATTGTGAAGGCTGATGGGAAATTCTTTATGGCCAAAAAAGAGATTAAGGTAACCCTGGGCGGCTGCGGCGGCTAAGGGCTGTCGACGCTTCGCTAGGCTTTCACTTATTTAGTACTTTTGAAACAAGATTAAGGAGATTCAAATGGCAGATCCAATGCGTATTCGTGCACGTGCCGCAGATGGCATCGTTGATGCTCGGGTGTTAATGGCCCACGAAATGGAAACAGGAATTCGAAAAGATTCCGCAGGAAAATTAATCCCCGCCTGGTTTATTCAGGAAGTGGTCTGTCAGTTAAATGGCAAACCCGTGATGACGGCACAGTGGGGCCCCGCAATCTCTAAGAACCCCTTCCTACAGTTTAAAGCCAAGGGTAAGGCCGGCGACAAAATCACCGTTACCTGGGTAGACAACAAGGGCGACAAGCGAACCGACGAAGCAACCGTTGCCTGAGGATCGGCGTGTCCGCCTGCAAAGGTCTATGAAGGGGATACGCTGAGCCAAGTCGGGTTGTAAGAGCGAGGCATGAGAATGCGCCGCCGAAGATAAAAATAGCTTAGGAGACGAATATGTTGACAAAATCAATTCAGAAAGCCGCGTTCGGTTTGGTAGTTGGGCTATCGGTAAGCCTCCCGGTAGTTGCCCAGACCGCTGCTGAAAAAGCAATTGACCGTTATCGGGAGCTTGTTGCGGACGGCAACCCCGCGGAGCTCTGGGAGGCCAAGGGCGAAGATCTCTGGAAGAAAAAGCGCGGCCCGAAGAATGCATCGCTCGAGAAATGTGATTTAGGTCTTGGCCCTGGGGTCGTCAAAGGTGCCTATGTTTCATTGCCCCGTTATTTCGATGACGTTAAAAAAGTCCAAGATCTCGAGACCCGAATTGTTACCTGTATGGATCAGCATCAAGGCATTAAGGCCAAGGCCGCAGTTTATGACCGCGATGATCACAAAGATGTGATTTCTCTGGTCGCCTGGATTGCCTCTGAATCACGGGGAATGCCCGTCAACGTTCCGCAGAGCCACCCGGAAGAAAAGCGTATGTATGAGGTCGGGAAACGGGTCTTCTTCTATCGGGCCGGACCCTACGATTTTGCGTGTGCTACCTGTCACGCTGCGGATAACACCCGTATTCGTCTGCAAGGGCTTCCAAACCTCACGAACAATGAGCCAGCCGGCAAGGCTTTTACCTCCTGGCCGGCCTATCGTGTCTCTAACGCACAAGTCTGGCCGATGCAGAAACGGCTAGAGGATTGCTTTCGCCAACAACGCTTCCCTTATGTTGAATTTGGTTCGGATGTCACGATTGCGCTCTCAAGCTATATGGGCGTGACAGGCAAGGGCGTTAAATCACTAGCCCCCACCATCAAGCGTTAATCGGAGAAATCTAATGAAAAAATCTACACTCATCATTGCAGGCCTCTCCTTTGTACTTACGGGCTGCGCCACAATGTATAGCGCTGCTGAGCTTGATAAGATGGCAAAAGATGCGGTTGAAAAATCATTTAGCGAAAGAGGTATCGCTAAAAAAGAGCGCATCAACCAAGACGCAATCAATCTGGCGTGTACAAGCGCTGAGCTCAGCAAGACCCCGCTCTCCGGCGAGGCAACACGTAAACTTGAGGCTGCCGAGTATCAGGCGATTAAGTATCCCGCAGACGGCAAGTTTCTTGGCGATTGGAAGGTTGGCGAACGGGTAGCCCAAGGGGGCGGCGGCAGTACTTACAGCGATAAAGCAGGCTCGCCTAATGGCGGGAATTGCTATAACTGTCACCAGATCAGCAAAGAGGAAATCTCGCACGGCACACTGGGCCCCAGCCTCTACAACTACGGAAAATTACGAGGAAATTCGGAAGCAGTCGTGAAGTACACCTGGGGCAAGATCTATAACGCCAAAGCGTTTAATGCCTGCACTAATATGCCGCGCTTTGGTCATCAGGGGATTCTGACTGAGGGCCAGATGAAGGATTTAATGGCCCTTTTGCTAGATCCAGCATCACCGGTTAATAAGTAATGATTCCTTAGGGCTCAGTGCGAGAGCGCTGAGCCCTTTTTCTATCGTCAACAGCAAAACAGGTCTGGTTAGGGCGGCCGAGCCCAACCCACCTGAATCCAACTCACTCCAACCGAATACGAAAGATAGCGATATGCAACTCGATCGTCGTGAATTTCTAAATGTTATGGCTGCAGGCTCTGCCTGCGGGATGTTTGGCTCCTGGGCTGGCGCAGCAAGTGCGGCGACGAAGGGCGAGAAGCTCTATGACATTCCTAAGTTCGGTAACGTCAGCGTTTTGCATTTCACCGACTGCCATGCACAACTAACCCCCATTTATTTTCGTGAGCCGAATGTCAATATCGGTCTGGGCGTGATGAACAATCGCCCCCCGCACTTTGTGGGTGAGGAGTTTCTAAAGTTTCATCAGGTGCCTGCCAATACGGCCCTGTCCCACGCGTTTACGTATCTCGACTTTGAGAAATCGGCTAAGGCCTACGGTAAGGTGGGGGGGTTCGCCCATCTCGCAAGCCTCGTCAAGAAGATGCGTGCTGACCGACCAAATGCGTTTTTGCTCGATGGTGGCGATACCTGGCAGGGGTCTGCGACAGCCTTGTGGACAAACGGGCAGGACATGGTGGATGCCTGTAAGTTGCTTGGTGTGAACATGATGAGTCCGCACTGGGAATTTACTCTCGGGGCCAAGCGGGTCGAAGAGATTATTAAAAAGGATTTTGCAGGCAAGATTGAGTTTCTGGCGCAAAACGTCAAAACAACTGATTTCGGTGATCCAGTCTTTAAGCCTTATGTGATCCGGGAGCAAAACGGCATTCCTGTCGGAGTAATTGGCCAGGCGTTTCCCTACACACCGATTGCTAACCCACGTTATATGGTGCCTGACTGGTCCTTTGGCATTCAAGAGGACAACATGCAAAAGGTTGTGGATGAGGTCCGCAAGAAAGGTGCACAGGTGGTGGTCGTGCTCTCCCACAACGGCATGGATGTTGATCTGAAGATGGCCTCGCGTGTCCGAGGGATTGATGCGATTTTTGGAGGCCATACCCACGATGGCGTTCCCCAGCCCGTAATTGTAGATAACCCGGGTGGTAAGACCTTAGTAACAAACGCAGGATCGAATTCGAAGTTCCTTGGGGTCATGGATTTTGACGTTCGTGGCGGTAAGGTAACGGGATACAAGTATTCGCTTTTGCCCGTATTCTCAAAGATGCTACCGGCTGATCGGGATATGCAAGCGCTAATTGATCAGGTTCGTGCCCCCTACAGAGCGAAGCTTGAGGAGAAGTTGGCTATCACCGATGGGCTGCTCTATCGGCGTGGAAACTTTAATGGCACCTTTGATCAGTTAATCTGCGATGCACTGATGGAGGTGAAGGGCGCTGATATTGCGTTCTCACCGGGCTTTAGATGGGGCACCAGTATCCTGCCGGGGCAGGCGATTACCCGCGAGCATGTCATGGACCAGACCGCCATTACCTATCCCTACACAACCGTCACCCCAATGACTGGCGAGTTCATTAAGACCGTATTGGAAGACGTCTGCGACAACCTGTTTAATCCAGATCCCTACTACCAGCAGGGGGGCGATATGGTCCGGGTTGGCGGTCTGACCTATGCATGCGAGCCAGGTGGTAAGGCCGGTAGCCGCATCTCTGATATGCGCTTAAATGGCAAACCGATTGAGGCCAGCAAGACCTATAGGGTTGCAGGCTGGGCGCCAGTTGCCGAGGGTGCGACCGGCGAGCCCATCTGGGAGGTCGTTGAGACTTGGCTTAAGGCAAAGAAAAAGATTACGCCACGTAAGCTTAATCTGCCGCGATTAGTGGGTTTGAAGAATAATCCGGGTATGGCCTGATTCTGGAGTTTCCAATGAGATCTAAAGGTTCATTGATCTGCCTGCGATTACTGTGTGCGGCTGCTGCGATTTACCTTGCAACGGCCCTTGTGGGGGTGAGTGCCCATGCCAACCCTTTTCCAAAGGGGAACGCTGCCGCAGGCAAGACACTCCACGATAAAGGCTGCGTCACCTGCCACAACAGTATGTTTCCCGATAAAGACGGCAGGCAGCTCTACTCTGATTTATTTCGAAAGGCTGACTCAGTCGCCAAGCTACGGGGAATGATCGAATTCTGTAATAACCGCACAAAGTCCGGCTGGTTCGAAGAAGAAATTCAACATGTGGGCCGATATCTTAACGACACGTACTATCAGTTTAAGTAATCTTCGGAAAGAGATTGCCGCAGCATTACTGAGGCAAGGACAAATCAATATTTGCAACGAGCCTTCCGGCGAACGTGATGTCGAGTTCAGCCGAGGAGGAATCTTGCATGAGTTGAACACCCGGCTGGGGGCTGGGGTTGGTCTGCTTGAGTTCTAAGAGATGTGCAGGCCACTCAAACATTAAGCGTGCGTGCATTGGTAGGTAGCCGTCGAAATAGCGGCGCATCAGCGGCCCTGCCATAAGGCGGTAGGTGGTGCTGTCGATTCTATCGAGCGCCTTTGACTCGAGATCAATACAGATGGTGGCGCCCCGCTGAACATCGGTCATGGTGACGTGGTGGCCTTGCACCTCGAGGCCGCCAATCCGCGTTGCCGAGGCAATCTCAAGATTTTGTAAGCGTTTTGGGTTGTAGACAATAACAATTTTTCGGATAGGGTCGAGCTGATAGTGACAGGTTGTGAGGCTGACAACGCCGCTCTCGAGGCTATCACGCGTGATTCGAACCCGTGACTCATAACGATACGCAGAGGGATCGGGGTGGACAGCAAGAAATCTGAGCTGGCCTTCTTGCGCGATATCGGAAAACTCAAGGGCCTGCGCCCTTGGAGCGAACCCCATGGTAAGGGCCATCATCATGGTTAACGCAACAACGGTGATAACGACCGTTATGGGCGATGAACGAGCTCTAATCAAGATCAATCCCGATTTCTGAGATGGCGCATGCTTGGGCATCTCAGGGCCTCTTCTGCTGGCCGAGTAACTCCGAGGAGACTAGGGTTGGCCAGATGTTTGCGAAGATCGCTCTCTGCGCCTGCTCATTGGGATGTATTCCATCTGATTGAAACATCTTTGGATTATCCGCAATACCAGCAAGCATGAAGGGGACGAGGGGCGCATTGACTGACTGGGCTATGGAGGAAAAGATGCCATCAAACTGTTTTGCGTAGAGGCCCCCATAGTTCGGCGGCACCCTGATGCCCACGATGAGGCTCTTCGCACCCGCGGAATCCGCCAGAGATATCATCGACCTGAGGTTTCGCTCGGTCTGGGCGACCGGCAGGCCTCGCAGGCCATCGTTTGCGCCGAGTTCGAGAATCATGATGTTGGGCTTATATTTTTTCAGCGTCGCGGGAAGTCGGCTCAGGCCGCCTGCGGTGGTCTCCCCGGAGATACTTGCATTCATAATGCGGTGAGGGAACCCTTCCTTTTTTAACTGGTCTTGCATGAGGGCAACCCAGCCTGAGCCGCGTTTTAGGCCGTATTCAGCCGATAGGCTATCGCCAAAGACCAGAATCAGAGGTGCATTAGACTGGGCACCGCCTGTTGCTGTGGCTAGGCCGGTGGGGGAGGCCTGCGCAAAAAGGCTGGTCAGAGTCGTCAGGATCGTAACGATAAGTAAAGCAAGCTGGTTTAGGCGTCGGGTCATACCAAGTATCTAAGCACAAAAACAAGGAGTTAGTGTTGGCCGCAATTCAAGCAAAGAACATTACTAAGACGGTACTCGATAGTGCGGGGTCCATTGATATTTTGAAAGATATCAGTTTGAGTGTGGCTGCGGGATCCTCACTGGCGATATTGGGTGCTTCGGGTAGCGGGAAATCAACGCTCCTAGGAATTCTTGCGGGCCTCGATACGCCAAGCTCAGGCGAGGTGATCTGGTTTGATGAGCGTATCGACCAGCTCTCGGAGGATGCCCGGGCGCTACGCAGAAACGGGACACTGGGCTTTGTATTTCAATCCTTTCAGCTATTGGGCCATTTAAATGCACTCGAAAATGTGATGCTGCCCCTGGAATTGATGGGCGCCAAGGATGCCCGCGTGCGCGCCGGTGAGATGCTTGATCAGGTTGGTATGGCCTCGCGCAAGACACATTTCCCAAAGACCCTCTCGGGCGGCGAGCAGCAACGTGTGGCTTTAGCGCGCGCTTTTGTTACCCGCCCGCGGCTGATCTTTGCCGATGAGCCGACTGGTAGCTTAGATGCTGCCAACGGTGAAATTATCTCTAAGTTGCTTTTTGATCTGCTCGCCCGCCACGGCACGACAGTGGTCCTGGTGACCCATTCGCTTGAACTTGCGCAGCGTTGCGCCGCCGTGCTTAGGCTCTCAGGGGGTCGCACCGTATAATTCGGGGCATGCCTTCTTTGTCTGTTTTGGCGGGCGATCGCGCCCTGTCCGATTTCCGCATCTCCCAGCTTCTCACCCGAGTTCAGGCAATCGCACCCCGTGCGAAATCTCTGTCTGCGCACTGGATCTATCTGCTTCGGACCGCGTCGGATCCTAACCTGGCTGTCGCATCGGCGGCCTCGGCGAAGCTTTGTTCGATCCTTTCCGCCAGGGGTCAGTTAGCAGCGGTCAGTAGTTCGATTATTCGATTTTTTGTTGTGCCGCGAAAGGGTACACGTTCCCCCTGGTCGACAAAGGCGGGCGATATCCTTCGCGCCTGCGGCGTAGTGGATTACTCGCAGGTCGAGCGGGGTAGCGTGATTGA
>DBCQ01000072.1:0-8750 GCA_002293155.1 Burkholderiales bacterium UBA954 | reverse complement strand
CTTGCGCTTGAGCGTGCCAATCGTGATCTTGGCCTTGCACTGTCGCCCGACGAGATTGACTACCTTGTACAGGCCTATCAGCAGATGGGGCGGGATCCCACTGATGTCGAGCTGCTAATGTTTGCTCAGGCAAATTCAGAGCACTGTCGCCATAAGATATTCAATGCAGACTTTACAGTAGATGGTGTTATTCAGAGCGAATCACTCTTTAAAATGATTCGGCATACCCATGCGGTAACTCCCCAACACACCATCATGGCCTATGCTGATAATGCAGCGATTTTGCACTCGGCCAATGCCTATCGATTTCGGCCTGCTGCGGGTTTAGCCTCCGCCTACGAGGGGGTCGCTCAGACTGTCCACACTGTGCTGAAGGCCGAGACCCACAACCATCCAACGGCGATATCACCTTTCCCCGGCGCTGCGACAGGTTCGGGTGGCGAGATTCGCGATGAGGGTGCGACAGGCCGAGGAGCCGAGCCTCGTGCAGGACTCACAGGCTTTACGGTATCGACTCTCGATTTTTCTGACGCTCCCCATCAACCTGCTCGAATCGCATCAGCCTTGCAGATCATGATCGATGGGCCCTTGGGCGGAGCAGCGTTTAACAATGAGTTCGGTAGGCCAAACATCCTGGGTTACTTTCGCAGCTATGAAGCGATGGTGGGGGGTAGGCATTGGGGTTATCACAAGCCGATCATGCTGGCAGGTGGTATTGGAATTATTTCAAGCGCGCAGACCGAAAAGCAGTCGATTCCGAAAGGCAGCCTGCTGATTCAATTGGGTGGGCCAGGTCTGCGGATCGGATTGGGCGGTGGCGCCGCTTCCTCAATCCAGACGGGTAGCAATCAAGAGGCGCTCGACTTTGATTCCGTTCAGCGGGGCAACCCCGAGATGCAGCGTCGCGCTCAAGAGGTGATTGATGCCTGCGCTGCGCTAGAGGGTCGCAACCCCGTGCTGTCAATTCACGATGTAGGCGCTGGCGGTCTATCTAATGCATTTCCAGAGTTGGTTCACGGGGCTGGCCGAGGCGGAAGGTTTCAGCTGAGTCAAATTCCACTCGATGAGACTGGCCTGTCGCCCGCAGAGATCTGGTGCAATGAATCCCAAGAGCGTTATGTACTCGCCATCGATCCACAATCTCTGCCTGTCTTTGAGGCGATTTGTATCCGTGAACGGTGCCCCTTCGCAGTCGTTGGCGTGGCAACGGATGAGGATCGCTTATGCCTTGAGCAGCCTGAGGGCCAGCCGCCCGCGGTCGATATGCCGCTCTCCGTGCTATTGGGTAAGCCCCCCAAGATGCACCGGGATGTTCGCCGTCTTCAGGTTATAGCGCCTGAAATGGATCTCTGCGGCGTCGTTCTCGCCGATTTGGTGGTCAATGTTCTGCGACATCCGACGGTTGCGAATAAACAGTTCTTAATTACGATCGGCGACCGAACGGTGGGTGGGCTTACCGCCCGCGATCAGATGGTGGGCCCATGGCAGACACCGGTGTCCGATGTGGGGGTAATGCTCTGGGACTTTCAAGGGTTTGCAGGACAGGCCATGGCCATGGGGGAGCGATCCCCGGTTGCGATTATGAATCCAGCGGCCGCATCAAGACTCGCGCTTGGTGAGGCGCTCACGAATCTGTCGGCTGCGGCTGTCGGTCCACTCGACAGCGTGAAGCTCTCCGCAAACTGGATGGCCGCCTGTGGCGAACCCGGTCAGGATGCTGCACTTTTTGATGCTGTCTCGGCCTTAGCAAAAGAGATTTGCCCAGCGCTAACGCTATCGATCCCAGTAGGGAAGGATTCCCTCTCCATGCGCACAGTCTGGGAGGAGGCGGGAACGACTGCCTCAGTCATCTCACCGGTGTCCTTAAACCTGACAGCGGTCGCAACGGTATCCGATGTTCGTCGGACATGGACGCCAGAGTTACGTCAAGATGTTGGCGATACCGTCTTGGTCTTGATTGACCTAGGAGAAGGGAGATCACGATTAGGCGCAAGTGTGCTCTCTCAGGTGATTGGTCAGTATGGAGACAGCACGGCAGACCTTGGCGACCCCGAACTGCTTCGAAGGTTTTGTCTCGCGATGCAGGCCCTACATCAGACCGATATGGTCTTGGCCTATCACGACCGCTCGGATGGCGGTCTCTTGGCAACCCTTTGCGAGATGGCCTTTGCGGCCCGTTGTGGGGTGACGATTAATATTGATTTATTAACTATTGATCCTGTGGCAGCAGACTGGGGCGATTTTAAAATTAGACCCGAGCAGGTGGCCATACAGCGCGATGAGTTATCGGTGAAGACCCTTTTTAATGAAGAGTTAGGCGCAGTTATTCAGGTGCCCAAGCACAAGCGCACAGAGGTAATGAATCTGCTGCGCTCTTTTGACCTTGCGCGCCATGCGCATGAGATAGGCTCCACTAACCCGCGTGACAATATCGAGATCTACCGGGATGCCAAATGTATTTTCCAGCAGTCGCGTAAGCAGTTACAGCGCGAGTGGTCCTCAGTGAGTCAGGCGATCGCAGGCCTGCGCGATAACCCCGACTGTGTGACCGAGGAGTTTAATGATCTCGATTGCACTGCCCCTGTTGTCGTCTTAACCGATTCATTCTTATCCGCCCACAGGGCTTTAACGCCCGAGACTGCCCGACTCGCAAAACGACCCAAGGTTGCTGTGTTACGCGAGCAGGGTGTTAATGGTCACGTGGAGATGGCGGCCGCGTTTGACGCTGCAGGCTTTGAGGCTTGGGATGTCCACATGAGCGATTTAGTCTGCGGACGGATTGCGCTCTCAGAGTTCGCGGGTCTTGCCGCCTGTGGGGGATTCTCCTATGGTGATGTGCTGGGAGCAGGACAGGGGTGGGCTAAGACAATCTTATTTCATAGTGAACTGCGCACCCAGTTTGAGAAATTCTTTGCAGATCCAACCCGCTTTGCACTCGGTGTTTGTAATGGCTGCCAGATGCTCAGCAGCCTTTCTGAAATCATTCCGGGTAGTGCCTCCTGGCCACGATTTTCCCGAAACCGTTCTGAGCAGTTTGAGGCCAGGCTCTCGTTTGTGGAAATTCTTGAATCGAACTCTATTTTTTTCCAGTCGATGGCGGGTCTGAAGCTGCCCGTTGTGGTGTCGCACGGCGAGGGCCGTGCGGTTTTGCCGCCTACCGACGCGCCAACCGGCGGCAGGGCCATACTGCGTTACATTGATCGATCAGGTGGTCCAACCGAGGCCTATCCCGGGAATCCCAATGGGTCTGCGGGTGGCGTTACAGGATTTACGAACTCTGATGGCCGTATTAGCCTGATGATGCCGCATCCCGAGCGGGTGTTTCGTCAGGCCCAGATGTCATGGGTTCCGTCATCGTTCCATGTGCTGGGCGATGAGACGCCCTGGATGCAGATGTTCCGTAATGCCCGGCATTGGGTGAAGGCCCAATAGGTGTTGTGAACTCAGAATTGTTGTGAACCAAACTTTTTAAGAAGACCTATGCTTTCTACTGCAAATATTACGATCCAATTCGGAGCCAAGCCACTCTTCGAGAATGTCTCAGTCAAGTTTAGCGACGGGAATCGCTACGGATTAATCGGGGCCAATGGCTGCGGAAAATCAACATTTATGAAAATTCTGGGTGGCGACTTAGAGCCCTCAGGCGGTAATGTCATGAAAGATCAACATGTTCGCCTGGGTAAGCTGCGCCAAGATCAGTTTGCTTTTGAAGAGATTCGTGTGCTTGATGTGGTGATGATGGGGCACGAGGAAATGTGGTCGGCGATGACGGAGCGGGATGCCATTTATGCCAATCCGGAGGCTAGCGAAGACGATTACATGAAGGCAGCCGATCTTGAGGCAAAGTTCGCGGAGTACGATGGCTATACAGCAGAGGCACGGGCCGGTGAATTGCTGCTCGGCGTTGGTATTCCCATAGAGCAGCACAATGGCCCAATGCGGGAGATTGCGCCGGGCTGGAAGTTGCGGGTCTTGTTGGCTCAGGCACTGTTCTCCGACCCCGACGTCCTTCTGCTCGATGAGCCCACCAACAACCTCGATATTCATTCGATCCAGTGGCTCGAAGATATTCTGAATGAGCGTAACAGCACGATGGTGATCATTTCCCACGATCGACATTTCTTGAATTCGGTCTGCACCCATATGGCCGATCTTGATTATGGAGAGATCCGTGTCTATCCGGGTAATTACGATGATTTTATGTTGGCTGCAACTGAGTCGCGGGCGCGCCTGATGGCTGCAAATGCTAAAAATAAAGAACGTGTTAGTGATTTGCAGGATTTCGTGCGCCGATTCTCGGCCAATAAATCGAAGGCCAGGCAGGCGACAAGCCGGCGCAAGCTCATTGAGAAGATTCAGGGCGATGCCGTTGAGGTCCGGCCATCCTCGCGTCAGAACCCCTTTATTCGGTTTGAGCAGGCCAAGCAGCTCTACCGTCAGGCTGTCCATGTCCAGAGTATTTCAAAGAGCTATGAGGGTCTCGCTGCGCCTGTGTTGAGCAAATTCTCAATCATGGTTGAGGCGGGCGAGAAGATTGCTATCGTAGGCGCAAACGGTGCCGGCAAAACGACGCTGATGCGGTCGATCGCAGGTGCTGCGGTAAGTGGGCTTAATCCCGATAGCGGTGAGAACAAATGGGCGGAGAACGCCAATATTGGTTATATGCCACAAGATGTTTATGCAGACTTTGAGACCGATCTCACCCTGACGGACTGGATTAGCCAATTCAAGCAAGAGGGTGACGATGATCAGGCGGTTCGGTCTATTCTCGGTAGGCTCTTGTTCTCAGGCGATGATGTAGGAAAGAAAGTGCGCGTACTCTCGGGCGGTGAGAAGCACCGCATGACTTTTGGCCGGCTAATGTTTGGCCGTCATAACGTTCTGATGTTGGATGAGCCTACCAATCACCTTGATATGGAGTCTATCGAGTCACTCCAGATGGCTTTGGAGAAGTTTCAGGGCACTTTATTCGTTGTTTCCCACGATCGCGAATTCGTCAATGCGGTCGCCAACCGAATTCTTGAGGTCCGTGGCGATGGCTCGGTCACTGATTTCAAGGGCTCCTATGATGAATACCTTGCCAGTCAGGGCCTCGATACCTAAGTGCTCAATCAGGCACGAGATCCTGCGGGGTATTGAGGTTTTTAAAGAGCTCCTCGGAGATCGGTGTAATGGGTGTGGCTTGAATATGAATAAGCCAATCGCCGAGTTTTCTTTTTCCGTGTCGAAGATAATTCTCTAAGGCCTGCTGTGCTGTTTTGGGCACCATTGCGAAGGTGGGATGCGCCGATACATAGCTGCCTGCGTTTGTACGTTCAGCCTCCTGAATCAGGCCTCGAATAATCTCGACCGGGAATCGCGGAACATCACAGGGAATAACCAGTAGCCACTGGGTCTTTAGGAGTTCAAGCCCACTTAATATCCCCGCCAGCGGGCCTTCGTAGTTTGGCCCATCGTCTTGAAAATCGGCGTCTTTCAGTACTTGAAATCCCCGGGTAGCGTAGTTCTGGTGGTTTCGGTTTGCACTGATCGCAAGCGAGCACACTTCCGGGCGTAGCTTCTCGATCGCGATATCGATAAGTGCCTTGCCGTGAAAGTCGAGTAGACCTTTATCGATCCCTCCCATTCGGCTGCCTGCTCCGCCGCAGAGAATTAGCCCGGTGATGTCATCGGGGCTGATGGCTCGCGCGGGCGTTAATGGCTTTAGGTCTGTCAGGGGGGAAGTCAAATCAGAAATCTCCAATTACGACGCGAGCGGTAAGGCGTCAATCAATGCGATCGCTTCTCTGGCTGAGCGAACCTGATGCCAGCTGCCTTCAGGATAGACAACGATATTAGGGCCTTGTTGGCAAAGACCAAAGCAGCCCGACTTATTGGCCATGATCCCACCTTCACTATCAAGGCCGCGCTCGCGCAGGGTGTCTTTGATTACTTTCAAGATCGCTAGAGAATCTCGGTTGGCGCAACAGTCTCCGGTATCGCGGGAGTTGGTGCAGATAAAGAGATGGTGTTGGAAGCGCATACTGGCGTTATTCAATTTTTAGAAGTTTTTTGGCGGATCCGAGAACCAACATTGCTTCGCCGTGCTGATCTTGCCGATGCAGCTTTTCTCCTTCCGCGCGGAGATCCCTGATTTTCTTCAGCGTTGCGGCGTCTAGTTTGGGATTCTGGCTCAGTGCACGGTCTATTTTGTACATCTCAAGAGGGCAGCTGTGGGCAAGGGCAAGGACCGGTGAAAAAGCCAACAGGACCCATAGGGAAAGTCTTAAGAGTAGTTGCATTTCTTCACCGTCTCCTTAAAGATGGTGGTTCGCTCGATTTCTTACCCTAACATGAACCGTCGACAAATTCTAAAAACTGGGCTCCTCACCGCGGGGCTTGGCGCTGCTACGGGCGCCATTATTCCAGCCGCCTGGTCGGCGCGGCCCGCCCGGGTGCGAGAACATGAATTTATTGCGAAGCCGGCCCGGCTTGCGCTGCTGGGTGAAGACTATCCGCCGACCGAGGTCTGGGCGTTTAACAACCGAATCCCTGGCCCCATCATGCGGGCAACGCAGGGCGATATTGTAAGAATTCGTTTTCGAAACCGGCTAGAGCAGGCTTCAACGATTCATTGGCATGGCATCCGTCTGCCCAACGCGATGGATGGTGTGCCCGGAATCACCCAGGCTGCCGTTAAGCCCGGCGAGGATTTCCTCTACGAGTTTGGTCTTCCGGATGCGGGCACCTACTGGTACCACCCCCATGTCTCGACCTACGAGCAGGTGGGTCGTGGGCTTTACGGAACAATCGTGGTTGACGAGAAAATTCCGCCCGATGTTGATCAGGATGTGATGTGGACTATTGCGGATATTAAGCTCACCCGAGAGGCGACGATTGCGCCTAACTTTAAGAACCTGCACGATGCCGCCCATGCGGGAAGGCTGGGCAATATCGTGCTGGTGAATGGTAAGAAAAGTCCAGAGGTTCTTGAAGTGCGGGCAGGTAGTCGGGTACGCCTGCGGCTTTTAAATGCGGCAAGCGCCAGGATATTTCGCCTGAAGTTTCACGGCCATCAGCCAACGGTTGTTGCGATGGATGGACACCCCTGCACCCCATTTGCGCTCACCGAGTCAATTCTGTTTTCGCCCGGAAACCGGATTGATCTCATCTTGGATTGCACCGCAGCTCCTAATGCTAGCTTTGAAGTAGAGGATGAATTCTTTCCGGCAATGCGCAATAAGATTGGTCTAATTCGCTACAACAGCCGATCGGCCCAGGCCTTACGCAAGCCCTTTGAGGGGCTGCCGCCCAACACCTTATTTGAACCGGTGATGGCCGGTGCGGAATCTGTCAAGATGATTCTTGAGGGCGGAGCGCTCTCAAACAAAGCGACCCGGGAGCATGTCTGGTTAGTGAACGGCAAAGGTAATGATCACGGCTCGCATATGGATTCCCATGGGGGTGCACCCCATCCGCTCTATGTATTTGAGAAGGGCTGTACGGTACGCTGCCTGATTGACAACCGAACGGCCTGGTTTCACCCGATGCATTTCCATGGCGTGGTCTTACGTGAGCGTCTGCCGAACGGGTCTTGGGGCCCCATGAAAGACTCCACCTTGGTGTGGCCTTTTAAGACTCAGGAGATTGCCTTCGTTGCAGAGAGCCCCGGAGATTGGATGATTCATTGCCATGTCTCCGAGCATCATCATTCGGGGCTCATGGGCACGTTTCGCGTGGCAGACCTCTGTAAAACCCCCGCGGCCGCAAAACCGAATGTGGTAACTTAGCGTTATTGCCTGTAGGGCCCACGAGCCCCGGCATTCTCCCCCGTGCTCCGTGCGAGCCATTTGTTTCCTATTAAGGATTTTCTATGATTGGCCATCAATTGATGAAGCGGTTTGCTTGTCTTGGTCTTACTCTAGCGTTTTGCGTTGTCGGGCCTAGTGCACTTGCCCAACAGGTCCTACGCGTGACCACCATTCCCGAAGAGGCCGCAACGGAGCAGGTCCGTAAGTTCGGGCCGATCACCAAGTATCTCGAGCGCACGGTTGGCATGAAGGTCGAGTTTGTTCCTGTCAATGATTATCCGGCCGCCGTTGAGGCCCTGGTAAACAAGCAGGTGGAACTGGTCTGGTTTGGGGGCTTTACCCATGTGCAGGCCCAGATTCGTTCGGGCGGGAAGATTATTGCGATTGCTCAGCGCGAAGAGGACGACAACAAGTTTCGCTCTGTTTTCATTACACAAAAAGATTCGGGTATCACCAAGCTTAGCGACCTAAAAGGCAAGGAGTTTAGCTTCGGCTCTCAATCCAGCACCTCCGGTCACTTTATGCCTCGCTTTAACCTCTTGAAAGCGGGTGTCGACCCCGACAAGGACTTCAAACGAGTGGCCTACTCGGGGGCTCATGACGCAACGATCGCCTCCGTAGTGAGCGGTCGAGTGGCAGCAGCATCGCTCGACATAACAGTCTGGCGAAAATTTGTGAGTGAGAAAAAGGTAGACACGAATAAGGTAGACGTATTTTTCACGACGCCACCATTTTTCAACTATAACTGGTCGGTTCATGCCGATATGCCGGTTGCTTTGCGCGAAAAGATATCAAAGGCGCTTTTAGCTCTGGATATGAATACACCGGAAGGTAAAGAGATTCTCACCCTAAATCGCGCCAGTCGATATGTGGCGACTAAAAATGAGAATTACAAACAATTCGAGGAGGCCGGACGAATGATGGGGCTAATCAAGTAGCCGAAGGGAATGGGTTCTGATT
>DBCQ01000012.1:57843-68184 GCA_002293155.1 Burkholderiales bacterium UBA954 | reverse complement strand
TAGGGCGGATGCGATTGAGCCCCACGAAATCACGATAGGCGCAAGCGTTCATCGGTTCGACTGGGTCATTGATACCCGGGGAACAGGAGCATCGAGCGCACTTTCCGTTCGAGGGGTGCGCGGTGAGATTATGGTGCTTCACGCGCCTGACTTTGATCTGCGGTGTGCTGTTCGTTTGTTACACCCAAGGTGGCGGGTTTACATCGTGCCCCGGCCTCACGATCAGGTTGTGATCGGTGCAACCGAGATTGAGAGCGAGGATCGATCGCCGATTTCTGTACAAAGCACGATGGAACTCTTATCGGCAGCATTTAGTATCTTCCCTAGCCTCGCCGAAGCCCGAGTCCTGTGGAGCGACGTTAATCTTCGCCCAGCCACCCCTGATAACCTTCCGGTGATCGAGACTACAGAGGGGCTTACACAGATCAATGGACTTTTCCGTCATGGCTGGTTGCTCGCACCAGCAGTTATTGAAAAGGGTCTCTCAGATGCAGGTCTCAGTTAACGGAAACCCGATCGACTGTGCAGAGCATCTCTGCCTTGATGCCTTGATTGCTCAGTGTGGCATCGATGGCGATCGTTGTGCCACGGCTGTGAATGGGTGTTTCGTCGCGCGCAATCAGAGGGCACTGAGAGCGCTTCAACCCGGTGATCAGATCATGACCTTTGAACCCATTACAGGCGGATAATCATTTCTAAAGACAGCATGAGCACTACAGACTTCGCATTCGATCCAATCCGTTTCGGAAGCACGGCGCTCAATAGCCGCTTCCTCATGGGAACCGCGGGCTATCCATCGCCGCAAATTCTTGAGTCCGCCATTGCCGTCTCGCAAGCGGAGGTCCTCACCATGGGCATTAAGCGACAGGCTGCAAATGTCTCAGAGGGATCGGGCAAGGCCTGGTGGGATCTGGTTCGAAAGACTGGTAAAAAAATACTACCCAATACGGCAGGCTGTCGAACCGCAGCCGAAGCGGTAACGCTTGCGCAGATGGCAAGAGAAATCTTTGAGACTAACTGGGTCAAGCTGGAGGTTGTGGGTGACGATTACACACTACAGCCCGATACATTTGAACTCGTTCCTGCTGCAAAACAGCTCATTGATCTCGGCTTTGAAGTCTTTCCCTACTGCACCGAAGACATCATCGTGGCCCAGCGGCTGGTCGATGTTGGCTGCACCATTCTCATGCCCTGGGCTGCACCCATTGGGTCAGGACAAGGAATTACTAACCGTGAATCGCTGAGTCGAATGCGGGACCGCTTTCCAAACATTACTCTCATTGTTGATGCTGGAATCGGTGCACCCTCGCATGCCGCCTTAGCGATGGAGCTAGGCTTCGATGGGGTGCTGCTCAATTCGGCAATCGCGCAGGCTAAAGACCCAGTTCAGATGGCCGCAGCCTTCCGAGACGCAATCCGTGCCGGACGTGCCGGATTCCTAGCGGGTGTTATTACACCCCAGGCTTTTGCTACGCCCTCAACACCGGTTACGGGCCAACCCTTTACCCTTTGAATCTCTAGGATTTCATGGCCCCACCGACGCTCTCGTTTTCACAAACCAATGGCTATTGGTTTCTCAGAATCAACACTCGTCTGCTAAATGCTGATCTATTTCCGAATCCCCAGGCGGACCTCGGTAGCCCTGCGGGACGTAAACGGTTTCAGTCTGCCCATCAGGAATGGCAAGGCAAGGGCTATGTGTTTGAGGATGCCGCTGTCTTAGCGCTTAATGCGGGAGACCTTTTTTCGATTGATCGATTTCCAACCCTAATTGATCAACGTGCCAATCAAGACCCAATGCGGTCTCAGGCCGGGCCCAGGCCACCGCCCTTTCCATCACTTACAAATCCACGGCCAGGTGTCTACCCAATTGTCGATAATCTAAAAGACCTTCGCAGTCTGCTTGAGGCTGGCGCAAAGATTATTCAACTTCGAATCAAAACAGAATCTACTGCGCTACGTGGCGTTGTGTTGCAGGCGGTCGAACTGGCGAAGGCCTATCCCCAATCGCAATGCTTTATTAACGATTACTGGCAGCTCGCGATCGAAGCGGGCGCCTATGGCGTACATCTCGGCCAAGAAGATCTCCTCACCGCCGATCTTGATGCAATCGCCCGTGCAGGACTAAGGCTTGGTGTCTCATCGCACTGCTTTTGGGAGGTTGTTCGCGCGCATACCGTACAGCCAAGCTACATTGCCTGCGGCCCACTCTTTCCAACGCGAGCGAAAGTCATGCCATGGATCGCCCAAGGCATTGAGAACCTGCACTACTGGGTAAACCTTCTGCCCTACCCCATCGTTGGAATAGGCGGCGTAAATACAGAGAACCTGAACGCAATTCACGCGGCGGGTGCAGGCGCAGCATCCATCATCCAAGCCATTGTGGGCGCGCTGGATCCCGGCGACGCCTACAGAGCACTACAGAGACAATGGGATCAGAACGAATCCAACGAAGTCAGTCGACAAGGGTCGAGTACCCGAACGATTGCCAAGCCTACGCTGTCCCGGGTCTGATTACTTGCTTGAGGCGGTACTCGTCGGCAATGCCCCAGCGCCTACTGCAGCCCCAGCCGCACTGGTCGCAAGACCAAAGGCTGCGCCTTTGACGACATCTTGAACGATCTGACCTGCCGATTGACCAACGCCACCGCAACTAATATCGAGCCGTGAGGCATCTACCCGGTCTACGGTATCAAGCCCCACATTCGATGCGAAGACTGCAGGCAGTAAAAGCCCCCCGGAGAGCACTACCGCAACGGGGGAAGCAATCGCACGCAGAATCTTGATGTCGTCGTGTATCTCGGTGTCACGAATAGCCGCCTGACACTGCTCAGAGTGAAACTGGGGATGGTTGCGATCTAACGTGGCAAAGGTTTGTCCCGACTGGCTCGCACAGCCAGAGAGGCCAACTAAAAGAAGTACTGCCAGTGTGCCTTGCCGGTATTTGGGTCGCCTAAAGCCAGATTCATCACGCATGGGCCGAAGACTACTATGAAATTGCTCAAAAAATCAATGGGATAGGGATTGTTCCTTATAAGACATTTAGGTTAAAAATCTAAACCATCTTCTAAGATCTCCCGTTATTAACCCTATGAGAATCGTCTTTTTAGACCCCGTTATCCATCGCCTAGACCGATTCCGGTGGGAGGTAGCGACACACCACCCTGCCACCCCGCGAGCCCGCCGCCTGTTGGGCTATACGCTCGCCTGCGCTGCGGCCATTGCCCTTTGCTTACCAGCACCGGGACATGCCCGTTTCGAAAAACTCGCCGATCTTGATGCCGTATCGGTATCGACCGATGCAGCCTTTCAGGTCAATGAGGGCAAGGCCTTGCGTACTTGGATTCTGCTGGACTTCAAAGACTCCCAATCCTTTGCTCCAGGCTCAAGCAGCCTCGCGCCCACGGCGGCAATCGCCTATCGGTCCCGTAAAGACTATGTGCAGGTTGACTGCCAACGCAATATGTATGCTGAGCTTGCGACCCAGATGTTTTCTGAGACTGAAGGCAAGGGTCAGGCTCTATTTGAGAGCACATACCACCGCTCACCCATGCCAAGATTTGCAACCCCCTCATCCCACGAGGGCGTGGTGCTGCAGTTTCTGTGCAAGGGTGTGAAACCGAATTAAATCTATCGAATCCCCAGCCCGCCTACCACGCAGGAAAAACTCGCAACCGTTGTAAGTAAAAGCCGCATCGGTAGCCACCCCTGGAGTTGATATTTTGGATAGTAGATTCGATCCATAGTAAAAGACACCCAGAGCAAACCGCTGAGTAATAGGAGCGCCCAAAACTCAGGCAGCAGTTGGGCGAGCCAGGCAAGAACACTTGGCGATACACCCCAGAGCCAAATTCGATCGGTGGTTGAATCGCTTGGGGTGCCCGACATTGCAAGCCCCCAATAAATGGCGCCAAGAAAGCTGAGAATTACAGCTGCATAAGACGCCAATCCGCGGCCAGAGAAGCTCTCTGACATGATCTCAGGCACCCAACTGAGGGCTGCGAGCCCCACGAAGGGGATTAAGCCTGCAAGGCCCAATCCATAAATAAAGGCGGAGGGTCTATTCGGAACGTTTCGTGTCATTGACTGTTCCTGATGCGAACGGTTGTTCTGCTTTTTGTTGCTCTGCTCGACGCTGCTCTCGCTTTTGTTTCTCTCGCTTGAGGTCCACCAACTGATGGGCTCCAAAAATAAAGACCAAGAGAAAGACTCCTAACTCAACCCAGATCCCCACATCAGCCTTTCATGACTCAGTTCTTTGAGATTTTCTTTACCTCATCTGCAGCTGCAGCCACCGACTTCTCCTGCTCGGGCGAGGTCTGATTCATTGCCGATCGGATTTTTGGACCAAACCCAAACGCATCTGTGATTGAGCTCAGCAGGGAAAAAATCGATCGCTGACTAACTGCGACCACCGCGCCTGCTACCACAGGCACCTTCTCAACACCGTTTGCAAAATCATAGGCCGCTAGTGCCTGGGTATTTGTCTGACCGGTGAAGTAGGGGGAGACATCCTCGTTACCCCGACCCTCTGAAATTGCCCGACGGATGTCATCGTAGGTTACGGCGTTGCCGTCTGGCAGTCGATGGTGGACGCCTTTATCTAACCCTTTGCCTGTGCTAGGGATATAGGCCTGACCTAACAAAACAGAACTAGCCGTCGACTCTGTCTGAGCCTTTTGCAACTCCTGATTAAATGACCCACCAATTTCTGAAGGAATCTTTCCAGTGCCCACAGCGGGTTGACGGCTTGAGACTCTCTGGAGCCCGCCCGGGCGGTCAGTGTCTAGGAGGCTGGGTTTGATGTCGGACATGGCTGGAATTCTCTGGGAAACAGAACATGGAGGCGGGACCCGGAATCGAACCGAGGTACACGGCTTTGCAGGCCGCTGCATAACCACTCTGCCATCCCGCCAAGAGATGGGCTCAGCGACACAATTGGAGCGGGAGACGAGGCTCGAACTCGCGACCTCAACCTTGGCAAGGTTGCGCTCTACCAGCTGAGCTACTCCCGCGCATTAGTACTTCGCCAATCGCAGCGGCGCAAAGGCCAAGCGAAGCCCTAAATTTTATCCCGACTAGCCTCTTTTCTGCAACTCAGGCCAGGCCGCCCGCAGGTAAACAACCATTGAGACCACCGTCAGAACGGCCGCCACCCAGACCAGTACAAGGCCCCAGATCCTGGTGTCGATGAGGCCCCCAAACAGGGTGTCGTAGTAGAGCAAAAAGGGAACCGCAACCATCTGGGCAATTGTTTTTGCTTTGCCCATCCAGTTGACCGCCACATTAGTGCGGGCGCCGACCGAGGCCATCCATTCCCGAAGGGCTGAGATCGTGATTTCACGACCGATAATGATGAGCCCAATAATGGGATCAAGCCTGCCGAGCTCAATCAATGCAACCAATGCCGTACAGACCATCAGTTTGTCGGCGACAGGGTCTAAAAATGCCCCAAATGGCGAGGTCTGGTTCCATTTGCGAGCAAGCCATCCATCAAGCCAATCGGTCAGGGCTGCAGCAACAAAAATCGTGGTGGTGATCCAGTTACGCTGAAACTCAGAAAGGCCAAGCGGGAGATAAAACACCGCAACCAATAACGGAATCGCAATCACGCGGGCCCAGGTTAGAGTGTTCGGAATATTCCAGTTCATCGGTGGATTATGACGTACGAAGCCTGCGATAGATCTCCTGGGCGGTTGCCCGTGAGATTCCATCGACGGTTGCGAGCTCCTCAACGCCGGCAGACCTGAGACCGGCAAGCCCGCCAAAGCGGGCCAACAATTTCTGTCGCCGCTTTGGTCCGATTCCCTCGATCTCATCAAGTACGGAGCCAACCTGGGCTTTGGCGCGTCGCGCGCGCATTCCCGTGATTGCAAAACGGTGGGCCTCATCCCTAATTCTTGCCACGAGCATCAACGCAGGGTGGTCAGGACCAAGCGCAATCTCACGGCCATCCGGAAAGACAAGGGTCTCTAGCCCGACCTTGCGGCCCTCGCCCTTCGCAACACCCACAAGAACACCGGTCTGAAGGCCGAGGGATTCAAAGACTTCAATGGCCGCACCCAGCTGGCCCTTGCCACCATCGATCAGCACCAAATCGGGTAACGTCTCCATGGCCTCGTAGCGGCGCATCAGGGCCTGACGCATCGCGGCGTAATCATCGCCCGGTGTGATGCCCGCTATATTGAATCGGCGATATTCGGCCGGCTGCAGATCATGGTGCTGGTAGACCACGCACGAGGCTTGGGTCTGCTGTCCGCCAGTATGACTAATATCGAAGCACTCGATCCGCAGATCATGAGCATCCTCAGCGCCATCGCTATCCGATTGGAGGCCAAGGGTCTGCGCAAGGATCTGTGTTTTCGACTGCTGGGAACCCATCTCCTGGGCGCGTCGGGCCAAGGCGAGCCGCGCATTTGCCTCAACCTGCTCTAACCACTCTCGACGTTTGCCCTGCGGCTGGTGCAGCACACGGACATCACGACCCGATTGTGCTGTTAGCCACTCGGCAAGCGTTGCTGCGCACTCCGGACGGTTCACAACAATCACCGTCGGTGGTTCCTGGAGGGCGTAATGCTGAGACACAAATGCGGTCAGCGCATCGTCTTGCAGCTCGTTTAAATCGTTCTCAGTGATATCAATTGATACCGATGAGAAATGCGCCCGATCACCTAAATGTCGGCCACCGCGAACCATCGCTAGGTTGACAGCAATCGTTTTCCCATCAGTTGCAACCCCTAGCAAATCGCAATCAAGATCGGGATGCGTCTCCATATTGTGCTGCTCTAACACCTTAGAAAGAGAAGCGATCTGATCACGAAACACCGCCGCTTTTTCGTAGTCGAGCTGCTCGGCTGCGGTATTCATTCTGGCTTCAAGGTCACCCAGTATGGCCTGCGAATCTCCCTTTAGGAATTGGACTGCGTGGGAGATGTCCTCTTGGTACGCCTCTGTCGATATCCGCTTCACGCAGGGCGCGCTACAACGATGAATCTGGTGCAACAGACACGGCCGTGAACGGTTAGAAAACACCGCATCAGTGCAACTGCGCAGCTGAAAGACCTTCTGCAATAACTGAATACTCTCCTTAACGGCCCAGGAATTTGGGAATGGCCCAAAATACTGAGACTGCTTATCGAGGGCCCCACGGTAGTAGGAAATCCGAGGATATGCATGGCCGCTCAATTTTAAGAACGGATAGGATTTATCATCACGAAACAGAATATTAAATTTTGGTGCAAGCGACTTGATCAGATTATTCTCAAGCAGTAACGCCTCTGCCTCCGTGCGCACAGGCGTGATCTCGATCGACTCAATCAGGCTCACCATTTTTGCAATTCGGGGCGACAAACCTGAGGCCCGAAAATAAGAGGCCACGCGTTTTTTTAAATCTTTCGCCTTGCCGACATATAACACCTTACCCTCGGCCCCGACCATCCGATAGATGCCCGGAAGATTAGGCATCGACCGCAGCAAGGGCTTTGGGTCAGCCAACAAGTTCGCGCACCTTAGCAAAAACTGCTGCAAACATTTCTGGCGTTAGACGACCGGTGTTCGTGTTGTAACGGCTTGGGTGATAACTATCAACGATCTGAAGAGCACCACAGGCGTGAACCGCGCCGTGAACAAACTTAAAATCAGCTCGTCGCAGTTTGCCTAAGCGCTGCGCCAAACACTGCAGAACTGCGTCATGAGCAACTGCACCCAGACATACAATCACCCGCGGCGATAAGGCTGCGATCTCGTGTGCGAGATAGGATGCGCAGGTCTTGGTCTCAGCGGGGGTGGGCTTATTGGCGGGCGGTAGACACTTCACTGCGTTCGTGAGCCGACAGTTGATCAGCCGCTGATCATCATCGCGCGATAGGGATTGGGGCTTGCTCGCAAAACCATGGCGATGTAGGGTTCCATAGAGTAAATCACTGCACCAGTCGCCCGTAAAGGGTCGCCCAGTTGCATTGGCACCATGCATGCCAGGCGCCAAACCTACCACTAAGACCGCAGCATTTTCTGCACCAAAGGGCGGAACTGGCTTACAAAAGTAACTCGGGTTTTCCTGTTGCACCAACCCCAGAAACTCTGCAAGCCTTGGGCATTGCCGGCACTGCATGTCGTAAATGTCTCGGTCAAGAGTGGGATCAAAGGGCAGCATCGTGTCGGGCGGCGTGGCCAACAGTGGAGGGGTCTCAAGTCAACGGGCGAAGCGACTCAAGGCCTTTTCTTAAAGGATCACTCAGAAATCCCGGGAGACGCTTAGGCAACTGATCAAGCGCCTCCTGGGCAAGATCGGGGCGATTACAAATCAGCGTTGCATCACAACCGGCCTCAAAGGCCGCCTGAGCGCGATCCGTAACATCTGCATAGACGGCTGCACCCGCCATCGACAAATCGTCAGAAATAATAACGCCATCAAAGCCGAGCTGCTGCCGAAGGATTTTCTGGCACCAGATCTTAGAAAATCCTGCTGGCGCCTGATCGACCTGGGTGTAGCGGATGTGGGCTGGCATCACCGCGCTAATGGTGGGTGACCCAATCCGTGCATACGGTAACGCATCGTTTCGCAAAATCTCGTCCAAAGAGCGCTCATCAATTGGCAACGCTAGATGTGAGTCGGCGAGCGGCCAGCCATGGCCGGGAAAATGCTTGGCGCAATTCTTCATTCCCGCAAGCGACAATCCATGCATCAGTCCGCTGGCCAAGTGGCTTACCACCCGGGGGTCTGCGTGAAACGCGCGCTCACCGATAATCTCGCTGCGGCCCCAATTCAAATCAAGCACTGGTGTAAAACTAAAATCAACGCCCACTGCGCGTAGCTCGCTGGCCAATACATAGCCCAGACGCCGCGCCTCGGCCAAGGCGGCGAGTTGAGAATTCTCTTGGTCAGAATCCCAGAGCGCCCCAAGCGAGGCCATCGGCGAGATCGGGGTAAAACCCTCCCTAAAACGCTGAACCCTTCCGCCTTCGTGATCGACGCAGATTAACAACGGCGAACACCCGGAGGGCCGAGGGATGGCATGAATCGCCTGACTCAGGGCTTGAATCTGTGCTTTAGATTCATAATTTCGGGTGAAGTAAATCACACCGCCCACCCAAGGGTGTGCCAACCTCTCGCGCTCTTGCGGCGTGAGCGAAAATCCCTCTACATCAATGATTAATGGGCCAAGTCGATTGCTCATGATGCACCCTCAACAATTGCGAGCGCCTGCGCGTTATCTAACTCATCAGAGATTGAGACATGGATCTGATAACCCTTTGAGGCAATGTAATCAGCGAGCGCTTTTTGGGGGCTGGCTATTGGCGCGCCCTTCGCATCATTCAGAATTTCTACCGCATGTAATGACATCGGATGCGAGAGCCCCACCCCTAGGGCCTTACCGATAGCCTCCTTGGCTGCAAACCGTTTCGCGAGGTAACGTACCGCCCGATCTTCTCCGGCCGTACCACGGGATTGTCGGCGCTGGTACTCTTGATACTCCCGAGGGCCCAAAACCCGCTGGGCAAACCGTTCACCCCAACGGGATTTGATCGCCCGAACGCGATCGATCACCACCGTGTCGGTACCGACACCAATAATCATCGATTGGCCGCCTCTCGCATAAGCCGCTTCATCTCGCGGACAGCCTCCCGAATTCCTGTAAATACAGCACGCGAGACAATTGCATGACCAATGTGAAGCTCTCTTACCCCAGATAACGCAGCGATTGGCTGGACGTTGAAGTAGTTAAGCGCATGACCCGCATTAAATCGCATCCCTAACGCCATGATCTTCTCGCCCGCCTTCGCAATCTTATGAATCTCCTTGATAACAGCGGGTGCTTGCGCATCGCGGCCCTGTGAATCAAATACGGCCGCATAGGGCCCAGTATGAATCTCGCAGACCTGAATACCGAGATCAGCAGCAATCTTAATTTGCTTGAGATCTGCATCTACAAAGGCACTTACCGTAATACCAGACTTGCGAAGCGTTTCAATTGCGACAGCGAGAGGCTTTCGGTTCGCTATCAGATCAAGCCCCCCTTCGGTGGTGATCTCTTGACGCCCCTCGGGAACGAGCATCGCCATCTCGGGCTTGACGGCACACGCTATTGCGACCATCTCTTTGGTTGCCGCCATTTCAAAATTTAATTTAATCTGAGTGTGGGTACGAAGGCGACGGACATCTTCATCTTGGATATGCCGACGATCCTCTCGTAGATGCACGGTAATTCCGTCTGCTCCACCCAGATGGGCTTCAACAGCCGCCCAGATGGGATCGGGGTCGACACCACGTCGAGCTTGTCGCAGCGTCGCGACATGATCAATATTCACACCCAGCTCAATCATGAAGTCGTCCTTTCTTTA
>DBCQ01000012.1:46631-57702 GCA_002293155.1 Burkholderiales bacterium UBA954 | reverse complement strand
GGCGTTGACCGCTTTCTCAATCGACTCACCAGCATGGGCAAGCGCAAGCAATGTCTCGCCATGATAAACGTCTTCATCGCCCAGCTGAGCCTCTGTCACCCGCGAGATGCCCGTGTGTGGGTTTACCTGATAGAGGTGGGAACCACTGACCCGACAATCGGTATTGCTGGTCTCGCGATCAAAAAGAGGAGCGTAGCCCATTTCCCGCAGCAGGTTACATTCAAAGCGTCGCAAAATAGGCTCTGTTAACTCGCGATTTGTGGCCTCCTCAGGGTGCTTGGCGAGAAGCCCCAAGGTCGCGAGGTAATCGTCAAATAGCGCCGGGTGCGCATCATCTCGAGGAATGAGTCGGACCATTAATTCATTGAGATAAAACCCAGGCATCAGGGCCGGGCCCGAGAGTCGGGCCAATCCACCCACCCACTCCGCGGCGAGAAGATTACGGAGCTCAGATCTGCCGGCCCAACGAATTTCCAAGGGCTGAAACGGCTGCAAGAGACCCCGTAAGGCAGACCGAGGCCGTCGCGCACCTTTAGCAATCAGACCCAGTCGACCCTGTGTGCGGGTGAACACCTCAATAATTAGGCTTGTTTCTCGCCAGGCAATCGTATGCAGCACCAGGGCGAGATCGGTCAGGCTATTCATAGTCGATGACAGGATTCAAACGATTATTGGTAGCCAAAAGCCTTGACTGCAGCCGCGTCATCGGCCCATCCACTCTTAACCTTTACCCAGAGTTCCAAGTGCACCGAACCATCGATTAGCGTCGCGATATCGTGCCTCGCCTCGGACCCAATGCGTTTAATTCGGTCACCCTTATCGCCAATAACCAATGCCTTCTGCGATGCCTTCGCAACAACGATACTGGCTGAGATCTCTGCGTGAGGACGTGCAGGGTTAGACAGAGAGGGCGCCTCGTCAAATCGATCAATCACAACGGTTAGGGCATAGGGAAGCTCGTCACCCAAGAGCCGAAAGAGTTTCTCGCGAATAATCTCTGAGGCTAGGAACCGAACGCTACGATCGGAGACCTCATCGGGGCCGAACATCGCCTCGCCCTCGGGGGCGAGTTTCGAAATCTCTGAAATGACCGCCTCTAGCTGACTGCCCCTCTCGGCCGAGACGGGTACGAGCGCAGCAAAACGCTTCATCGCCGCCAACTGATCGCCAAGGGCATAGGCTGCCGCACGCTCACGATCAGTTTTGATTCGATCAGACTTGTTGAGTACGGCGATCACCGGCAGCGCGGGTGGAATCATATCGAGCACAGCCCGATCTTCTGCGGTAAGCCCTGTGGCCTCAATCACCCAGAGCGCGAGATCGACATCAGCCAGGCTCTGGAGTGCTGTCTTATTAAGCTGACGATTCAGCGCAGCACTATGCTTGCGCTGAATTCCTGGTGTGTCGACAAATACAATCTGAAGTTCTGGCTGCGATAGCACCCCAGTAATTCGATGTCGAGTGGTCTGCGCCTTACGCGAGGTAATGCTAAGTTTCTGGCCAATCCACTGGTTTAGAAGCGTTGACTTGCCAACATTGGGCCGCCCGACAATCGCAACCACTGCACAGTGATGACGCACCTCGTGCGATCGCATTGTCATGGTTGAATGCTCGCTACTTCTGCTTTTTGTCGTCAAAGACTAGAGGTGCCTGTGGTGGTGGCTCTGACTTTTTGGCACGCCTTGATTTTTTCTGAACACTGGCCGTTGCCGCCCGCGCCGCCAATAGCGCCTGCGTTGCGGCCACCTGTTCAGCTGCCCGCCGGCTTGCGCCTGAACCCAGCACCGTAATGGATAGCTTTGCGACCGCACACTCAACTTCAAACAACTGACTATGGGCAGCCCCATGGGTCGCTACAACAGAATAGGCCGGTAGCGGAAGGCCCAAGCCTTGCAAAAACTCTTGCAGTAATGTTTTCGCATCCTTACCTAAGGTCTTCGGATCGACCTGTTTGAGAATCGGTGCATAGAGGCTATCGATCACCCGTGAGGCCTCGTGAAAGCCAGAATCGAGAAATATCGCCCCAAAGAGTGCTTCTAGCGCATCGGCAAGTATTGATGGCCGCCTCAGGCCACCGCTCTTTAACTCGCCGTCGCCCAGGTGAAGGTACTGATGCAGAGACAGTGTCTGTGCAATGTCATGAAGCGCCTGTTGACGTACTAAATTCGACCGCACACGCGAGAGATCGCCTTCGTCGAACTGTTTAAGCTGACGATATAGGAGATGGCCAACCGCACAATTCAGCACACTATCGCCAAGAAATTCCAGCCGCTCGTTATGGGCAGCGCCAAAACTACGATGGGTTAGCGCGAGTTTAAGAAGCGCCTGGTCTTTAAACGTGTAGCCCAGCCGCTTTTCTAGTTCCGCAACCGGTGGACGCGTCGGGCTAACCGCTGACAAAGCAACGGGTGACGTCGTGCTGGCCGGTGTAGAGGACTGGGCCAAAACCGATCCTGCTCCGGCTGCGTTACTCAAATTGCCCCAATCGATCAAATTTTCCGCTCATCACTTCTCCAGCGTTAAACCAAATGAAAAATGCCCGCCCAACCAGATTGCGTTCTGGAACGAATCCCCAGACCCTGCTGTCGCTGCTGTTGTCGCGGTTATCCCCCATCATAAGGTAGTGGCCTTGCGGCACCACACAACGCAAGCCCTGGTCTGTGACCTGGCAGCCACGGTCGCCCGACTGTGGTAAGAACCCCATTCCCATGCGGTCATCATCGTTTAAAGTCCGGTAGGTCTTCTCCCCGTGGCGCTCTTCAAACTGCAAGGCGATACGGCCAGAATCGAAAAATGGGTCAAGCGACTTGGTTGGAATAGGTGTGTCGTTCACGATAATTCGCTTATTTTCATATCGCACGATATCGCCGGGAACCCCAATCACACGCTTGATGTAATCAACCGATTCATCCTGGGGATAACGAAAGACCGCGACATCCCCCCGTTGCGGCAATCCCGTTGAAGCGATTTTGGTGTGAATGATCGGTAAACGAATTCCGTAAGAAAACTTGTTGACCAGAATCAGATCTCCGACCCGCAGAGTAGGAATCATCGAGCCCGATGGAATACTAAACGGCTCTGCGATAAAACTACGCAACACAAACACTACAAAAATGACCGGAAAGAATCCGGCTGTATATTCCAGCCAGATCGGACGCGCCGCCTGCGGGTCGCGCTTGGGCTGCCAAAGAAATCGATCAGCAAACCACAAAACGCCGGTCACGACGCACAGCCCAAAGACAATCAGTGCAAAATTCATATCAATCCTCAACCTGCAAAATCGCTAGAAACGCCTCCTGCGGAATCTCGACCGTACCGACTTGCTTCATCCGCTTCTTGCCTGCCTTCTGTTTCTCCAAGAGTTTGCGCTTGCGGCTGATATCACCCCCATAGCACTTCGCTAAGACATTTTTTCGTAATGCCTTAATATTCTCGCGAGCGATGATATTGCTGCCGATTGCCGCCTGAATCGCAACGTCGTACATCTGCCTTGGAATGAGTTCTCTTAGTTTTGCGGCGAGCTCACGGCCCTTAGGTGCCGCGTTTGCACGATGAACAATCACCGAGAGGGTGTCAACGCGATCGCTATTAATTAAGACATCGAGCTTCACCACATCCGAAGCTCGATATTCTTTAAAGTCGTAATCCATTGAGGCGTAGCCGCGGGAGACAGACTTTAACTTATCAAAGAAATCCAAGACAATCTCATTCATTGGGATTTCGTAGGTGAGGTTGACCTGCCGACCGTGATATGTCATTGCGGTCTGAACTCCACGCTTACCCGTGCACAGGGTAATCACAGAACCTACATACTCCTGTGGCATGAAGAGTTTGACGGTAACAATCGGCTCCCGAATCTCCTCGATCTTTGAGGGCTCTGGCATTTTAGATGGATTGTCGACATCAATCAGAGTGCCGTCGCGCATCAAGACCTGATAGACGACCGTTGGTGCCGTGGTGATCAGATCCATGTTGTATTCCCGCTCCAAGCGCTCTTGCACGATATCCATGTGCAAGAGCCCTAGAAAACCGCAACGAAATCCAAACCCAAGAGCCTGGGAGACCTCAGGCTCGTACTGCAGGGATGAATCGTTAAGCTTTAATTTATCAAGCGCATCTCGCAGGGCCTCGTACTGATTCGACTCCACGGGATATAACCCTGCGAACACCTGAGGCTTGATCTCCTTAAATCCAGGCAAGGCAACCGCTGCAGCCTGGCCGGCATGGGTAACCGTATCGCCCACCTTGGCTGCCTTTAGCTCCTTAATGCCCGCAATCACAAAGCCTACCTCGCCAGCCGAGAGCAGCTCCAGGTTTTTTGACTTCGGCGTGAATACGCCCACGTGTTCGACCGGATAGGTCGCTCCTGTGGACATCAGTAGGATTTTGTCTTTATTTCTAATGGTGCCATTCATGACACGCACCAACATGACGACGCCAACATAATTATCGAACCAGGAATCGATGATAAGCGCCTGTAGCGCAGCAGTAGGATCACCCTTGGGAGGCGGCACTTTCTCGATAAGCATTTCAAGAATATCTAATACGCCCTCGCCTGTCTTCGCACTAGCGCGCACTGCATCATCGGCCTGTATGCCAATAACATCTTCAATTTCCTGAATCGCCTGCTCCGGGTTTGCCGCTGGCAAATCAATCTTATTTAGCACGGGAACGACTTCGACTCCGAGCTCAATAGCGGTATAACAATTGGCGACCGTCTGGGCCTCAACGCCCTGCGACGCATCAACCACCAAGAGCGCACCCTCACAGGCTGACAGCGATCGGCTGACCTCGTAGGAGAAATCCACATGACCCGGCGTATCGATCAGATTTAGCGCATAGACCTTACCGTTACGCGCCTTGTACTGGAGGGCTGCGGTCTGTGCCTTGATGGTGATACCACGCTCGCGCTCGAGGGCCATAGAGTCGAGCACCTGAGATTCCATCTCGCGCTCGGATAGACCCCCACAGAGTTGAATAATACGGTCAGCTAAGGTGCTCTTTCCATGATCAATGTGCGCAATGATCGAGAAGTTACGGATATTTTCCAAATCGCCCTATCATTATTGTTATTGTTTTGTTCTGCTGTGTTCCAACACGTCTTACTTCGTTTTCGTTGGGCGCACAGGAATAAATAAGGCGCCATCGCCTCGCCGTACCAGCATGACTAATGATTTCGTTTGGTCAAGCTTGGCCATGATCTCGCCGAACTGTTTGGCCGTGGTGATATCAACGTTATTAACGCTAACGAGCACATCACCCTGCCGAATGCCTGAACGACCGGCTGGGCCACTGGCTGATTCCACCAACACGCCGTTTCTAATTTTTAACTCGGCCCGACGAGACTCAGGAATATCGGCAACGGAAAGGCCCAGCCAATTCGATGACACCGTTTCAGAGGGCGCTGTCGGTTTCGCGGGGGCTTTTGCTGTCCGATCGGGTTCCATCTCGGCAACAACAATATTCAGATCTCGCGTAACACCCTTACGCCAGACCTGTGCATTGACCCGCGCGCCGGGCTTGGTATTGCCAACAATTCGAGGGAGATCGGATGATTTCTCAATGGGTTTGCCGTCAAAGCGCAGCAGAATATCGCCTGGCTCAATTCCACCTTTTTCAGCAGGACTTCCGGTCTCGATACTACGGACCAACGCACCCGATGTTTTGTTCAGGCCCAGAGCATCCGCAACCTCTTTGGTGACTTCACCAATTCCAACGCCAATTCGCCCACGGGTCACTCGGCCCTGCGTGCGTAACTGATCGGCTACACGATTCGCCTCATCGATTGGGATCGCAAATGAAATGCCCATAAATCCGCCCGTTCGGGAGTAGATCTGGGAATTAATGCCAATCACCTCGCCGCGCATGTTCAACAACGGGCCACCTGAATTACCGGGATTGACTGCGACATCGGTCTGAATAAAGGGCAGGTAATCTCCCGTATCCCGGCCCTTGGCGCTCACAATGCCAGCGGTCACGGTATTTTCCAAACCGAAGGGAGAGCCAATTGCCAAAACCCACTCACCAACGCGAACACGATTGGAGTCCCCTGGCTTTAAGGCAGGCAGCCCCGTGGCGGAGATCTTGACCAAGGCAACATCCGTACGTCGATCTGAGCCAATCAGCCTGGCCTTGAATTCGCGTTTATCGGCGAGGGTTACGATGATGTCGTCAGCCCCATCCACAACATGATGGTTAGTCAGAATGAACCCATCATTCGAGATGACAAACCCGCTGCCCACCCCCCGCGGTACCTCTTCTTGTCCTGGTCCTTGACCCTGACCGCGTGGGTTACGCGGCGTATTGGGACGGGGTGGAAAGAACCTACGAAAGAACTCGTAAAACGGATCGTTTTCATCGAGCTCTGGCATCTGCGGCACGCCGCCCCCCTGCCCCGGTTGCTGCACACGTACCTTTTCAACCGTTCGAATGTTGACTACCGCAGGTGCTGCCAACTCAACGAGATCAGCAAAATCAGGCAGGCCCCGCGACGTCACTGCATTTTGTGCAACTACAGGACCCGGCGTGAGCAGCGGCACAGCGATTAGCGCAGCTAGTGCGAGTGCCAACAATGCAAAACGCTTGATGCGAAGCACTTGGAACAACGGGGCGAATCTCATGGTGTACTCTTCCATTCAATGGTTTGTGCAAATTGACGTAGTGTTTCAGGCGGAACATCGCCCATTACCGTAACCCAGGCCTCTTGAATTTCTCGCGACAGCATGGTCAGGGCCCCGTTGCGACGTACCCGCTCGGTAAGGGGGCCCGCCACTGAGCGACTCTGAACAAATACTGACACAGTCGCGATGCCATCCGACAACACATAGCGGCGAATCGAAAACGGGGCCTGATCCGTCTTGGCTGCGCGTTGATATACGCCCACGATCTCAAAGCCTTTTAGGGTCTCAGGCTTATATTTCAGGCTGGGCGCCGGCGCCAAGGCCACCATCGAGGCATCCCGGACCTTCCAATCTTTTACGCCCATAAATGACGACGTCAAGCCCCCTGTGGTGGGGGCGCCAGTGCTATTCGCACCGCCACCCAGATTCGCGCCATTGGTCTTTGTTGTGAGGGAAAACTGCGTAAACGCAACCTGCTCAAGGACTGCTCCCTGGGCGTCAAGCTTTTGACACTTCACCACCAGCGATGTTTTCTTATCGATCCATGCGCGAACCGGCCAACGGGATTCATGCCTTGGCTTAAAGAAGACCTCAACGGCATCGATATCGGCAACCCGCATGCTGCCACCCTGCACGACCTCGTAATTTTTTAAAATCTGCTCAGGCGCACCTACAAACACCGCCGGAAAGGCCGCGCGCGTATAGCTGGTTTGATCGATCTTGACCACCTGCCGTTCGGGTAAGTAGATCCGTGTTTCGTTGGGTGTCTTAATGATTTCCTGATGATGGCCTTCAAGGGCCTGGACCTTGGTCACCGACTGCTTGGCATCGATGATTTGTGTGATCCGCGATGTATGCAGGGTGGAATCCTGCTGATGAACGAATGTGCCTGAGAATGACAGTGCACGTGCAGCCGACTGAATGCGGGACAATAGGGCCTCAGGACTACCATCGGGTTGTTGGGCCACCGCGTTCAGGCTAGTCAAGCCTGCGGCGATCAGGCCAAACGGGATCAGCAGGAGCCTTACGAGGCGGCGAATCATGACTTAACGAACCTCTGCGGAGACCGGCCGAATCGACATCGACCCATGGGCTTCAAGCAACTCTCGTAACCGTGGGTCCTCGAGAAGCACTGCGGAGGCCGGACGCTGCGCAAGGGTCGCTGACTCCGGCATTGCGCCTGCAATGATTTCAACGAAGCCGCTATCTTGCATCTGCGGCGCAAGAGCAACGAACGCGACAAATGCGATTGCAGCCGCGATAGCGGAGCCATAAATAAGACGTGTTCGACCCGATGCAATGGACCCGCCCCCCACATCAGGTGAGGGCCTCGGGTTTCTCGAAGGAAGATGGACGGGCTCTGATTTGATCTGCTCGACGATTCGTTTGGTAAGCGTGGATTGACGCGCAGCGCCCGCGCTTCGCATTAGGTCCCCCACGAGATGCCATTCCGACCATGACTGTCGCATCTCGGCGCTCTGGAGAATTTGATTAGGTAAGGCACTGGCGCGCGCGTGATCGAGTTCGCCATCGATCCATGCGGAGAGATTTTCCTTTGACTGGTGATCACTCATTTCTTACTCCCGTTTGATTCATTGCCTCGTATTTCACCCTACCAACGCTCGTCTTCTTTGGTGCCCAACAGTGGGCGCAATCTCTGCGCAATTGCCTCTCGGGCCCGAAAGATCCGAGAGCGAACGGTTCCGATCGGGCAGTCCATCGCCTGCGCAATTTCCTCATAGCTCAGCCCCTCGATCTCTCGAAGGGTAATGGCGGCTTTTAAATCCTCAGGCAACGCTTCGATAGCCGCATTAACTGCCTCTGCGACCTGCCGGCTGTGGAGGACGGCATCCGGGGTATTGTTATCTTCTACGACATCACCGAGATCAAAAAATTCCCCGTCGTCTGCCCCCTGGAATTCCCCAACCGTGACCGGCCTGCGGCTTTTGGTGGCCAGATAGTTCTTCGCGGTGTTAATCGCGATCCGATAGAGCCAGGTATAAAAAGCGCTCTCCCCCCGAAACTGGGGCAGAGCCCGATAGGCCTTGATAAAGGCCTCTTGGGTAATATCTTCGATCTCTGCGCTATCGCGCACTAGGCGCGATAACAGCCGCTGAACCCGACGTTCGTACTTGGCTACGAGGAGGGCAAAGGCCCGCTGGTCGCCCTGCTTGACCCGCTCGACGAGCAGTGCATCGGCCTCGCGCTGATTGATCACCCCCCCTGTGGTCACCTTAGAGACCGCGAAAAACTAAAGTACCGTTTGTGCCACCAAAACCGAAATTGTTTTTCACAGCCACATTGATTGCGACATCACGGGCAGAGTTTGCGCAGTAATCGAGATCGCATTCTGGATCTTGATTAAAGATATTGATGGTGGGTGGGCTCTTCTTATGGTGAAGCGCCAAAACAGTAAATACAGACTCCAGGCCGCCTGCCCCGCCTAGCAGATGCCCTGTCATGGATTTTGTGGAATTCACGACAATCTTTTTTGCACGATCGCCCAAGGCCGCCTTAATCGCATCCGTTTCATTCTTATCGCCCAAGGGGGTGGAAGTTCCGTGAGCGTTCACGTAATCCACCTGATCGGCAGAAATCTGGGCATCCCTGAGGGCGTTGACCATGCAGCGACGCGGCCCATCCATATTTGGTGCGGTCATATGAAAGGCGTCTCCCGACATTCCAAAGCCCGCGAGTTCACAGTAAATTCTGGCTCCGCGCGCCCGGGCGTGCTCATACTCTTCAAGCATCAGAACACCTGCCCCCTCCCCCAGGACAAAACCATCGCGGTCTTTGTCCCAAGGCCGGGAGGCCGTCGCGGGGTCGTCATTACGGGTCGATAGGGCCCGAGCGGCGGCAAACCCACCGATGCCCAAGGGAGAAATCGTCGACTCTGCCCCCCCAGCTAACATGGCGTCGGCGTCGCCATATTGGATAAGGCGCATGGCAAGGCCAATGCTGTGCAGACCTGTCGTGCAGGCGGTGACGGCCGCCACATTGGGGCCCTTGAGATTGCGCAAAATACTGAGATGCCCTGAGATCATGTTGATGATCGAACCGGGCACAAAAAATGGCGAGATACGTCGCGCGCCCCGGTTGGTGTACTCCGTATGGGTTTCCTCGATCAGCGGCAGCCCGCCAATTCCAGAGCCCACGAATGCCCCGATTCGCTCTGCATTGGCCTCTGTAATCTCAAGGCCCGAATCCTCAATCGCCTGAAGACCAGCCGCAATCCCATAATGAATAAAGGTGTCCATGTGCCGCGCCTCTTTGGCGGGCAGATAGGCTTCAACATTAAAGTCTTTGACTTCGCCAGCGAAGTGGACCGACAGGCCACTGTGGTCAAACTTTGTAACGGTTGCGATCCCGGTCTTGCCAGCAACCAGAGATGACCAGGCCTGCGTGATGGTATTGCCCACCGGGGAAATACACCCCAGGCCGGTCACCACCACACGGCGCCGACCCGCGGCGCCCAAAGACGAAGGACCGCTCATCGGCAAAAGGCTCGCTTACTTCTTTAGGTGGGTCGCGACGTAATCAATGGCCTGCTGAACCGTTGTGATCTTTTCAGCCTCTTCGTCTGGGATCTCACAGCCAAAGGCATCTTCCAAAGCCATGACCAACTCGACGGTGTCAAGGGAGTCAGCGCCAAGGTCGTCTACGAACTTGGATTCTTTCTTGACGTCTTCAATTTTGACGCCAAGTTGTTCAGAAACGATACCCACTACGCGCTTTTCAATGTCTTCCATGAACCTCTTCCTTAAGCTTGAATCAGGTGGCCGAATTGTATCAGGACATCACCATTCCGCCGTTAACCGACAGGGTAATTCCAGTGATGTAGGAGGCCCCCTCAGAGGCTAAAAATGCAACGCTGGCGGCCACATCGGCGGGCGTTCCCAGCCGCTGGGCTGGAATCTGAGCCTTTAGGGTGGTCATTTGCTCCTCCGAGAGCGCCTTGGTCATGTCCGTATCAATGAAACCCGGGGCCACCGCGTTGACCGTAATCCCACGGCTCGCAACCTCCCGGGCCAAGGCCCGCGACATACCCGCCACCCCTGCCTTTGCAGCGGCATAGTTGATCTGGCCCGGATTGCCCGATAGGCCCACCACCGAGGTAATGTTAATGATCCGCCCCCATCGGGCCTTCATCATGGGCCGCAAGACCCCGCGCGACAGACGAAATACGGCCGACAGATTGGTCTGAATAACCGCATCCCATTCCTCATCCTTCATTCGCATGGCCAGGTTATCGCGGGTAATGCCGGCGTTATTCACCAAAATACTGATCACGCCATAGCTTGCCGCAATCTCATCGAGCAGCTGCTCGCAGGCCGCTGGGTCATTGACCTGAAGCACCCGGCCTGAGCCTGCCAGACCCGAATTGGCTAAATACGCTGAGATTTTTTCTGCCCCCTCTTGAGAGGTTGCCGTTCCAATTACGGTGTGGCCCT
>DBCQ01000012.1:36452-46443 GCA_002293155.1 Burkholderiales bacterium UBA954 | reverse complement strand
TCAGTACCTTGCCCGGGCCGCACTCAACGATGGTACTAACGCCGTGTTTCTCGAAGGTCTGAATTACCTCGACCCAACGCACGGGTTTCATCGCCTGACGCGATAGGGCATCCTGGATACGGAGGGGATCATGTTCAATTGCGACATCAACATTGTTGACGACCTGAAATTCAGGCGCATTCATCTGCATCTTGGAGAGATAAACCCGCAGGGCCTGCGCCGCCGGTGCAAGCAGGCTTGAATGAAACGGTGCTGACACGGGCAAGCCAATCGCACGCTTAGCCCCGCGCTCCTTCACCAGCGCACAGGCACGATCCACCGCGTCTTGATGTCCCGCAATAACAGTCTGATCAGGCGCATTGAAGTTGACCGCCTCAACCACTTGATTCTGGGCGGCATCTGCGCAAGCGGTAATTACGGCCGAGGACTCCATCCCCAACACCGCTGCCATTGCACCCACACCAACGGGAACGGCATCCTGCATCTGTTCGGCACGAAACCGGACCGCCCGTGTCGCATCCGCCAGGGTAAAGACACCAGCAGCCGTTAGGGCCGAATACTCGCCAAGGCTATGGCCCGCCGCCCAGGCCGGCAAAGCGCCGCCCGCAGACCGCCAGGCGCGATAAAAAGCAACGGAACTCGCAAGCATCAGGGGCTGTGTGTTCACGGTGAGACTCAGGCTCTCGGCTGGGCCTTGCGCAATTAAGGCGGAGAGATTCTGACCCAGGGCCTGCGAGGCCTCGTCCATCGCCTGCGCCACCACCGGGTTCGAAGAAAAGCCATTGAGCATTCCAACGGTTTGGGACCCCTGACCCGGAAATACAAAAGCAAGTGTTGTCATCGCTACGTCCTCACATCTGAACCAATACAGCGCCCCAGGTGAATCCACCGCCAACGCCTTGCAGCATGATTCGTTGGCCCGATTTGATTCGACCGTCCCGCACGGCGACATCCAAGGCAAGCGGAACCGATGCGGCAGAGGTATTGGCATGTTGATCGACCGTTACCACTACCCGCGACTCATCGATTCCTAGTCGCTTTGCAGTTGCCGACAAGATTCTAATGTTCGCCTGATGGGGAATTAGCCAATCGATATCGGAAACCTGAAGTCCTGCATCGGCAAGAACCTCTCGGGCCACACTGTCAAGAACCTGCACGGCGAGCTTAAACACTGATTGACCGTCCATCGTTAGAAATGGATGCCCGGTTGCGCGACCATTACAGACCGTGCCAGGCGTACGCAGGATATTTTCAAATTCACCGCGCGCATGCAGGCGGTGGGCCAATACCCCTGGCGATTGATCCGCCTTAAGCACGACTGCACCAGCGCCATCGCCAAACAACACGCAGGTTGAACGATCATTCCAATCCATGATGCGTGAGAAAACCTCTGCGCCAATGACGAGCGCCGTCTTCACCTTACCGGCCTTGATATAGAGATCGGCTGTTGAGAGCGCATAAACAAACCCGCTACACACCGCCTGGATATCAAAAGCCGGGCCATTCGAGATTCCGAGTTTTTTCTGAACGAGGCAGGCGGTTGATGGGAAAATCATGTCGGGGGTTGAGGTGCCGACAATCACCAGATCAATGGCATCCGGTGTTAACCCCGCCATCTCAATGGCTTGTTGACCTGCCTGCGCTGCGAGATCACTACTCGATACGTGATCGGGCGCGATATAGCGCTGCGCGATCCCCGTACGCTCCCGGATCCAGTCGTCTGAGGTCTCGACACCCGAGGCCGCAAGACGTTCGGCAAGCTGCGCATTGGTGACGGGCTCACCGGGCAGGGCCCGGCCAGTTCCGATAATTCGCGAGAAAATTTCCATAGTGACTGGACTCTAGTATGCGTCTAGGCGGACTTTGTGATGGCCTGAGCGATTTTCTCATTTAAACCATGTGCTGCAGCCCCAGCCGCCCGGCGCAGCGCATGGCGAAATGCGTAAGAATCGGCCGAGCCATGGCTTTTAATCACAATGCCACGCAGACCGAGCAGTGACGCGCCGTTATAGCGACGATGATCAACGCGCCGTGAAAATGCCTTCAACACGGGCGAGGCGATAAAGGCCATACACTTCGTCAGCAGGTTACGGGTGAATTCTTCTTTGATAAAACTTCTTAACATCTGGGCGAGACCCTCAGAGGTTTTGAGCGCCACGTTGCCCACAAAACCATCGCAGACAATCACATCGGTGGTGCCCTTAAAGATATCGTCGCCTTCGACATTGCCATAGAAATTCAGGCTGCTCGCACGAAGCAATTCAGCTGCGAGTTTTACGGTGTCGTTGCCTTTAATGACCTCTTCACCAATATTCAAAAGACCGATAGAGGGCCGCTCTTTGCCATCAATGACCGAGACTAAGGCCGCGCCCATCTGGGCAAACTGAAGCAGATGCTCTGCCGAACAGTCCACATTGGCGCCGAGGTCGAGCATCGTGGTGACGCCCCCAGTTCGATTAGGAAGCGCTGTGGCTATCGCAGGCCGATCAATGCCCTCGAGGGTCTTTAATACATAACGGGCTATCGCCATTAATGCGCCCGTATTCCCCGCGCTGACCGCGGCCTGCGCGCGGCCCTCTTTAATGCACTCGATGGCGATACGCATCGATGAGCGGCGCTTGTTGCGAAGTGCGATCGCTGGAGGGTCGTCCATCGCGACCACCTCTTCGGCGGCGACAATCTCATAGCGCCTCGAGAGTGGCTGCGCACGTTGATGGTGCTCAGCTGCGGAGAGCATCGCCCGGATGTCGGCCTCAAGCCCAACGAGCAGCGCGTGATGCGCAGGGTTTTCTTCCAGAAAATCTAAGGCTGCGGGAATGGTGACCGAGAGGCCATGGTCGCCCCCCATGCAATCGATGGCGACACAGACTTCGGTGGGAGATGACACTGCTGAGGAAATCAGGCGGGCGCCGTTACTCGGGCAGGCGCTGTTGCGTGACGCTGCAGTCGGTTATGCCGCTGCCTTTACCTTGACAACCTTTTTGCCACGGTAATAGCCGGAGGGGCTAACGTGGTGACGCAGGTGGACCTCTCCCGTGGTGGGCTCAACCGCGGTCGACGGGTTGGTCAGAAAATCATGCGAACGGTGCATGCCGCGCTTTGACGGCGACTTCTTATTTTGCTGGACGGCCATTTGGAGACTCCGGAAAACCTTGAATTGTAGGGCATTTTTCGTTTTTTAGGATTTTTTAAGCCTGTCCTTTAGCGCTGCGAGACCCGCAAAAGGCTGGGTCTTGGCCTGCTCTGGCCCGGGGTCGGACGTGAAATCTGGGGTACAGGCCTGATGCCGCGGCGACATCGGAAGGCTTAGCAAGACCTCTTCTTCAATCAGGTCCGTTAAGGTCACACCATCCTCGGGAGACAGGAAATCAATCTCGGCAAGTTCAGGGTCCCGGTGCTCGTCTTCCTCGGTGACCTGGTCGGTCATGGCATCAGCCTGCTGGGCAGAGGCAAAAAACTCAAATCCCCGCCGGCCATGCACCGACAAAACCACCGGGGCCATGCAACGCTCACAGATGCAGTTCACATCCGCTTCAACCATGAGCCACCATCGACGGCGGGGACGGCCCAGGCTGGGTGCCACATCTCCGGGGGCAAAAGTCCAACGAATCGGCCGTGTAATACTGGTTGCCGACGATGCAATCCTCCCGCACTCGGCGGGCAAGACTTCTCCATGGGCGGGCAGTCGTGATTGGGCCAGAGACTTCTCAAGAAAGGCTGTGGACAGTGGCGCTTTGCGGTCGAACCCTTTCGAGGCTGGAATCGAGATCATAATGGCCGAACCTTAGACCGCTTCTCTGAAGGTTTCAAGTAAGCACCATGAACACGAGCACCTCACGCAGACTTATTCTGGCCTCAAGCAGCGTCTATCGACGTGAGCTTTTATCGCGCTTTGGTCTGACATTCGAGAGCCAATCACCCAATATCGACGAATCCGCCCGGGCCAATGAATCGCCACGCGATACCGCATTGAGACTCGCGAAAGAAAAGGCGGTGGTGGTGGCCCGTGACAACCCCCTCGCAGTAGTGATTGGCTCTGATCAGGTGGCCTGTATTGGCGAGCGCAGGCTTGAAAAACCGGGTAATGCCCAGCGTGCGCTCGAACAACTTCTTCTACAGCGCGGCCAGGTCTGTGATTTTCACACCGCCGTGTCGGTTGCAACCCATGCCGGCGCGCAGGTGATCTCCGACCTCGTGACCACCCATGTGCGCTTTCGCAGCGCAGACGAACTCACCGAGGCACGTCTAAATCGTTATATTGAAATTGAACAACCCTTTGACTGTGCGGGGGCAGCGAAATCCGAAGCACTCGGTATTACGCTGATTGAATCCCTTGAGGGGCCAGACCCCACGGCGCTCATTGGGCTGCCGTTAATCGCACTGAGCCGACTCTTGCGCGATATTGGCTTTGACCCCCTGCAGCCCCTATCGAGAGTTGATTAATAAAACGACCAACGCATTAAGACCTGACCGAGAGCCTCACCCATCGAGGCACCAAATCGTTTTGCGAGACGCTCGGCAAAGTTAGGCTGAAGCGTGTAATCCACCACCTCTTCAGCTTTCACGATCTCGCGCGCAACGCTATCGACTGAACCGATGCCATCGGCAAGGCCAAGCTCCACGCTCTTGGCGCCGGTCCAGACCATGCCTGAGAAAATCTCGGGCGATGCCTTTAATCGATCGCCACGACCCCCTTTAACGGCCGCAATAAACTGCTGATGAACCTCGGTGAGCATCGACTGGACTGCCGCTTTTTGCTTGGGATCTACTGGAAGAAACGGATCAAGCAGGGCCTTATTTTCGCCAGACGTTAGGACACGACGCTCGACGCCAAACTTCTTCATCGCCTCAGTAAATCCAAAGCTATCCATCCGAACGCCAATCGAACCCACAAGACTTGCCTTATCCACATAGATTGAATCGGCTGCAGATGCGACGTAGTAACCCCCGGATGCGGCGACATCTTCAACAACGGCGATGACCGGTTTGTCCTGATGGAGTTTCTTGAGTCTGCGTATCTCATCAAACACCATGCCCGACTGCACAGGGCTTCCACCGGGGCTATTCACACGAATAATTACACCAGCGGCCGCCTTATTCTCAAAGGCAAGCCGCAGCGACTCATTGATGACTTCGGCGCTCGCCCCACCATCGGTATGAATAACACCCGCAAGATCAACCATCGCGGTATGGCGTGAGGTGGGTGGAGATCCCGCAGGACCATCACCCAGAAGCGTCGCAGCCAGAACAACAAGAAAAATAAAGAATGTCGCAAATCGCCAAAAGAGACCCCAACGCCGCGCACGACGCTGCTCTTCTACATTCGCAAGCAAGACGCGCTCGATCATCTTGTAATTCTTCTCAGCGCTACTAACGGACTCTATTTCACTAGCCATGTTGTAATCCAATTGTGAAGTTCATTTACGGAATGCATACAGCCCAACGGGTTTGCACGCAGCAGATCCTCTTTGCGATGGGCACCATACCCTACTGCCATCGCATCTGCGCCGGCCGACTGGGCCATGAAAATATCATGGGTAGTATCCCCAATCACCAGCACGTTATCTGGGGATATCGCAAGCTCTTCACAGATTTCTAAGACCATCGTGGGGGCAGGCTTTGGATCAGTCTCATCGGCGCAGCGCGATGTCTCAAAATACTGCCTTGTCCCGGTTGCATCCCATGCGCGCTCAAGACCCGCGCGCGATTTTCCGGTAGCAACCGCAAGCGGCAGGCCCTGGGTTTTTAGATCAGAGAGCATTTTGGTTATTCCATCAAAAGGCTGCAGCATCTGGTCGCGAGCGAGGTAATGAAACCGAAACCGCTCGGTGAGCTGCGCTTGTTGCGCAACGGTAATGTTCGGCGCAACCCGCGATAAGGCATCTTGAAGGCCCAGGCCGATGACATAACTGGCATCTTCGCGCGCCGGCACTGCGATCCCAATATCCTCACAGGCACTCAGAATGGCTTGGGTAATCGTTGGGGTGGAATCCACAATGGTCCCATCCCAATCAAAAATAACGAGTTCGTAGGCCAGCGGTTGTGTCATTCGGGTGTATCCATTCTGAGTTGTTCAAGCCCTTGCAGGAACGCCGCATCCGCAGCCGCGCTTAAGTCAAGCCGCTCAGCGCTTTTCGGGTGCTTGCAGCGCAGCTGCCAGGCGTGCAAAAACATTCGCGTTACCCATCGGCAATCGGGCTCGGGATGCTTCTGGCCAAACACAGCATCATGGGCGTATCGGCCGTATTTAGGGTCGCCAATAATCGGGCAGCCAGTGTGGGCTAGATGTACCCGTAACTGGTGGGTTCGCCCCGTTAACGGCTCGCAGATCAGAAAAGAAACCTCACCCATCAACCGGTGTGTCACACGTTGCAAAACCTTGATCTTCGTGATGGCCGTCTGGCCATCGTCTTGGACCCGAACCCAACGCTCCCCCTTTGCATTGACCCATTTATGGAGGGGCGCCTCAATGCGATCGAGCCCGATGGGCCAACTCCCCCAGACCAGGGCTAGGTAACGCTTGCGCATCTCGCCGTCGCGCAGCTGGCGATGAAACTCAGTTAAGGCTGATCGTCGCTTGGCAATCAACATCACTCCTGATGTCTCACGGTCAAGCCGATGTACAAGTTCAAGAAACCCGCTCTCGATCCGATTTGTACCCCGCGATAAGGCGTTTGCACCCCCGCCGAAGCGGCTCTGGCGTAACGCCTCGATCACCCCGAGCTTCACGCCACTGCCACCGTGGACTGCAAAACCAAAGGGCTTATTAATCGCCAACACCAATTCGTCTTCAAAGAGAACTTGGATTTTCTCGCTCATTGATTTCGCCATTGCCGGCGAGACCGGGCCCGAGGCCTGATGTCGGGCATCGGGATCCGGGGCCGGCATGACCCGCACTGGAGGAATGCGCAGACGGTCGTCGGCCTCGATACGGTAGTCGCTACTCACCCGGCCGCCATTGACCCGAACCTCGCCCGTTCTGAGCATTTTGTAGATCCGGGTCTTGGGAACCCCCTTTAAGCGCGACAACAGAAAGTTATCGATTCGTTGGCCGGCATAGTCGGCGTTGACGACCCATTGCTCGACCCCGCGGCCCTGGGCCTGGGGCTCGGCAACCGGTACCTGGGCCCGGGGCGCTGCCGGCAGGGCAGTTTTTCGGCCATCGGGATGGGTTGTTTTGGGCAAAAGAGGTCGGGTTGAGGACATTACAGGGGATTTGGCTATTCAGAGGGTATACTGATTGAAGCAGAGATGATTTCCGTTTGGTTGTCGTGTCCCGGTTTGCCACGTTGTCTCAGACCACTATGCAATAGTGATCCCAAAGACCGTCGCGAGCAGGAAGAAACACTAAGCCATTCGATGCCTCTGCGCCAGCGGCATGTTGCACTGGATTGTATTTGACCGAGGAGCGCAATTTCGCGCGGCCCGGCAAACGAGATTAACGAACACAACCGGATTGGTGTTGTTTAGCGTGATAAGAGTTTTTTCCCTGTCAGCCACCCAAAGTCTTCCGCCAGAAACGAGGCCCAGCATCATTTGTCGGTCTCGCGTTCGCTCGTCCCTGCCTAGCCCCACGATCATTGCACGCTCCATTTAACCGCTAACGCGGGTTCGTCGCTCGCTTTGCGGGCGCATTGAAGGAGTAGTTCGTAATGAAACGTATGTTATTTAACGCCACCCATGCAGAGGAACTGCGGGTTGCCATCGTCGACGGCCAACGGCTGATCGATCTCGATATTGAGACTGCCGGTCGAGAGCAGAAAAAAAGCAATATCTACAAGGGTGTCGTGACCCGGGTTGAGCCTAGCCTCGAAGCCTGTTTTGTAAATTACGGTGAAGAACGCCACGGCTTTTTGCCATTCAAAGAAATCTCTCGTGAGTATTTCCGACCCGGTGTGGATGCCGGCCGAGCCAGCATCAAAGAGGCAATTGCAGAGGGCACTGAGCTCTTGGTCCAGATTGAAAAGGAGGAGCGTGGCAATAAAGGTGCGGCGCTAACCACCTTTATCTCGCTCGCAGGCCGCTACCTCGTGCTGATGCCCAATAACCCCCGAGGGGGAGGCGTCTCGCGCCGAATTGAAGGCGAAGAGCGCCAAGAACTGCGCGAGACCATGGACCAGCTCGAGGTTCCTGCCGGTACGAGTCTCATTGCTCGCACTGCCGGAATTGGCCGCACGGCCGAAGAACTTCAGTGGGATTTGAATTACCTGATGCAACTCTGGACAGCCATTGATGATGCCCGCAAGCTGCAGCCGGGCGCGTATCTGATTTATCAAGAATCTAGTCTGGTCATTCGTGCAATTCGTGATTATTTTCACCCCGAAATTGGCGAGATCCTCGTCGATACCGATGACATATACGAACAGGCCCGCCAGTTCATGCTGCATGTCATGCCGGATATGGGTGCCCGGGTTAAACGCTATAACGACGACGTTCCCCTGTTTTCACGATTCCAGATCGAGCATCAGATCGAGACGGCCTACTCCCGTGTCGTTCCCCTGCCTTCCGGCGGCGCTATTGTGATCGATCACACCGAAGCCTTGGTTGCCGTCGACGTCAACTCTGCCCGAGCAACGCGCGGCTCCGATATTGAAGAGACAGCGTTTCGCACCAACACAGAAGCAGCCGAAGAGGTGGGCCGTCAGCTAAGACTGCGCGACTTAGGCGGCCTGATTGTGATCGACTTCATCGATATGGAGTCGCAGAGAAATCAGCGCGATGTGGAGCAACGCCTGCGCGATGCACTTCATTTTGATCGCGCGCGCGTCCAGATGGGCAAGATCTCACGCTTTGGGCTCATGGAGCTCTCGCGTCAGCGGCTGCGGCCCGCCCTTAACGAGGGCTCGCACATTACCTGTCCGCGCTGTAATGGCACAGGCGTGATCCGCGATGTCGATTCCAGCGCCCTACACATTCTGCGTATCTTGCAAGAAGAGGCCATGAAAGAAGGTACTGCCGCACTTCATGTTCAGGTTCCGGTTGAGGTCGCAACATTCTTGCTTAATGAAAAACGGACAGATATTGCAAAGCTAGAGTTTCGCTTAAAGGTCACCGTCGTTCTCATTCCTAATAAGCACCTCGAAACGCCAAACTATTCGATTGAGCGTCTCAAGCATGATGACCCAAGGCTTGAAGATACCCGCGCAAGCTATGCGATGGCCGACGAGCCCGCCGTTGAGACAAGCTATCAGCAGCAAAAAACCGAGGCTATTGCCGCCAAGCCACGCCAAGAGGCGGTCGTAAAAGGCATCACCCCAAGCCGCCCGGCGCCAGTCGCTTCAAGGCCGGCTTCCGAGACTGCAGCCGCAGAAAAAGGCCTGTTGTCAAAGATCATGGGCTGGTTCTCGGGTAGCGAAAAAACGCCTGCCCAAGAGCCGAATCGACACGCGAGAACCGGTGAGCGCAACGAGCGCGGTGATCGCACAGGCGATCGAAATCGCAATGGCCGGGGCCGAAATGACCGCGGAGATCGAAACGAGCGCCAAGGTCGCGGTAAAGACGATCGTGGCCAACGGGATAACCGGGAGGCGCGTAACGCCAAGGATGGTGATCGTGCAACCTCTGGCCGTCAGCCCCGACGCGATGATAAAGATTCGGCACGCCCCGAGGCATCGGCTGAGCCAAAATCAGATCAGCGCAAGGATCAACGACGCGACAACCGGCCGCGCCAAGATCGTGCGGACCGCTCTGCACAAGACGCCTCCAAAGAGGAGGTTCAAGATGCGCTCACCCAGCCTAATGCCGACACCGCTGAGATGGCAGAGGCCCTTGATCAGAAACGATCGGGCCGTCGCCGCCGCCGCGGTCGTGCAGGCAACCGACGCGAAGAAGGCGAGAACCCAACCCAGGAATTTGCTTCCGAGTCATCCCAGGAAGTACCGCCAGTAGAGCGTCAAGCCAGCCCAGAGCCTCAATTTACCCCAGAGCCTCTTGCCAGCCAATCCGCAGTGCCTGCGCCGATCGCTGTGGGCGTGCCAGCCCCCATTGCAGA
>DBCQ01000012.1:33614-36330 GCA_002293155.1 Burkholderiales bacterium UBA954 | reverse complement strand
GAGGCGCTCAAGGCAACGCTTGATCAGGTCGGTCTACAGTGGGTCCAGACCGACCCTACCAAGGCCCCGACTCAGGCGATTGCAGAGCCTCCGGCAAAACTCGGGCGCACACCCCGTAGAAATACCGAGACAGCCCCACAGGAACCATTGGTAATGGTGGAGACACGACAAAACAATTCGTAATCGGTGAATAATCGCGCATGACATACGGGCAGCGCATATTTTCAATCGTTCCGGATTCCAAGGCGTCCTCGAACGTACAGGCCGCAAGGCTAGAACCCCAAGGGCCCGCGATTGCGGGCCCGGTGTTCGACGCCCACCAACGGCAGCTCAAGGATCTGCGGCTCTCTGTCATTGACCAGTGCAATTTTCGTTGCACCTACTGCATGCCGAAGGAAGTCTTTGATCGGGACTACACCTTCTTGCCCAAGGAGGCGCTGCTGTCGTTTGATGAGCTTGAGCGGCTCTCGAAGGCCTTCGTAGGCCTCGGGGTCGAGAAGCTTCGGGTGACCGGTGGTGAACCCCTGCTTCGAAAAAATATTGAAGATCTGATCGCGAGTCTCGCTAGAATCCGCAGACCCGATGGCCAGGCCGTTGAGATTGCAATGACCACCAACGGTGCACTGCTGAAACAAAAAGCGGCAGCCTTAAAGGCAGCGGGGTTGACGCGTATTACGGTGAGCCTTGATGCCGTAACCGACACGACATTCAAACGGATGAACGATATGGATTTCTCCGTCACCGATGTCTTGTCGGGTATCGATGCTGCAAGCGCCGCAGGCCTGCGCGTAAAAATTAATATGGTCGTTCAACGTGGTGTCAACGATCAAGAAGTCTTACCGATGGCCAACACGTTTCGTGAACGTGGCCACACCCTTCGCTTTATTGAGTTCATGGATGTCGGCTCTTCCAATGCCTGGCAGTGGGATCATGTCGTAGCCTCGCGGGAGATTGTGCAGATGATTTCACTTGAGCATGAGCTGATTCCCGTCGGCCGCGATACACCGAGCGAGGTCTCCGAGCGTTGGCGATACGCCGATGGCAAGGGCGAGATTGGCGTGATCTCCTCGGTATCGAATCCCTTCTGCGGCAACTGCAGCCGGGCCCGAATCTCTGCAGAAGGCGTTCTCTACACCTGCCTATTTGCCCAATCCGGAACCGATCTGCGCGGCCTGCTGCGCAGCGAGCAACGCCCAACCGACGCAGACCTCAGCCGAGTTATCGCTAGCCTGTGGCAACAACGCACCGACCGCTACTCCGAACAGCGCGCTGAACTGCGTGATAAGGGCATTAAAAAAGTCGAGATGAGCTATATCGGGGGCTAGGCCCCGAACACTGATTTAGCGCTTCTTAAACGTGAGCGGCGAAGGCAGTGATGCGTAGTACGCCGAGATATTGGCGATGTCTTCTTTGGTGAGTGCTGCCGCCATACCCGCCATGATGGGGTTCTTGCGGGACCCCGATTTATATTCCGTAAGGGCCCGCGCCAGATAATCCGGATACTGACCTGCAAGCTTAGGGTAGCTCGGATCAACCGAGGTTACCCCATCGGCACCGTGGCACCCCGCGCAGATGGTGGAGGCTTTCTCTTTTCCCGCTGCGATGTTCGCCGCAGAGGCTGCTGAGGCGGCTAGTGCCAAGGCAATACTTGCGGACACGTGTAGAAAAAAACGATTCGATGTCATTGTGGCACCCCTTAGTTCTTACCCGCGTAGAACGCGGAGAGATCTGCAATATCCTGATCCGTGAGTGTGGTGGCAATACCCTTCATGCTGGGATGTGGCCGCTCTCCGCTGCGGTAGGCCTTTAGCGCAGACTCAAGGTATTTCTCACTCTGGCCGGCGATTTTCGGAACGCGGTAAGTCACCGGAAATGCAGTTCTGTATTCAGGAATGCCGTGGCAGCCGATGCATGCGGAATTCTTCTTCGCTCCTGCCTGCGCATTACCGACAATCTCAGTAGGTGCTGCTGCACCCGCCCCTTTAGCGGCCGCTTTTGCAGCCCCTTGGGCAAAACTAGGGGCCGAACAGGCGACCCCAACTGCGGCGATCGCCACGGCGACCGATTGTCTAAAACCGAATTGTTTAAAGGCGTTCAGCATGTCTCCCCCCGTGTTGAACGAGAGGGAGTTTAGCATCAAAACGGATAGCTCTAAGCGCCTCTAGCCCGCCATCAAACCCCGCAGCAAAAAGCCGTTTAAACGCTTCACAAACGCCGCGGGATCCTCGGGCTGGCCACCCTCCGCGAGAAGGGCCTGATCGAACAAGACCCAGACGAGATCATCAAAGGATGCGGAGTCTTCAGAGAGGGCCTTCACTAACGGGTGCTCGGGGTTTAACTCCAAGATCGGTTTGCGATCCGGAGCCTTCTGACCGGCCTGCTTCAGCAATCGCTCGAGATGGCCACTCATATCGTGCTCATCCGACACTAAGCAGCAGGCTGAATCCGTTAGCCGTCGAGTGATCCGGACCTCTTTGACCTTCTCGCCCAAGACTTTCTGGGCCTTCTCCACAATCGGCTTGTATTGCTTTTCGGTCTCCTTGGCGGGCTTGGTATCGTCGTCGGCAAGCTTACCGAGATCGAGCGCGCCCTTTGAGACCGACTGAATAGATTTGCCATCAAACTCCGTTAGGAAATTTAACATCCACTCGTCAATCCGGTCAGCCAAGAGCAACACCTCAATTCCCTTTTTCTTGAAGACCTCTAAATGTGGGCT
>DBCQ01000012.1:31310-33544 GCA_002293155.1 Burkholderiales bacterium UBA954 | reverse complement strand
TTGGCCAAGGAGACGCTCGGTGCATCCCCCTCTTGGGTGCTCGAGTAAAAGCGCATCAATCCAGAGAGTTTGTCGCGGTTGGCAAAGTCCTCACCAAAGCCCTCTTTAAGGCACTGACCGAACTCTTTCCAAAATGTCGCGTAATCCTCCGGCTTATCGGCCGCGATATCCTCAAGCAGAGACAGGATCCGCTTGGTACAGCCCTCGCGAATCGCTTTGATGTCGCGGCTTTCTTGGAGAATCTCCCGCGAGACATTCAGTGGTAGATCAGCCGAATCCACCACACCCCGAACAAACCGTAGGTATGAGGGCAGCAGCTGCTCGGCATCGTCCATGATGAAGACACGTTTCACGTAGAGCTTTAATCCATGACGCTGCTGTCGATCCCAGAGATCAAAGGGCGCTTTGCTTGGGAGATAGAGTAGCTGGGTGTATTCGGTGCGACCTTCAACACGATTATGGGTCCAGGCCATCGGCTCTCCTGAACCGAAACTTAGCCCCTCGAAAAACTTCTTGTACTGATCATCCGTGATCTCACTCTTCGCGCGAGTCCAGAGGGCGGAGGCCTGATTTACAGTCTCCCACTCATCACTCACGACATATTCATTCTTTTTGTCATCCCAATCACGTTTCTTCATCTCGATCGGAATACCAATGTGATCTGAATATCGCTTCAGGATTTCTTTAATTGTCCAGTGCTCAAGCAGATCATCATGGCTCTTAGCCTCATCACCCTCACCCTCTTTGGGGCGCAGATGCAGGATCACATCCGTGCCGCGCTCAGCCCGCTCGACGGGCTGGACACTGAATTCCCCACTGCCGTCGGATTCCCAACGCACACCCTCTGTGGCCTCAAGGCCTGCGCGGCGGCTCACCACCGTAACGTGATCGGCCACAATAAATGCAGAATAAAACCCTACCCCAAACTGACCAATCAGATTGCTGTCTTTACTGTCGTCACCCGTTAGGTTCTTAAAGAACTCTTTGGTACCTGATTTGGCAATTGTTCCTAGATGGTCAATCGCCTCTTCGCGGCTAAGACCAATCCCGTTATCCGAGATCGTGATCGTCCGCGCGTCTTTATCAACGCTGAGCCGAATTCTTAATTCACCATCACCCTCGAAGAGTTCTGGGTTTTGAAGGGCCTGGACCCGGAGTTTATCGCAGGCATCGGATGCATTAGAAATGAGCTCGCGCAGGAAAATATCGCGGTTGCTGTAGAGCGAATGAATCATGAGGTGAAGCAGCTGCTTGACCTCAGTCTGAAATGAGAGTGTTTCTTTCGACATTGTTATCCTCGTGGTGCGTTAAACGATTCTCTCCCGCTAGATGGGGATTGAGACGCCCGTTTCAAGGGGCGCAGCCGGATTTCAAGACGCCTGAGGGCAATCCCAATGAATGCGATTGGGCTTGAACTTCAACGCAAGGAGCTTGCCGCGCCGGCCCCGAGTGCCGATATAGGGCTTCCAATCGCGTGCCTCCAAGACCTCTTGTGCGGCCTTACCCGCCCGGCCAAGACCCCCCACCCGAAGCCTGCCTTTTGCGGGTAATCCCGCCGCATCAACCAGCGCGTCGGCCTTGGCTTCAGGGTCGAGCAATGCAACACCGCGGCCACCGGTTGGCAGCACCTTGACATCACCAATCTGCAAGACCAGCAGACGACCCTTGACTGAGAGCAAGGCGAGATGGGTGGGCGCTTCAGGCAGGCCGCGGATGAAGGCGGGCGTGTCGCCCTTTTCAATCGTCATGAACTGTTTTCCCGAGCGCTGCCGAGTGATCATGGATTCCAACCCTGTCATGAATCCCAGTCCCCTTTGGGTCCCAATCACGACGTTAGTTGCAGCCGGTCCAGCAAAGAATTGGGTGAGCACCGCACCCGGCTCGAGTTCAACCATCGAGGTCAACGGCGCGCCGTCGCCGCGGGCACCGGGAAGGCCACCGACCCCAACAGAGTAACTGCGCCCTGTTGACGATAGCGCCACCAGGGTATCGATCGTCCGGCATTCAAAGGTTCCGTAGAGAGCATCACCCGTCTTAAAGGTGAACTGAGAATCATCGTGGCCGTGGCCCTGTCGTGCCCGTACCCACCCGTTCATCGAGACAATAACGGTCACGGGCTCATCGACTACCGGTACTTCAATGGTGGTCTTCTCGGCCGCCTTGATCAGGGTGCGTCGGCGATCACCAAATGCCTTTGCATCGGCTTGGACTTCTTTGGCGACGAGCTGCCGTAG
>DBCQ01000012.1:30233-31264 GCA_002293155.1 Burkholderiales bacterium UBA954 | reverse complement strand
TCGTCTTCGCGCAGGGCGGCAAGCTCCTTCTCAATCTTAATGGCCTCAAGCCGCGCCAACTGACGCAGACGAATCTCGAGAATATCCTCAGCCTGCACCTCGGTAAGACCAAACTTATTAATCAACGCGGGCTTGGGCTCATCACTCTCCCGAATAACCTTAATCACCTTATCGATGTTTAAGAGTGCAATCGAGCGGCCCTCGAGAATATGAATGCGCCGCTGTGTCTGCTCAAGCCGATGCTGCGTGCGTCTGCGCACTGTTGCAATTCGATAACTCACCCACTGGGAGAGAATCTCCCGCAGAGAGAGTGATCGGGGCCGACCATCAATATCGACAGCCACCAGATTCATCGCCACTGAACTCTCAAGTGGTGTGTGGGCCAGCAAGACCTTCACAAATTCATCACGATCTTGGCGCGAGGACTTCGGCTCAAACACAAGCCGCACCGCTGCATCCTTGCCAGATTCATCGCGCACCGCATCCAACACCCCTAGCATGAGAGACTTCAGCTGCTGCTGATCGGCTGAGAGGGATTTCTTGCCCGCCTTCACCTTCGGGTTGGTGATCTCTTCAATCTCCTCCAGTACCCGTTGAGACGACACCCCATGGGGCAGCTCGTGGACCACAACCTGCCATTGGCCTCGGGCCATCTCCTCAACCGTCCAGCGGGCACGCGTCTTAATGGACCCGCGGCCACTGAGATAGGCCTGAGCAATATCCTCCGATGGAGAAATGATCTGCCCGCCACCGGGAAAATCCGGGCCAGGAATGATTTTAAAAATCTCTGCGTCGCTCAGCGAGGGTCGCTCAATTAACGCAACTGCCGCCTGGGCCACCTCGTTGACATTATGCGAGGGAATCTCGGTTGCCATTCCCACAGCAATTCCAGATGCACCGTTCAATAGCACGACCGGCAACCGACCCGGTAACCGCAGGGGCTCGGTAAACGACCCATCGTAGTTCGGTCCAAAATCAACCGTGCCCTCGTCAATCTCTTGGAGCAGCAGAGCAGCAAATGCAGTCAGCCG
>DBCQ01000012.1:24496-30152 GCA_002293155.1 Burkholderiales bacterium UBA954 | reverse complement strand
ATTAACGGATAGCGCACCGTAAATCCCTGCGCCAAACGCACCAAGGCATCGTAAGCCGATTGATCACCGTGCGGGTGGTATTTGCCGAGAACATCGCCCACCACACGAGCCGACTTCACCGGCTTAGCGGTAATCGGTAGGGCCATACGATGCATAGAATAGAGAATCCGCCGTTGCACGGGCTTTAACCCATCACAGAGATCAGGCAAGGCCCGACCCTTCACCACCGACACCGCGTAATCAAGGTAGGCCCGCTCTGCAAAGTCCGCCAGCGTGATGGCCTCACCATCAAAGCGAATGCCTTGAGGCCGCGCATCGGCTGCGAACAAATCCGGTGTCAGGTCATCACCCGATCTAGTTTTTCTTACCATTACGACTCCAGCACACGGTTGGCTTACACATCAACATCGACTTCATGGCCCTTCTCCTCAAGCCATGCCCTGCGCGACGACGCCTCAGTTCTTCCCATCAAGAGATGAAATCGTTTGGCGGTATCCAAGGGTTCCACCTCACCATAGCCCACCATCGAGAGCCTGCGGGTATCAGGATTTAAGGTGGTCTCCCAGAGTTGCTCAGCACTCATCTCCCCTAATCCTTTGAACCGCGAAATACTCCAAGCCGATTGGGCCAGGCCCTCTTGCTTTAATTTATCCAGCACATGGGTGAGTTCACCGTCATCGAGGGAATAAATTTTTCTTGCCTGACGCTTGCCGCTCGCCGTTACATCCACACGGAAAAGCGGCGGGCGGGCGACAAACACATGGCCGCGTTCGACAAGCTGGGGGAAATGTTTAAAAAACAATGTCAGCAAGAGCACCTGAATATGTGAGCCATCCACATCCGCGTCTGACAAAATACAGACCTTGCCGTAACGCAGGTTCGACCAATTCACCGTATCCCCCACCCCATGGGGGTCTACGCCCAAGGCCACCGCGATGTCGTGGACCTCGGCGTTGGCAAAAAGCCGCTCCTTGTCCGTCTCCCAGGTATTGAGCACCTTGCCCCGAAGGGGAAGGATCGCCTGGAATTCCTTGTCTCTGCCCATCTTGGCAGAGCCGCCCGCCGAATCCCCCTCCACCAAGAAGAGCTCATTGCGCTGTAGATCGGTCGACTCACAGTCGGTGAGCTTTCCGGGCAGCACCGCCACGCCCGATCCCTTCTTCTTTTCCACCTTCTGGGCAGACCGCACACGGCTCTGGGCTGCTCGAATCGCGAGATCGGCGATTTTACGGGCCGATTCTAGGTCTCGGTTAAGCCAGAGCTCGAGCGGGGCCTTGACCTGGAAAGAGACTAGTCGCAGGGCATCTCGACTGGTGAGCTTTTCCTTCGTCTGGCCCTGAAACTGGGGGTCTAGCACCTTGGCCGAGAGGACAAAACTGACCCTCGAGAAGACATCCTCAGGCAAGACTTTGATTCCTTTTGGCAGCAGATTATGTTGCTCAATAAACGCTTTTACTGCAGAAAATAAACCATCACGCAGACCGGCCTCGTGTGTGCCACCCGCTGTGGTGGGAATAAGATTCACAAATGATTCACGATGAATGCCACCTTCGGCGGTCCAGACAAGCGCCCACTGCGCACCCTCACCGATTGCAAATACATCATCGCCTGAACCGACATAGCCTTCTGCAATCCACGGATCAACGATCGGCTCCTCGCCATCAATCAGCTCAAGCAGATAGTCTTTCAATCCACCCTCGTATCGCCAGGATTCCTGCTTGCCTGTTTTTTCAAATAGAAGGTGGGTGGTAACACCCGGCAATAACACGGCGCGTGCTTTTAAACTGTGGGCTAGTTCAGCCCCCGGAATGCCTGCATCATCAAAATATTTTCCATCTGGCCAGACACGCACCTGTGTTCCGTTGCGGCCAGCAGAGGGTCCCGTTTTCTTTAACGGCTCGATCACCTCACCGCCCGCAAACACAATGCGATACTCCGCAGAGTCCCGCCAGACGGTCACCTCGAGCCGCTTGGATAGCGCATTCGTAACGGATACACCCACCCCATGTAGGCCACCGCTAAAGGCGTAGGCGCCACCCGAACCCTTATCGAACTTACCCCCAGCGTGGAGGCGGGTAAACACAATTTCAACCACCGGTACTTTCTCTTCTGGGTGTTTGCCCACAGGAATTCCACGGCCGTCATCCAACACACTGACACTGCCATCGGCATGATGGGTCACCTGTATATTTTTCGCATAGCCAGCGAGTGCCTCATCGGCGGCGTTATCGATGACCTCTTGCACAATGTGCAAGGCATTTTCAGTACGCGTGTACATACCCGGCCGTTGCTTGACCGGTTCAAGTCCCTTTAGAACACGAATCGATGATTCGTCATATCCCGTTTTTTTGTTCATGCACTCGTTGTCAAGTAGTTCTTGAATTATTTTTTTGTTAGCACATTATTTGCAGCAAATTCATGCAAAACGAATCGATCACTTCAATAAGTTGTCCACAGCTTTTGTGGAAAAGTCCGTCACAAAATCGTCATCTGATCGTCACACCGGGAAGAACCCCGAACTGGTTAATTTTTGATCAGGTCGCCAAGTTTTTTGTCGCTCACGATGACGCCATCGGAGTCGGCATAACACCAGTTTCCCGGACAGACCCGAACGCCCGCCATATCGAGGACGAGGTCGAGCTCCCCCGAACCCTTCTGCTCAGGGCGCCGGGGGTGCGTGGCGATCGCCCAGATGCCTAATTCCGCCTCCACGATCTCGGCCGTATCGCGAACGCAACCATTAAGCACAAGGCCCGCCCAGCCATTCTTAACGGCCAGCATGGCGAGACTGGCCCCGACCAGGGCACACCGGTCACTGCCACCGGCATCGACCATCAGGACCCTTCCTAGGCCGGGTGACTCCAGGGTCTTGCGCAAAAGGCCGTTATCCTCAAAGCACTTCAGGGTCGCTACCGGCCCTGCAATCTCTGTCTGACCGCCATAGTTGGAAAAGACAGGGGGCAAGACACGGAGGGTCCCGGCCTTGAGCGCCTCCTCGTGTGCGTCGCAGAGATCGGCTGTTGGGGTCAGTGGCGCGGGGCCGTGATGGGGGCGGTTCGGTTTATTCATCGTGGGCGTAAGACTAACAGCCCGGCTCGGTCATGCAAAAATGGGCCTATGACCACCATTCTCTCGATCTTTCTATCGGCCCTGATCATCGCCTACGTTCTCGAACCCATCGCCAATGGCCTCCAACGCCTCGGGTGCGCACGCCGCATAAGCGCCCTGCTGTCCGTTGCACTCGGGGTCACCGCCGCCCTCGGCCTGATCGTGCTCTTTCTCAATATCTTGCAGCGTGAGATTCCCCAGATTAAAGCCCAGGCGCCAGGCTGGATTGAGAAGACCCGGGATTGGCTTGCCCCACAGCTTGAGCGATTTAATCTCTCGCTCGACTGGATACAGATCAAGGCGCTCCTCGTTGAGCGCATCACCCAACAGTTCTCGTCCAACGCCAATACGCTCATCAGCACTGTGTTGGAGACCCTTCTCGCCTCAACACAGACGCTGCTCGCAGCAGTCGCAAGCCTCGTTCTAATTTTCTTCGTCGTGTTCTATCTCTTGGTTGACTGGGCCGCGCTCTTTACCCGCATCTGCGAGTTCATTCCCCGCCGCTATCGCACTACTGCACAGGATCTCGGCCGTGAATGCGATCAACTGCTCTCGCAATATCTGCGGGGCCAGCTACTAGTGATGGTTATTCTTGCGGTGTATTACGCCTCCACGTTGAGCCTCTTGGGCATGGCCGGTGGTCTTGCAATCGGGCTGCTCACCGGGCTCGCGATCTTTATTCCCTATATCGGTTTTGGCGTAGGCCTAACGCTTGCAATACTGTCAGCGCTGCTGCAATTCGGGCCGGGCACGGGCCTACTGGGCGTAATCGCCATCTATGGTGTGGGCCAGCTGATTGAGAGCTTTTTTCTCACACCAAAACTGGTGGGTGAGCGTATTGGCCTACACCCCGTTGCGGTTGTCTTCGCGCTGCTATTTTTTGGCAGCCTATTCGGATTTTTCGGGGTGCTGTTGGCCCTGCCCGCAGCCGCGGTGACTCTCGTAGCACTGCGGCATGCCCGAGCTCACTTCATGGCCGCTGAGTGAGTATTGGCCCCGGTATTAAGCAACCGATCGATATACGCGATGCTGATGGCCGACAGAATAAACGTGACATGGATGATGGTCTGCCATAACAATGCCTTATCGGACATTGCATCTGCAGAGATAAAGGTTTTGAGCAGATGAATTGAAGAAATTCCAATAATCGCAGTCGCAAGCTTCACCTTCAGAATATTGGCATTCACATGCGAAAGCCACTCCGGCTGATCGGGGTGGCCTTCTAAATGAAGCCGCGATACAAAGGTCTCATAGCCACCGATAATCACCATGATCAGCAGATTCGAGATCATCACGACATCAATGAGCGACAGCACGACTAACATCACCACAATCTCTTTACTCACCTTCTCGACACCTAGGGTTGATGCAGTTGCTGCAAGGGCATTCGGATCCCAGAGAATCGGCACCAGATGCATAAGCTCCTGGATAAAAAGCACCACGTAGACCGCCTGCGCCACGATTAGACCAAGGTAAAGCGGAACCTGAAGCCAGCGGCTTGCAAAGATCATGGCCGGCATCGGCCGAAGCGGCCGAAAAGCCTGCGCGGCAATACTGTCATGCGCATCGACGGAATGGGCAGATGCTTTCGAATGCGAATGAGGTGGTGCCTTATCGTTCAAGGGTTACTCCTTAAGGTTTACTGCAGCACAATGCCCGCAGATTTTACGACCTTACGCCACTTTGCGATATCGGCGACGTAATACTCCCGAAATGGGGCAGATGCCAAGGGAAAGGCGGCGATCCCCTTGGATGCCATATTGTCGGTCACGCTCTTTGCGGACAATATTTTCATCACGTCGTCTGAGATCTTCTTGATCACATCAGGTGGTGTGCCCTTGGGAACAAAGAATCCCTGCCAGAGCACATGCTCAAACCCCGCTAGCCCCTGCTCGGCCACTGTTGGCACATCCGGTGCGGCAGGAAACCGGCTCTTGCCTGTAACGCCAAGCGCTCGCAGACGACCCGCCTGTGCCTGCGGTAATCCTACTGGCATGCCTGCGAAATAAAAATCTAACTGGCCGGACATTGTGTCGGTCGCTGCAAGCGCGCCACCCCGGTAGGGCAGATGGACCCCATCGATTCCTGCCATCACCTTAAACAATTCAGCCGCCATGTGATCCGAGTTACCAATGCCACTTGAACCAAAATTTAACTGCGCCTTTGATTTTTTAGCCATCGCAATCAGGTCTTGAACCGACTTGGCCGGCGATGTCATGGGCACCACCAAGATATGAGGTGTTGCGGCAACCGCAACCACCGGAATTAAATCCGTTTCTCCATTGAAAGGCAGCTTGGGATTTGCGGCAGTGCTAATTGCAAGACCATTCTGCGCAAAGAGCACGGTATAGCCATCCGGGGCGGCCTTGGCCACCGCATCAGCAGCGAGGTTACCCGCGGCACCACCACGATTCTCGACCACCACCGACTGCTTCCAGGCCTCGGTGAGCGCCTGGGCCATCAGCCGTCCGACAATATCGGTTGAACTTCCGGGTGTGTAGCCCACCAAGACCTTCACGGTTTTGTTGGGGTAGCCCTGGGCACTCGC
>DBCQ01000012.1:19479-24418 GCA_002293155.1 Burkholderiales bacterium UBA954 | reverse complement strand
AGAAATTTTCTTCATGATGTGTCTCCTCGTTAATAGAACTAAATCAGCCGTTGAACTCCACAATCTTGCGCCACCCGATCAAGGGCATCAAGAAGTTCTACGGAAAATGGAATGCCCTCATTTTGCCGCTTAAAACGGGTGGTTGTGCTGCCTTCTCCCGGTATTCGCACACGATCGACGCCTGGAAGGGTCTCAGATTGTCGCAACTCATCAATTAAACCATCGACAGCGGCGAGAAATTCATCTTTCTGTCCAAAGGCACCGATATCAATTGCCGCAATGGCCTGACCGGTATTCGTTGTGGTGGTGTCATCACGGTTGAAATCCACAACCGAACTCCCCATGGCAGCCTGATTCAGCGTACCAGCAAGCAGTCCGATCATGAGGCTTAAGCCGTACCCCTTGTAATCTCCAATCGGAAGCAGCAGGCCTTCACTAGATTTTTTAGGATCAGTCAGGGGCCTCCCTGCCTTATCAATCATCCATCCAATCGGCATCTGCTCGCCCTTTTGGGCCTTGATTTTTACCTTGCCATAAGCAGCGACTGTTGTTGCCATGTCAAGGACAACGGCAGGGTTCTTGCCTGCGGGTACCGCAATCGCAATCGGATTGGTTGAAAGCAACAAATCAATTCCACCCCATGGCGCCATATGATTGGCGCTGCCCACTGCAAAATAAATTCCAATCAGTCCGGCATCGGCCACTCTCTGCGCATAGAGCGACGCTGGCCCGGCGTGGTTACTCATTCGACAGCCCACCCAACCAATCCCATTGGCCTGCGCTTTCTGAATCGCCAGCTCAGCTGCCTGACTCACCACCAGATGCCCCATTGCGTTATCGCCATCAATCAGTGCGGTTGCGCCGCGATCATGCACGACCCGAATGGAAGGAGCGGTGTTAATTCCGCCGGCACGAATTCGGCGAACGTATTGGGGCAGACGGAAAATTCCGTGGCCATCTGCGCCATTTAAATCGGCCTGAACCATCAGACCCGCGACTTGGAGGGCCGAGGGGGCTTCCAATCCAACTGATTCGAGCACGCGTGCGATAAAGGCGCGCGCATGCTCTGCGCTAACATTGACAGAACTCTGGCTCATCACGGGTTCGCGCTGATCTGAGCCTAGGCCGAGGTGATCTTGCTCCACTGACCGCTGTATTTTTTCACTGCCGCCTCATGAAAGCCAAAGCCCAAGCCAGGTGACTGGCGCAGCATGACATAACCTTTTTGAAACTCTAGTTGATTGTCAATTAAACGACGAAAGTTTAAGACCTGGTCATCTAGAAAGAATTCAACAAACCGCGCATTTGGGGTTGCAGCAACGAGCGGGGCATGGAGATCGTGAAACCAATGGGGGCTCACCGTAACCCCGCAGGCATCGGCGTGGGCTGCAATTTTTCTCCACTCGGAAATTCCGCCACAAACAGCCGCGTCTGTCTGCAAGATCTCGGCGCCACCTGCATCAATAAGTTCGCGAAAGCGCCAGCGACCGACCTCGATCTCTCCGGTCGCCACGGTGACTGATGTCCGTGACGCAAGCCGAGCATGGAGATCAATCGCATCGGGCGAAAAGGGTTCCTCGATCCAGTAAGGATCGTAAGCCTCAAACCGACGCATATATTCCAACGCAGTAGGCAGATCCGACCAGGCATTATTGGCGTCGAGCATTAGGTAGACATCCGGGCCAATTGCATCGCGCGCCGCCGCTATCCGTGCCTCCTCTTCGGCCGGTGAGAGCCGACCGGTTTTTATCTTCACTGCCTTAAAACCCTGGGCAACATATCCTGCCACCTCATTACCAAGCTTTGCGGGTGTTTTGCCCTCTAGGTAATAGCCACCACTGGCATAGGCAATTACCCGCTCGCGATGCATGCTTCCAAGATAGTCGTGCAGCGGCAAGCCCACTGAGCGGGCATTGAGATCCCAAAGGGCTGTATCCAGAATTGAGATACCCCGCATCACTGCGCCCGAGCGGCCTTGAAGCAGGGCCTCTTGGTACATGGTCTGCCAGAGCCCCTCGGTCTGGCGGCTTTCCTTGCCAATCAGCAATGGGCCAAGCAGCTGCTCTACCGCAGTCTTAACGATTGCTCCTGCCCGACTCCCCACATAGCAAAATCCGATTCCCTCAACACCATCAACACTGCGAATTTTCACTAACCCATAGTGGCGTGCAGAGACGGTACGGGTTGAAAACGAGGTGACATGATCAAGGGGGATTTCGCAAGCGGCCACCGAGACCGATTCAATTATTGGCATTTACAACTCCTTTATTTAACTCTGCAGTACTGCTTCGAACTTCCATGTTGTAGACGAAACGATTCTCGGGGTGATGGGTTACGGTGACCTCAAAGGGTTCACCTTTAGAATCAAAGTAGCGCCGAATCACAACAAGGCAGGGTGTGCCGCGCGGCAGTTGCAGGGACTTCGATAATTTGGCGCTCGCCCCCGCTGCAAAAATATCGACCGTCGCACGATCAATCACCACGCCGTAGTGGCGCTCGATCTGTTCATACACCATAGACCGAGTGTGATCAGGCTCGCGAACAAGATCGGCGAATCGCGGAAGTATGTAGATATCACTATGCGACACAATCAGATTGGAGCCTTGCTCACGGCGAACCGCCCCAATGTGATACCAAGACGAGCCCATCGGTGCCTTTAGAATCGGAGCCAGACGGTCGTCACAGACAATCGATTCTTCAACCTCGTTAACCCTGTAGGTTGTGCCGGGATAACGCAGGATGTCCTCGGGAGAGCTGAATGTCTGCGTAAATTCTCGTGGTCGTTGCCGAGAAATAACGCGGGTGGGCGCACCCTGCCTGCGCAGAATCAATCCGTTTTCTTCAAGCGTTGCAAGGGCATGCCGAAGGGTATGCCGGCTCACCCCATAAAACTTACAGAATGCATTTTCAGAAGGCAGTGCAGAACCGACTGCCCATTCACCCGTACCGATCCGCTCGCCCACGGCCTGGGCGACAAACTCATGGAGTGTTCGGCCGTCGGCGGTGAGCGATTCTTTAACCTGCGCGTTACTGTGTCGTTGGGTATTCATAGATGGCCAAACATCCGTTTCCCCGCAACGGGCAGCTGTGCGACCAGAATATCGCCCGATAACGACTCTGTGATGTAGACCGTTTTAAGATCTGGCCCACCGAAACATAGGTTAGCGAGATGGTGGTGGTGCGGATTTTCTGAATAGATTAAATGGGTGGGAAGCATATTGGCATCAAAGCGCCAGATCCCCACCCCCAGGTGGCAGACCAGCAGACCATTATCGCCATCCATCTCAATGCCATCGGGCCCTGCAGCACCTCCAGATAACTGAATCGCAACACCTGTTTTCGAAATTGAGCCATCTGCCATCAAGGGCAGACGCCAGACCTGCTGCGAGCGTGTGACAGCGACATAGCAGTGTTTCTCAGTCGTCGATAAGGTGATGCCGTTAGGGCTGGGAATATTACTCACAAGACGATCAAGGCCGCCATCTGCCCGCAAGCGAAATACCCGACCGGTTGGGTCTGCAATACCTGTCTGACCTTGATCCGTGAAATACAAATCGCCGTTACTTGCAAAGTGCAGATCGTTGAGACCTTTGAACCCCTCGCTATAAGCGGTTTCTAAAATGGTCTCGATTTTTCCCGTAACCGTATCGAGCCTTAGCAGACCTTTTTTATAGTCGCAGATATAGGCGCTGCCATCACGATGAAACTTCAGCCCATTCGGCCATCCGTCGTATTGGGTGACCAGATCCCAATTCCCCTTCGGATCAATTCGGAAAATTCGGCCAAACGGAATATCAACAAACCAGAGATTGCCCTGCCGATCAAAGGAGGGACCCTCTAAAAAACATTCCACGGCGGCCCCCTGGCGATTCGGATCGGACCAGGCCGAGCGCTGCTTGCTGCGGAACTTTGCCGGCATGGACATCCAGACCTCTGCCTTCACTTTCTCGACCGGTTGAAAAGGGTTGAACATGCCGTGGACTCCTTAAGAATAATCACTATTTGTACGGACAAGCCACTCTAACATACGATGCATTAGGGACTAAACTCGGCATTAACTCTATAACCTGTACGAATAAGGATGTCAGCGCATGACAATACACATCACCATCTTGGGCACGGGCACCATGGCCAGCGGTATTGCCGCCGGTTTTATCGCAGAAAACTGTACGGTGGCCGTGCTGGGCCGCTCCAACGAAAAATCAGAGTCTTGCCTGAAACGATCGATTGATCTTGCGGCAGCCATCAGTAAGGTCAATCAAACCGCATCGACCGAGCCAGCCGTGCCGACCAGACTGGCCTCAGACAACACGCCACCTGGGCATCTCTGGGGCTGCTTTGATGATTGGCACCACTGGGGGGCCACGGACCTTGTGATTGAAACCGTGACCGAGAACCTGGCCCTCAAGCAAGCCCTATTTGCAATGATGGACCAACGGGTTCCCGCACATGTTCCGATTGGCAGCAACAGCTCGGGATTCCCCATCACAAAAATTGCGAGCGCACTGCCAACTGCCGACCGCATGCTGGGTATCCACTATTTCATGCCAGCCGAGATTGTGCCCTTAGTCGAGATTGTTCTTGGTGAGAAAACAAGGCCTGAGATCGCGCAGTCGGTGTACGATCTCTATAAACAGTTGAACAAAAAACCGGTGCTCGTAAAACGAGATATTCCTGGCTTTCTTGCCAATCGAATTCAACATGCATTGATGCGCGAGGCGCTCAGCCTAATTGATGCTGGAATTGCAAGCCCCGACGATGTTGATGACGCTGTCCGCTATAGCTTCGGCTTCCGTTACGCTGCGGTAGGCCCCATGACACAGAAGGAAATCTCCGGCTGGGATGGCATGGCCAATGCAGCAAAGGAAATCTACCCCTCACTATCCAATATCGCGAAGATTCCACTGAGCCTGTCTGCATTAATGGACGCCGGAAAAAC
>DBCQ01000012.1:18034-19307 GCA_002293155.1 Burkholderiales bacterium UBA954 | reverse complement strand
AGGCTAAGAATATCCTGTGGTGTATCGATATCCTTAAAAAATGCTGGGTCCTGGGTTCGCATCCGAATAACCCGAAACTCGGGTGCTATTGAAGGTTCCGCCACATCACATGTCTTCAGAAAACTACGTAGCGAGAATTTTGGATCGGCAAGATCAAAGCCCAAGACCACGCGGCGACTGAGAAAAATCGGGTGCCCTGTGACGGGTTGTTTGCATGCGTCATCCGTCCCATCGCGTTCCGGAATGACGATATCGGCGCAGTCTCTGACTGCGGTCTCAAGTAGATGACGAATCGAGTCTGAATTAATCAGCGGACAATCCACAAGCGTGACCAATATTCCAAGATCGGTCTCATCGAACATCTCCGAGACCGCCAAAAGCCCCTGCCGCACCGAGATTTGAATATCCTCTCGGCCGCTGCGACCGATTCCCGGTGTCTGCACCTCTGTCGACTCCAGCCTAAACCTTTCTAAACCAAACCCTCCTAAATCGGCCAACCTGATCTGGGAAATCTCATCTCGCACACTCTGGGCCTGGTGGCCCAAGACAGCCACACACCCCTGAACCGGAACCTGGGCTAGCGCCGCCACCTGGCGGGCCAACAGGGTCTTACCTTGCACCTGCAGCAATCCCTTGCACAGCCCACCCAGACGGCTGCCCGCTCCGGCGGTTAGCACCACCGCAAAGATTCGCCCCGCGCCATATTGAGTCATGTTTTTTCCTAGCGAAAGTCCTAGATTGTATTTACGGCGTTCAGTTCAATAATGGGAAGACATTTATAACAATTCCGGAGACCCAACATGATCCGCCTGACCATTAACGGCAAACCCCAAAGTGTCGAACTCGACCCCAACACCCCACTTCTCTGGGTCATCCGCGAGCAGGCGGGGCTTACCGGAACCAAATACGGCTGTGGTGTAGGCCAATGCGGCGCCTGCACCGTCATCATCGACGGCGAGGCGGTTCGCTCTTGTTCAACCCCTGTCAGCGCTGTGGCTAACAAAAAAGTAGAGACTATTGAAAGCCTAGAGAAGAATGGGAAGCTTTCAAAAATTCAGCAGGCATGGATCGATCACGAAGTGCCCCAGTGTGGCTACTGTCAGTGCGGCATGATCATGGCAGCAACTGCCCTGCTGCGTAAAAAACCAAAGCCCACCGATGCGGAACTCGAAGCCGCAGTCACCAATATATGCCGTTGCGGAACCTTCCAAGAAGTTCGCAAAGCCATCAACGCTGTCGTGAAAGCATAAGGGGCCAGACCATGAATGCACGA
>DBCQ01000012.1:0-17874 GCA_002293155.1 Burkholderiales bacterium UBA954 | reverse complement strand
ACAGCCCCCTTTAACGCTAAGGCCGCTGAGATCGGCGTCTGGGTCGTTGTAAAACCCGACGACACCATCGTGATTCGGATGGCTCGCTCTGAGATGGGCCAGGGAACGATCACGGGCTTAGCCCAACTGGTTGCCGAAGAGCTCGAATGCAACTGGAAGAAAGTCACCTACGAATACCCAACACCCGGTGAAAGCGTACGTCGCAAGCGGGCATGGGGTGATTTCTCCACAGGGGGTAGCCGCGGTATTCGAACATCACATGAATATGTCCGCAAAGGCGGGGCTGCAGCCCGCATGATGTTGGTTCAGGCGGCGGCCAATGACTGGAAAGTTCCGGTAAGTGAATGCGCTGCCGCTAACAGCATCATCACCCACAAACCAAGCGGCAAAAAAGTGAGTTTTGGCCAGGTTGCCGATGCCGCATCTAAGCTACCTGTTCCTACCGAGATCGGACTGAAAGATCCGAAGAACTGGAAAGTTATCGGAAAGCCGATGAAGCGTTTGGATACGCGCGACAAGGTCACTGGCAAGCAGATCTACGGCACTGACCTCGTTCTTCCAGGCATGTTGAACGCCACTATCAAGGCCTGCCCGGTTTTTGGTGGCAAGTTAAAAAGCTTTGATGCAACTGCCATCAGTGGGATCAAAGGTGTTCGCCGGGTAGTTGCAGTTGGTGATAACGCTGTCGCAGTGATTGCCGATACGTTCTGGGTGGCAAAGACCGCGATGGATAAGCTGCCGATCGTCTGGGACGAGGGCCCCAACGCATCCGTCTCTAGTGCCAGCATTCAAAAAACTCTTGAAGAAGGCTTAAACGCCACCCAAGCCTTCGTGGGTAACGAGGCTGGAGATGCTAAGGCAGCGATCGCCTCCGCCAACAAGAAAATTGAATCTACCTACTTCTTTCCATTTCTCAACCACGCCCCGCTTGAGCCGATGAATGCGACGGCGCGCTGGACTCCCGAGCGTTGCGAGGTCTGGGTTCCCACGCAAGATGGAGAGGCTTCGTTTGCAGCAACACTTGCTGCCTCAGGCCTGCCCGCTGATAAATGCGAGGTCTACAAAATCAACTTAGGCGGAGGCTTTGGTCGCCGTGGCGCATTCCAGGATTACACCACTCAGGCTGTTTTGATCGCAAAGCAGATGCCGGGTACGCCGATTAAACTGATCTGGACACGTGAAGAGGATATGACCCAGGGTAAATATCATCCCATCATGATGTGCAGACTTACCGGAAGCTTTGACGCCAACAAAAAACTCACAGGCATTCAAATGCGTCTGTCAGGCCAATCTATCCTCGCCGATGTCCGCCCTGCCATCGTTGCCCAGAACAAGGGCAAGGACCCGCTGGTTTTCCAAGGCGTTGCAGATAAGGGCGAGCATTCCTTTAGCTACAGCATCCCGAATCTCATGATTGATCACGCCATGCGTAATACCCATGTGCCCCCGGGTTTCTGGCGTGGCGTGAATGTCAATCAAAACGCGGTCTTCTTCGAATGTTTTATGGATGAGCTTGCAGATGAAGCGGGCATGGACCCCTTGGCCTTTCGCCAACAGTTCATGGCGAACCATCCTCGCAACCTCGCCGTATTGAATGCGGTCGCCAAGAAGATTGGCTGGGAGAAAAAACCACGCAAAGATGTTTATCGCGGAATTGCGGTCCAACGCTCCTTTGGAAGTTACGTTGCGGCGGCCTGCGAGTTATCCGTTAAGGACGGTAATAAAGTGAAGATTCACCGTATCGTCGCGGCAACCGATCCGGGCTACCCCGTCAACCCCGCACAGATCGAGCGTCAGGTCTCTGGCTCTTTCGTCTACGGCTTATCGGCGCTGTTCGAGCAAGAGTGCACAGTAAAAAATGGTCGCATCGAGCAGAAAAACTTTGATGAGTTTGGTTCGATTCGCCTCGTACAAATGCCACGAGTCGAAACCATCATCATTGCCGGTGGTGGGTCAGAGTGGGGCGGAATTGGTGAGCCCACGATTTCGGTCGCAGCCCCGGCTGTACTGAATGCAATCTATCGGGCGACCGGCAAACGGTATCGCACCTTGCCCCTGAAGAATCACGGCGTTACGCTCATATAGCCATGACTAAAGCGCGAGCGGTAAGTTCAATCGCGCGCACTGCGCTGACATCAACCCTCGTGTTGATGTCAGCCACGGCTTTTGCTGCAGGCCCGAGCGACGAGATTGCAAGGCCGTCAACTGTCCGCGAGGGTGATCCAACGATAGGAAGACAGATCGTCGTGAGCCGTCAGACCGGTCTCTGTTTGCTCTGCCACAGCGGCCCCTTTCCCGAGGAGCGATTCCAAGGCTCGATTGGCCCCGACTTGCGGCAGTCCGTTGCACCGTACACAGAGGGCCAACTCAGGGCACGCATTATGGATCCTCTTAATGGCGGTAAGCCCGACTCCATCATGCCGGCATATTACCGAACGCAGGGGCTACAGCGTGTAGACACGATATTTCGGGATAAACCTATTCTCGATCTGCAACAGATTGAACATGTTGTCGCTTTTTTAGTCACATTGAAATGAAATCAAAACGCCGCCGATTCATCTCCGCCTCTGCTGCAGGTCTCGCCCTCCTAGCAGTTGACCGTCTTCATGCCTCGCCCGATCGCGCACAGGCCGCGCTTAGGGCGATCACTCGGGGAGCAGCGCCTGAAGAAAAAAGGGTCGAACTCGATATTCCGCCGCTTGTTGAAAACGGCAACCTCGTAGTTCTCAATGTTCGCGTGCAAAGCCCCATGACTGTTACTGATTTTGTCAAAACGATTTATATCGTGGCCGAAGGTAATCCGTTGCCGAATGTCATTACCGCTCATTTCACGCCCCGGGCAGGCAAGGCTGCACTCTCGACACGGGTCAGGCTTTCTGAGTCCCAGAGGGTCTGGGCGATTGCAGAAACCAATAAGGGCACTTTCTATAGTGGCCAAGCCTCAACCATTGTCACCCTCGCAGCCTGCACGGAGGAACGATGACACCCGACCGGCCTCCAGTACGCAGCCTTGTGCAGGCGCCCAAGATCGCAGCACGTGGCGACATCATCGAGATACGGGCCATCATTGCGCACCATATGGAAACTGGCTTTCGCCATACTGAGCGCGGCGAACGAATTGCCCGCGACATTATTCGACGGTTTGAGTGTCGCTATAACGGCGTTGAAATCTTCAGCGCGGATCTTCATCCGGCTGTTGCGGCCAATCCACTGATTTCTTTTCATACCGTGGCAACTGAGAGTGGCCGGCTGCAGTGTCGTTGGATCGGCGATAACGGCCTGCTTGTGAATAACGAAGTTGAGATTGTGGTGTCGTAATTGCAGCAACGCGCTGCACTTAGATCGTATGCCAGCCGCGTGGCTGTCAAATCATTGATATCAGCGACCCTCGCTGTATTCTTGTCATTGGTGGGCAGCAGACTCGCACTGGCACAACCAATGCACCAGTCATTGGATCAACGGCAGTCCTCAACCGCGATCATGAGCCCCCAAAATAGAGCCCTTCAACAAGACCCTATGCTCAACCCGGCGAGCCTCTGGGCAATCGAAGGGGAGGCTCTGTGGCGCCAACCTATGGGGCAGCAAGCCTGTTCGAGCTGTCATGGCGATGCAGAAATAACGATGAAAGGTATCGCTGCCCGCTTCCCAAGATACTCGTCCGGCAAACTGATGAACCTCGAGATGCGAATCAATACCTGTCGCACGCTTCACCAGAAGCAGTCCGCCTTTGCATTTGAAAGTGCCCCACTGCTATCCCTTGCAACCTACATCGGAAAACAATCTGCAGGCCATCCTATTCAGAGTGAATCAACGCCGCTTAACCAGGCAGATCTGCAGTCTGGCGCCAAGCAGTTCCATCAGCGAATTGGACAGATTAATGTCTCGTGCGCCCAGTGCCACGATGCGCGTTGGGGCCAAAAGCTCGCCGGGGTCACCATTCCGCAGGCCCACCCCACGGGATATCCGATTTACCGGCTTGAGTGGCAGTCTGTCGGTTCGCTACAGCGTCGGCTACGCAACTGCATGACGGCCGTACGCGCCGAGCCCTACGATTACGGCAGCCCCGAGCTGCTGCGACTCGAGCTCTATCTGGCCTGGCGAGCCCGCGGCATGCCCATGGAGACACCTGCGGTTCGGCCATAATGCAGCCTATGATCAGACCCCTCGATGGCATTACCGTTGTCTCGCTCGAACATGCAATCGCAGCGCCCTTCTGTACGCGACAACTCGCTGATCTTGGTGCGCGAGTCATTAAGGTCGAGCGCCCGGGTAGCGGAGATTTCGCCCGCGGCTACGATTCACGAGTCAATGGGCTCGCCTCACACTTTGTGTGGACCAACCGCTCGAAGGAAAGTCTCGCCCTTGATCTAAAGAATCCCGCTGATAAAGACATACTGCTTGCGTTGCTGCAAAAAAGTGATGTCTTAATCCAAAACCTTGCCCCTGGTGCGGCAGCGCGCATGGGGCTGTCTTTCCAAGAGCTTAGCCAGACCCTCCCCCGCTTAATCGTCTGCGACATCTCTGGCTACGGCAACGATGGTCCGTATCGCGACAAGAAGGCCTACGATTTACTGATTCAAAGCGAGGCTGGATTTTTGTCGATCACTGGCACACCCGAGCACCCCAGCAAGGCGGGCTGCTCCATCGCCGATATCGCTGCAGGCATGTACGCCTACACTAATATTCTGTCGGCCTTGATGCTCCGAAATAAAACCGGAGTTGGCTCTCATATCGATATCTCTATGCTTGAGGCACTCTCTGAGTGGATGGGCTACCCTCTTTACTACGCCTTCGAAGGCGCCACCCCTCCCCCGCGCAGTGCGGCCTCCCATGCCACAATCTATCCCTACGGCCCATTTAAAGCCGGCGACGGAAAGATAATTATGCTGGGCCTGCAAAACGAGCGGGAGTGGCAGGTCTTTTGTACAGAAGTACTCGATGCTCCTGCGCTTGCCAGTGAACCACGGTTTGATAACAACTCGAAACGTAATGAGAATCGGCAGGCCCTTGAGGCGATTATTCTCAAGAGATTCGCATCACTGACCGCTGCAGAAGTAATAGAGAAACTCGAGAGCGCACAGATTGCGAATGCTCAGGTCAACGACATGCATGATCTCTGGAACCATCCGCAGCTAAAAGCGCGCAAGCGTTGGGTCACGGTGAATACCCCTGCAGGGCCAATTCCTGCTCTGCTCCCCCCGGGTGCCAACAAAAGCTTTGACTACCGGATGAATGCCATCCCGGATGTTGGAGAGCACAATGCCGCAATCATTGCCGAGCTGGGCTTGAAACGATAACCTGACAGACTGATCCTAGCCCCGTGTGGTGAGTGCCCTCTTGAATCTCGCGCTCGCCAGCAAAAAATAACTCAATGCAGTCTGGTGGGAAATCCTGTTTCACCTCATCTGGGGCCGCTAATACCTGGGGCTCTCGCGGCCCGCCCGTGGTGCGATTGAGCTGATCCCTCGTGTAGGCCTCATAAATGAAAACACCACTGGGCGATAGGCCCGCAAGCCATCGCGTATGAAGGGCCTGGCGCAGCCGCTGTGGCAGATGCAGAAAAATAGAAACAATCGCATCCCATGCGAGCGGCGCAACATCAAACGTGGTGACATCCGCAACCCGATAATCGATGCTAACGCCTTCGTTGGCCGCAAGCTGCTCTGCCTTTGCCACCCCCGCACTCGAAATATCAATTGCTGTGACCACGAATCCTTGCTTAGCTAGAAATACACTGTTGCGCCCCTCGCCATCGGCTAGGCAGAGCACGCGACCCTTCGGGGGAATTCGGTAGAGGTGGGCAACTAGGGTGTCATTAGGCCTGACACCATAGATGTAGTCACTCGACCGATAGCGCGAATCCCAAAATCTCTTAAGTTTTTCGCCTGGGTCAGACAATTAAACCATCGCTCTGATTCTTGGCATGTGCAACGTTGAAATCCCGGGGCAGCGGTACCCCGTTTTTTACTGCAAGAACCTCTGCCATCACGCTGACGGCAATCTCTGCAGGCGTTTTACTGCCAATAAAAATACCAATCGGTCCCCGCAGTTTCTCGAGTGTCGGAGGGGTTTGGTCAAAGTGTTCGATTAAGCGAACTCGACGGCTTTCGTTATTGGCACGTGAACCGATAGCGCCAACGTAGAATGCGTCCGTTCTTAATGCCTCCATCAGCGCAAGGTCATCGAGCTTCGGATCGTGAGTCAACGCTAAGACGCAGGTCCGTTGATCGGGCTTAAACTGCCGAACAGTGTCATCTGGCCACTCCGCAATAATCTTTACCCCTGACACCGACCATGAATCGGTATATTCGTTACGGGGATCGCAGACCGTCACCATAAATCCGTTAAATAACGCCATCGTTGCGAGATATTCGGCAAGCTGACCGGCTCCGATCAACAACATTCGATACTCGGGGCCAAAGGTATTGATCAAAGCCGTTTCGGTCAGCTGCAATCCATCAGCCTGTCTGGCCGGTGCGATCGTTACATCGCCTGTCTTTAACTCTGTTGTCCGCTGCATTAAGGTACCCGATTCAAGCTGTGCAACTAAAGCTGACAGCGATTGGGCATCCGGATTGAACTCCAGCAACAACTCTAAGGTTCCACCACATGGCAATCCGAACCGGTGGGCCTCATCGGCGGTAATACCGTAACGCAGAGTCTGGGGTGGTCCCTCCATTGGACTGGCCTGCCCACTGGAGCCCAGGTCTCGGGATTGGGTAAACCGATAGATCAGGTCATCTTCAATGCAGCCTCCTGAGACCGACCCCACCACGGCTCCGGATTGTGCCAAGCCCATGATCGACCCCACCGGCCGAGGCGACGAACCCCAGGTCCGAACCACGGTTGCGAGGAGTGCGGATTGGCCGGCTAGACGCCAGTCCCGCAGCCGACGCAACACAATGACATCGATATTCTCCACGTCCAACACTCCAGGAAATAAGGACCAAGTATAGAGGGGCCTCCCACGGGCGAGTTGACCCTGCCCTAAACAGGGTCGAAAATTTGTCCGTATTTCCTACCGTACGGGACAGGTTGCGTGACGATTGATTCCCAACCGGCCGCAAGGCGCCACCCACAACCAAGGCACAACCCAGAACCCATGTATTTTGAGTCCATCATGATCTCTGCTACCGAGCGTCGCTACGCGGTTTATAACAATCGCGGGCAGATGGTCTTTTATACCTCCAGCGTTCTGGCGGCGCGTATGTTTATGGCGGGCAAGAATACCAATATGTGGAGCGGCGGCTAACTGTCGCGCCCTAGTCGACGCACAGCCCAGTATCACCTGCACACAGCGCCATTTCGGCTGCGCGCATCCACGGGCCCTGGTAGACGCCCAAGACTTACATACTCTGAATTTGCGGCATCTGGCTCTTTAGGTCGCGTGCGTAGGTCGCGCAAGACGTTCTAACCGTATACCACTCCGAATTCTGAACGAGCCTTCGGGCTGCCTCACAGGCCTGCAGGGTGTCATAGGGCACCCCAAAGTGATGAATTAGGGTGTTGTTAGAGTTTAAGTTAATAAAAACCACCAGTAAAAATTTCATTGCCACTTCCTTTTCTTAAAATAACGCTCCATGAGCACCCCCCGCAAGCACCCTCAAAGCCCGAGCGAGCTGGAATTTCAGGAACGAGACCGGTTCGACATGGTTTACGGCACAAACACCACCACCCCTTTAGCCAAGACCGGATTCCACGATATTCCCAACCTAGCCCATGGCAAGGCCTACATGGCCTCCTGGACGTCCGAGATCGAGAAATCATTCAGCCTGATTCATGGGATCCTTGGTAAGGCGTTTCCCCTCTACAGCTTTATCGATATCGGATGCGGCAAGGGCAAGGTACCCATCGTCTGGCGGCTCGAATGTCAACGGCTTGGCCTTAAACAGAGAATCATTGGAATTGACTATTACCCCCCGTTTATCGAACTGGCCCAGAATAACCACCATAAAGTCTTTGGAACCCCCGGCGAATTTATCTGCGCCGATGCAGAATCAATCAACTATGGGAGCCTAGGGTCCGCCCTGATCACCTACCTCTACAACCCGTTTGATGATCAGATTATGAATGCCGCACTCAAGGCGCTCAGACGACTGCCGTGCATCGTGATCTACAACATTCCAACCCATACCGATTTGCTTGGCCAACACGGATTTGAGTTAATCCATGCACGAAGCGGGAAAAACCAGAATCAGACCACCCACATCTACGCAAATCACCCGCATCGCGGGTGATTTCCAGCCAGAGACGGTCGAGCGCTCTAGACCAAGGCGACCAGTAATGAAATCGCCACTAGCACAATGACAGCGAGGGTCGCTGCCCCACCAGGACGCTTACGAATCGATTCAATCATCCCGGCCATCGATGCGCCCTCTTTCCGGGTGGCCATCGCACCGAACTGGGTCGATAAAACAATGGCAAATAGAATTAACCCAAAAATTAAGACCGGACCGACTTGGCCCATCTTACTGCCGAGAGCCACTGCACCAACGAAAATAATAATTCCGTAGAAACAAACCTGAACGAGTTTATTAAAATGATCTTGCATAGCTGCATCCTTGTTAAAGTTGTTAATGCCCTTGCCATCCTGCTCTGCTCAGGCCAAAATTTAACCTCTCGAGGCGACTGAATCAAGCAAAATGGCAGATTCACCCCCTAAAGAGATAAAAAATCCCCGTGATCATGGCAAAACTAAACTCCGAAGAGATTCAGAAGGCCCTACCCTCCATTGCCTTATGGAGTTTCAGCGATGAGCGTGGCGGCGTCATCCGGCAGACATTTATCTTCCCTGACTTCAAAAAAGCCTTTGGTTTTATGTCCAAGATGGCCGATTTTAGTGAATCGATTGATCACCACCCTGAATGGTTCAATGTCTATCGCCGTGTCGAGATCACGCTCACCACCCATGATTCAGGTGGGCTGTCAGAAAAGGATATCAACTGGGCACGAGAGGCCGATCGGGTAGGCGCTCAATTACAAGGTGAAGAGAAGTAGACCCCCCTGCACCTAATCGTTAAGTCGCTTTAACTAAGTCGCAATTTATTGTTGTTAGAGCAAGGCGAGCGTGAGCTGCGGAAAAACCACAATCAATAAGACTGTGATTAGCATGACAACGACGTAGGGGAATGCGCCCGCAAAAATAGACTCTACTGAAACACTCGGATCATTGAGAGTCGATTTAACGGTAAAGATAGATAAACCAAACGGAGGAGTCAACAAACCAATTTCAACTGCAAGAACGGTAATCACCCCGAAATGAATCAGGTTCATGCCTAATCCCGCTGCTATCGGTGCAGCCACAGGCGTCATAATTAACAAAATGGAACTCGAATCCAAAATCATGCCAAGCAAGACGATGATCAATATATAAAATGTAAGAAATCCGTAGAGTCCAAGGCCAGAGTTCTGCACTAAATCACTTATTGCAACCGGTATTCCAGCGACTGACAACATACGACTATAAAAACCAGCAGCAATCAGTAAGATTAATATTCCTACCGATATCCCGCCAGTCTCCTTCAGCACCCGCCACAACCTCGACCGGTTGAGTTGCCTCCGGGCTACTGCTATTACTAATGCACCAAATGCTCCAACGCCGCCAGCCTCTGTCGGAGTAAAAAATCCTGAATAAAGCCCTCCAATAACCAGAAACACTAAGGCAGCAATTGGAACGAGCTTCGAAAGTATCTCTCCTTTAGGCAATACGCGCTCTAAGGGCCATGACGCGCCAAGTTCGGCAAACCGTTTTGTATCGTAGACCATCCCAGGCGCAAAACGTGCAAGTAAAAGAATCATGACTGCAAATAGAAGAGCCAACAAAATTCCAGGTAATACGCCCGCAATGAATAGCTTACCAATCGATTGCTCTGCCAGAACACCGTAGATGATCATCAGAAGGCTTGGTGGAATCATCATGCCCAAAACTGAGCTGCCAGCCACTGTACCTGCGGCAAAAGTTTTACGATATCCATGGCGAGCCATCTCGGGAACCGCAACCCGGGTAAATACGGCGGCCGAAGCGATTGACACTCCTGTTACAGCAGCAAAAACTGTATTGGCTGCTACTGTAGCGACCCCCAAGCCTCCCTTTACTCGCCGTAACAAGGACTCAGCCACCTCAAAGGTGTCCCGACCTACGTTTGAAATACTGACTAATAAACCCATCAGCACAAATAAGGGAATTGTGGCAAATATGTAGTCTGCAATGCCGTTATAAGAAGACAAATACATTAAGCGCATTGCCATCTCGACATCGTCGCGAATGAGCCAGATTCCCGCAAATCCTACTGCGAACAAGGCAACGGCAATATGCATCCCCATTAATGCCAAAAACACCAATGCACTGACAAACAGCACTCCGTAACCGATCTCAGTCATAAATAATCAGGGGTTCTTAAAGTATTGCTCAAAAAGTCGTGGTACCCATAACGCATAAGCAACCGCCGCAAGAATCGAACCGACTGCGATAAGGGCGCGGAATGGCCACAGGGGGATCATATAGATCCCCTGGACACCAAAATACTCGTTACCGTTCCAAGCAGAGCGTAACTCTGGGATCGAAATCCATGCAAGAAAAGCAAAAAGAGCGGCCCCGCATATCGAATAAACGATATCCAATCCCCCAACTAGCCGAGGTGCGCGATCACCAATCAATCTCAGCATAAAATCACTACGGGTCATTGAACCTACACCGATCGCTGAAGCAAGCTGCAGAAAAACAATCCCGACTACCGATCGTCCAGCAAATTCCGCAACACCCGTAATTGGCTGGTTAAAGAAATTACGGCCCAACACATCAGCGACAATCAACAGCATCAAAGCAAAAATCCAGACTGTGCCAATCGCGGCAAGGGTGTCGAAGAACCGTTGAAATCCCGAACGGTTCATCGGCAAAGCTGCAATATCAAACTCATCAATACTTTGAGTCACAACCTACACCCTTCTACGAATGCCGCTGGATCGGAATTGGTAACTCAGAGGAAGTCTATTTCGCCTGATCCCAAGCGCGTAAGGGCTTTACGCCTCTCGCACGGAGCTCATCAAAATAGGCTTTCAAGACTGCCCGGCCTCCATCCCCATTCGCCTCAAGCCAGGGCCCCACAATATTCGGCAGTGTGTCGACCCATCGTGTTTTCTCTGCCTGAGGAAGATCCGTGATCTTCAGACCGGCCTTCTTCATTGTTTCCATTGCGGCTGTAGCGGACTTTGTCACATGTTTACCATGAGCAGCAGAAGTCGCTTTGCCGGCTGCCAAGAAAGCATCCTGTACCTCTTTTGGTAGTTTATCGAAGAATCGTTTATTCACCGCTACACTACCGAAATACATAGCACCAATATCGACTCGAGTGAGGTGCGGCGCAACCTCGTACACACGCGTCGGACCAATCCCGCTCGCGAACGATAAGGCCCCTGTTGTGACACCCGTTTGAATATTAGTGTAATACGTCGTTAGTGCGCCTTCTACCGGCGTAGCCCCTGTATTTCTGAGCCAGTTCGCAGAGGTTCCTGGAGCATTAATTCTTTTGTTTTGAAGACTCTGAAGATTTTGTACCGGAAAATTAGCGTAGATATCGTAGCTATCGGTAATCAGGGATGACAGCGGAACCATATTCTGATCCTCCCAGCTCTTACGCAAAGCGGGAACTTGAGCGTTAAGCTTATCGAAGATCTCAATCAGCATCTCATGATTGGTCGTTGCAAAAGGGGTGAAATACGTCACGTTTTGCAAGGGCATCGTAGACCCTTCCCATACAGTGCCCACCATGCCAACATCAACAATGCCATCTTTTACAGCAACACGTGTGTCTGTGAACTTATATAGCGTACCGCCGTAGTTCTCTCGCCATTGCACTGAGTATTTGCCGCCCTTTTCCTTCAATATCCGGTCGACCTCGGGCTGAAACACTTCTTTCATCGCCCAAGCCCAGATGTTTGTTGTTGGGTGGCTTGAACCAATGTTGACCGCCACACGTTGCTGCGCCAGTACAGCATTACTCGTAAATGCGGTTGATACTGTAAACGCACCTAACATCGCTAATTTCATCAGTTTCATACAGTCTCCTCACGTCTATTTAAATTACCGTCGTTGCACTTCCACACAAAAACCGGCTGTTACCCGCCGGCTCCACTCACACTACCGGATTTTCCCGGTCGTATCACGCTTTGGCCGTCGACTGGGATTTTCCTCCTGAAACAACTCAGCGCTAGCCATTAGATATCCCCTTACCCGATCACAAATCAGATTCTTACTAAAGTCTTGAGGTGCCTTTTCACTCAGGACACCCTGTTGGTAAACCCAGCGACGCATTCCGATGTAAAAAAAGCCGCCGTGTAACCCCATCAAGAGCTCGATCTCTCTAGCGCTCGCCTTTGAGCGGCTAGGACTACCACGATAGCGACGGGTCTCTCGCACTAAACGGGGAAACAAACGCTCGCGAAGTAAACCAAAAAACCGATTCGTAATGGTTTGGTCGGTGAGACCAGAAAAAACCAAAATTCGAACGAATTCTGAAGTTAATACGGTTTTTAAATAATCACTGTAAAAATCGGTCAGCTTTTTCTCCACATCGGCATCACGTTTATCGAGCAGGGTCTCCCATTCAGGCTTCCATCGTCCCTCAAAGACCTCCTGATAGACACGGTCAATAAGCGCCTGCTTCGTTGGAAAATAATGGTAGAGCAGCGTATGCGTCACACCGATGCTCTGCGCTAAATCACGAATCTGGCCATTAAACCCATTATCTGCAAAGAACTGGACTGCTCCGCGAAGGATCTGTTTTTCTCGCGACGCAACATCGAGACGGCGACGTCCTCCATGGGCCTGACTCTGCTCTGCTCTGACATCAGGGTTTGTCAGAAGAAGTCTGCTATTTACCGTTTGGTCAATCATTCGTACCATTTTCTCCTGCCTTAAAAATTTAAGTACCCGTAAAAACCCGAGGAAATGCATCATGGAATTGTCAGGGGAGACCCACATCAAGGCCCTACCCACACCAGTCTGGTCTGCACTCAACAACCCTGAGGTGCTGATGGCGTGCATCCCAGGCTGCGAGAGCGTCGAAATCACAAGCCCAACGGAAAAAAGTGTTCGGCTGATGGTTCGTATCGGCCCGGTTCGTGCGCGGTTCGTGGGAAAAATTCGAATGGAAGATGTCGTCGAAAATGAACGCTGCCTGATGCGTTTTGAAGGTAGCGGAGGGGCCGCCGGTATGGCAAGCGGTGAGTCGATAGTGACTCTCCACCCGGATGGTGATCAAACCATTCTGAGATACTCTGTCAAAGCAGCGATCGGCGGTAAATTAGGCCAAATTGGTGGGCGTATGGTCGACGGCGCAGCAAAAATGATGGCTGATCAATTCTTCTCTTCGTTCAACAACCATCTCACTCACCCTGTCAATTCTCAGACCATTGGGAATGCTACTCGTCAACCCCTAGAGACTAGCCACGAGCCTAAAGAGGCAATTCTTGCGAACCTCCCTACCGACGGCGAACGATCGCGAATCACTTGGTTTTTACTGGGCTCCCTAGCGACGGGATTTGGTATTTGGATTGGCTCACACCTTGGATAGCAGGAGACCGCTTTGAAATCACCCGACTTTGATTACGTAAAAGTTCAATCTATCGAGCATGCTCTAGGGTTACTCCAGACGCACGGAGACAATGCGAGAATTCTCGCTGGAGGACAGACTCTGCTTGCTACTCTCAATATGCGCTTATCTGAGCCTGTGATCGTCATTGACATTACCGGTCTAGATGTTTTGAGAGGCGTCACAGTCCAGAACGGCATGCTAAGGATTGGGGCGCTAACCACACACTCCGAGATAGAGGACTCAACACTCATTGCAACCCATGCTCCCCTCCTGATTAAAGCAGCCCCCCATATTGCTCACCGTGCAATTCGAAATATGGGAACCTGGGGAGGGTCTATTGCATATGCAGACCCAGCAGCAGAATGGCCAGCCTGTTTACTCGCGTTAAACGGAACAGTCCTTATCCATGGGCAAAACGGGGAACGGCGCATTAAAGCAGATGACTTCTTTTTAAATCTTTACACTACGGCGCTCGTCGATGGTGAGATCATTACCGGCTGTGAAATTCCAATAAAAACTGCTACTAGTTGGTCTGGCTTTTCCGAGCTTGCACGACGTCACGGTGATTACGCAATTACTGGACTAGCCGCGTCGGCAGAGCGCGCAAACGATCAACTACAAAATTGTAGGTTTGTCTTTATGGGAGTGGGCACAACACCGATTCGGGCAAGGAAAGCAGAGGCTGTGATGAATAACAGCGCACTCGATAGCAAAGCAATTAGTAGCGCAGTCACAGCCCTACGGGACGAGCTTGAACCACTTCCCGACCTTACCAATTCTTCTGACACCAAACGACAACTCGCTGCAGTGCTTCTTGAACGACTCCTGCAATCTGCGGCCAATTAACTTCTTCGAAAGGACCCAAAATGGCAGATCTCCATCCAGTTCGCATCACAGTCAATGGTGTTCTCGTTGAAAGTCTCGTAGCACCTCGAACTAACCTCGCTGACTTTGTTCGCGAAACCCTGTCATTAACGGGAACTCATCTGGGCTGCGAACATGGTGTCTGTGGAGCCTGCACCATAGAACTCAATGGAAAGATTGTCCGGAGCTGCCTTACGCTTGCTGTTCAGGCGAACGGCGGTGAGGTCAGAACAATTGAAGGACTTAGTCAAGATCAACGCGTGAAAGAACTACAAGAGGCGTTTATCGCGCGAAATGCATTACAGTGCGGATTCTGCACCCCCGGTATGTTGGCAGCAGCTAAAGAGCTAACAGAATCTCATCCAAATGCCTCGCGCGAGTACGTCAGGCAATGGATTTCTGGAAATTATTGTCGATGTACAGGCTATCAGGCGATCGTTGATGCTATCTGCGACGTACTCGAAAAAAACCATAGTGGGTCTTGCGCAAACTAGGAGCTCAGAATATGAAACGTGATATCACCAACTTAGAGCCCGGCGTCGAGAAAGCGAAGCGGCTACCCGATGTGACAAATGATCAGCGTTATATTGGCGAAAGTATACCGCGCTCAAAAAGTGCACGACTCACTCAAGGGCAAGGCTTGTTTGTGGATGACATGCGACTCCCGCGCATGTGTCATGTTGTGTTTTGGCGAAGCCCAATCGCCCACGCGAAGATTGTAAAAATTAATACTGAGTATGCTGTCGGTATGCCTGGTGTGCTAAAGGTCTCCGAGGGTCAGGAGCTTGCAGGGATTTGTAAGCCCTGGGTGGCTACCCTTGGGCACCTCGCCGGAATGAAATCCGCACCACAATACCCACTAGCGATTGATCGGGTCTGCTGGCAGGGCGAACCGGTTGTTGCGGTTGTCGCCCAAACTCGGGCACAAGCCGAGGATGCTCTCGCCTACATTCAGGTTGATTTAGAGGAACTTACCGCGGTGACAGATATTGAAACAGCGCTTGACCCCTCTACGCCGGTAATTCACAGTCAGCTGGGCGATAACCTCTGTTTCACACGAGACCTAGATACAGGCGGGGTCGACGACGCGTTCGCAAGGGCAGCCGTTATTGCTGAAGCGACATTTGAATTTGGTCGTCATACGGGTGTGACATTAGAGCCTCGGTGCCAGATCGCAGACTGGAGTTCCTCAGAACAGCGTCTGACGGTGTACCACTCACAGCAGGCACCGCACATGATGCAGGACCTTTATTCACGGCAATTTAATATTCCAGCTTCTCAGATTCGGGTGATTTGCAAAGATGTTGGTGGATCCTTCGGAATTAAAGTTCATGCCTATCCAGATGATTTTGCAACAATTGCGCTATCGATAATGCTCGGACGACCGGTAAAGTTTGTGGCTGATCGTCTTGAATCTTTTACGAGTGACATTCATGCGAGGCATCATCGTGTAAGAGGTCGAATCGCTGCGGCCAAGGATGGAGAGATTTTGGCTTTTGAAATCAATGACCTTACGGGTATTGGCCCCTACTCTATGTTTCCGCGAACAAGTGCTATTGAAGGGAATCAGGTCGTGAATCTTGTTGGTGGCCCCTACAAGCATAAAGCATATCGTGCTCACCTCGACGTCGTATTTCAAAATAAGACGCCCACATGTCAATACCGCGGCGTTGGCCACCCCATTGCGTGTGCCGTAACTGAGAGTTTAGTAGATCTTGCCGCACAAAAGCTGTCGATTGATCCACTGGACATTCGAAAAAAGAATGTAATACCCGATAACGCCTACCCTGCGACCGGAGCCTCAGGTATCAAACTCGAGGTTCTATCGCATGAGAAATGTATCACTAAGGTAGAGCAGATGATGAACTATGGGGCATTGCGCGCGGAGCAGTCTGTCCTGCGAAAACAGGGTATTTACCGCGGTATCGGTTTTGCCACACTGATCGAACTCACAAATCCGAGCGCGGCATTCTATGGAGTTGGCGGTGCACGAATCGCGTCACAGGACGGCGCAACCGTTAGACTAGACCCCGAAGGAGCAATCACCGTGCTTGTGGGCGTCGGCGAACAGGGCCAAGGCACTGAGGCTATTTATGCGCAGATTATTGCCGATGCTGTGGGTGTCGATATCAAAAACGTACGGATTGTTACTGGAGATACCGATATTACCCCCTATGGCGGCGGCACATGGGCCTCTCGCGGCGCTGGCGTAGGCGGTGAGGCGGTGCTTCTTGCAGGGCAAGCGCTGAAATCAAATATTCTTGCAGTGGCAGCGATTATTCTTAAGCGTAACCAAGCAGAGCTTGCGTTGAATCGCGGTTTGATTGTTGATGTTTCAAGTAGTCAAGAACTTCTTGCATTGAGCGAACTCGGGAGAATCGCCTACTTCCGAAGTGATACGCTTCCTGCAGACTTCACTCCTGAGCTGATGGTAACTCGACACTATGCTCAACGTGATTTCCCGTTTATATTTACTAATGGGGTTCAAGCCTCATACGTTGAAGTAGATGCGGAAACCGGTTTTGTTCGATTGTTGAATCATTGGGCTGTTGAGGATTGTGGCCGAGTTTTAAACCCAATGCTCGTCGATGAGCAGATGCGTGGTGCAATTGTGCAAGGTATTGGTGGGGCCATGTATGAGGAATGCCTCTACGACGAGCGCGGTCTTATGCTGAACGCCAACATGGCGGATTACCTGGTCCCAATGGCCTTTGAAATGCCAGATATCGCCGTAGGCCATATCCAAACACCAACGAAAAGTTCCCAACTCGGGGCTAAGGGGGCCGGTGAGGCGGGCACGGCAGGGGCGCCTGCTGCGGTGATGAATGCAATCAACGACGCTCTCGCGCCGTTTAATACTCATGTGTTTTCTCAGCCATTTACACCGCAGAAAATATTGCAGGCGCTTGGTAAAATTCGAAAATGACCATCAAGGCATTTACCATCGGGCGCGTTCGCAAAGTGGACTACGACAGCGCCACCCAACACCTTGATCTCGCCCTCGATAGCCATGCGGTTGTCTCCTATCGGCCTGTGCCGCACGAGGTCGTACGAAGGCTATGCAACGCCCCCAACCCCGGAGTCTATTTCGAAGAACGCATCGCTGAGGAATACCCTAAAGTCGCTGCCCGCAACCAGCCTGCAGACAACAATGCCTTAGCTAAACTCAACGACCTATTTGGGTAGTAGTGTCCATCCCTTTTTAACCATGCAGTTGTTTCGGGCTTCGATGTATTTCAGAGTAAAGACATTGCCCGCGGTGAAAGCCTCATCCTCGCAGGCTGTTTTATCTTTATGGAATTCGGCTTCAGGCGCGTTTGCTTTTTGAAATTTATAGTCTTGCTGTGTTGCGCAGCCCACTAATAACAACGCTGAGCCGCACGCAACAAGAATAGATCGATTACGCATGGTTGTCTCC
>DBCQ01000010.1:16294-18621 GCA_002293155.1 Burkholderiales bacterium UBA954 | reverse complement strand
TCAAGCGTGACTTCGCCCGATACCTCGGCGGCACTTAGGCGAAGTAAGGCGAGCGCAAGTGTGGTTTTGCCAGACCCGGATTCACCTACGATGCCGAGAGTTTCTGCGCTATTAAGGCGCAGCGAGCAGTCATCGACAGCAATGAACTCACGTTTTTTCCACCAGCCCAGAGGAATATTAAACTGACACCGCAGGTGATGGGCCGACATCAATTCCTTGGAGTCGACCGTTCCGGATACCATCCGCTGGGGTCGGCTCGAGAGAAGGCGACGGGTGTACTCATGCTCCGGGCTGGCAAACAGGGCGCCCGTGGCTTTATGCTCAACGAGCAAGCCTTGCTGCATAACGCCGACTGCATCGGCAAAGCGAGCCACGAGCGGGAGATCATGGGTGATTAACAGAACTGCCATGCCATCTTCACGCTGAATCTGTAGCAGAAGCTCTAGGACTTGCTCGCGAATCGTGACATCAAGGGCGGTGGTGGGCTCATCGGCAATAAGCAGCTTCGGATTGCAGGCGAGGGCCATCGCGATGACCGCGCGTTGACGCTGCCCACCCGATAATTGATGAGGAAAGGCATTCGCACGGCGTTGCGGCTCTTCAATGCCCGTGCGATCAAGCAGTGTGACAGCGCGATCAAATGCGGCTCTCCGCGATAGCCCCTCATGCGTTTCGAGCACCTCAGCAATCTGCTGCCCGACGCTAAATAAGGGATTAAGCGCAGACATCGGCTCTTGAAAGATCATTGCGATCTCCCGGCCGCGAATCGAACGAATCTCTCGGTCCGAACAACACGCCAGATCAACCCCTGGGTCTCCGTTCGCTGTCCAGAGAATCTGCCCAGTGGTCTGGGCATCAGGCAGTAGCTTGAGAATAGAGAGCGCCGTCACTGTTTTACCGCTGCCGGATTCACCGACAAGTGCAAATCGCTGGCCTGCATAGATATCGAAACTGACATCACTAACGGCAATAGTGGAGGCAGGGTCTTCTGGTGCCGATCCAGAGTGCAGGCCTACCCCGAAGCGCACCCCGAGATGGCTCACACGCAAAATCCGCTGAGTTGATTTATCCACGACGGGTATCCAAGGCGTCTCGGAGAGCTTCTCCGATAAAGATGAGAAGCAGCAGTAACGCGACGAGCACCCCGAAAGTACCAAGGGAGATCCACCAGGCGTCGAGATTGGCCTTGCCTTGTGCGAGCAATTCGCCAAGGCTTGGGGTTGAGGAGGGCACACCCAAGCCCAGAAAATCAAGGCTAGTCAGCGCAAGTATTGATGCGCTCATTCGAAACGGTAAGAAAGCAATTACGGGTGTGAGACTGTTGGGCAGGACGTGCCGCCAGATAATCTGAGAGCTATTTAATCCAAGTGCGCGTGCCGCAGTGACATAGTCAAGCGATCGATTTCTTAGGAATTCGGCTCGCACGTAGTCGGATAGGCCCATCCATCCAAAGAGCGACAGAATCACTAAGAGAATGAGTAGGCCGGGCTCAAAGACAGAGGCCAAGATAATGAGAAGGTAGAGTTCGGGTACCGACCCCCAGATCTCAATGAAACGCTGAATAATTAAATCAGTCTTGCCCGCGAAGTAGCCCTGTAAAGCGCCCATGATCACGCCCAGTACTACCCCAATAACGGTTAAGGCGAGACCAAAGAGCACTGAGGTACGGAATCCGTAGAGCAGCCTGGCCAGCACATCGCGGCCACGGTCGTCTGTGCCCAGCCAGTTCACCGCTGAGGGTGCTGCCGGGTTTGGGCTCGGTGCAAAATAATTGAGGCTGTCAAATGCATAGCGATTGAGCGGATAAATCGCCCAGTTATCTCCGGACCGGATGTTGCCTTCAATAAAAGGATCAAGGAAATCGGTCGGTGTTTCAAAGTCACCCCCGAAAATCTTTTCAGGGTATTGCTCAACGAGCGGGAAGTAATACCGGTTATCGTAGTGAACAATCAGGGGCCGGTCGTTCGAGAGAACATCCGCGAGTAACGAGACAGAGAACGCAACGACGAATAGCCATAGGCTCATCGTGCCGCGACGATTGCGTTTAAATCGTAACCAAGCACGCTGGCTGGGCGATAGGCTGGGGCTCATGAGTTCTTCGATCCCTCAAATTGAACCCGCGGATCCACCCAGACATACATCAGATCATTGAGAAGTTTGGCAAACAGGCCAATCAGAGAAAAGAAGTAAAGGGTCCCCATGACAACGGGGTAGTCGCGCTTAATAACTGATTCGTAGGAGAGTAGCCCCAGTCCATCCAGAGAAAATAGGGTCTCAATGAGTAGTGATCCCGTAAAAAACGCACCGACAAAGGCGGCCGGAAATCC
>DBCQ01000010.1:15248-16211 GCA_002293155.1 Burkholderiales bacterium UBA954 | reverse complement strand
TTGGCGCGCGCCGTTAAGACGTATTGCTTGCGGATCTCCTCGAGCATTGTATTTTTTGTCAGCATTGTCGTTACGGCGAAGCTACCCAAGGTCATGCAGATAATCGGTAGCGTGAGATGCCAGAAGTAATCGGCGATCTTCGCACCCAGGCTCAGGGTCTCCCAGTCGTCCGATGTCAGACCCCGCAGTGGAAAGAGTTGGAAAAAACTACCCCCACCAAAGAGCACCAACAGGGCCACTCCCAACACGAACCCAGGGATTGCATAGCCCACCAAGATGGCAGTGCTTGTCCAGAGGTCGAACCGGGACCCGTGCCGAACAGCCTTGGCGATGCCCAGTGGTAGCGAGATGAGGTAGGTGAGGAGAAAAGTCCAGATTCCAAGGCTGATGGAGACCGGCAGTTTGTCCTTCATCAACTCCCAGACGCTGCGTTCATGGAAAAAACTCTTGCCAAGATCAAACTGGAGAAAACCCGTGATCATCTGAAGAAAGCGTTCATGAGCAGGCTTATCAAAGCCATAGAGGGCTTTGATTTCTTCGAGCTTTTTAGCATCGACACCGCGGTGGCCTCGGTAGATATTGCTGGTCTGGCCCACCTCATTGGCCGCTCCACCGGGAAGGGTTGCTGCCGCTCCCGCTGTCGCGGCATGATCCCCTTTCAGCATCTGAACCATCTGTTCAACTGGTCCGCCCGGCACAAATTGAATCACCGCGAAGGTAATCAGCAAAATACCGAATAGCGTTGGCAGAATCAGGAGCAGTCGCTTGGCGACATAACGCAGTAACGCTGGCGTAAAGAGTCTTGAATTCATTTTGCCTTCTCCCACCACCAGGACGCGACGACCCAGTCCTCAGAGTGGTAATACTCCGGGCGGGTGTCGGGCGCGATGAGCCCCGAGCGAAACGAGACCCGATGAACATTATTGTGCCAATGCGGAATCGCATAATGCCCCACCCGGAGTA
>DBCQ01000010.1:13633-15196 GCA_002293155.1 Burkholderiales bacterium UBA954 | reverse complement strand
AGGATTCGGTTAATCAGTGCGTCGACTACAGGATCTTTGAGTCCAATAAAGTTATCCGCTCCTGGTTCATCAGCGGCGTTACTCATGAATCTAAACACGAGCTCATTACCGGGACTCTGGCTCGAAAGATACCAATGCACAATCATGTCGTAGTCGTAATCATCAACTCGTTTTTTATAGAGCGATGTATCGGTTACACGGACTTTTGTCTGGATGCCGAGTTTGGCCAGATTTCGTGAAAACGGGGCAAGAATTCGTTCCCAGGTGCGGCTACTGAGCAGCACCTCGAATTCAAAGGCCTGACCACTGGCGTTGCGAAGGGCGCCATCCCGGTACGTCCAGCCCGCTTCTGCAAGAAGGCCACGGGCTTTACGAAGGTTATCTCGCAGGCTATTTGGTGGTTGGGTGTTGGGCGGCATCGGGACAGGACCAAATACAGCGGCGTCGACGCGGTTACGAAATGGCTCAAGTAATTTTCGCTCCTCATCGGAGGGCGCATCGGTTGCAGCCATCACCGTGTTGGTGAAGTAGGAGTAAGAGCGCTTGTATTGGTTATAGAAGAGTTGTCGATTCATCCACTCGTAGTCAAGCGCCAGCGCGATGGCTTGGCGAACCCGAACATCTTGAAACATCGGTTTGCGGATGTTGAAGTAAAAGGCCTGCATACCCTGGGCATTGGCGTTGGGGAGTTCTGCTTTTAAGAGTGAACCATCGGAGAACCGTTTGCCGCTATAACTGCGGGCCCAGTTTTTTGCGGCGTTCTCGTGGACAAAGTCGAACTCACCGGCCTTGAAGGCTTCAATCCGGGCGAATTCATCTTTGTAGTAGCGAAAGGTGATTGAGTCGAAGTTAAACTGGCCCTTTCGGGTCGGCAGCTGCTCGCCCCAATAGTTGGGTTGCCGTTTAAACCGAATTGATTTCCCAAGATCCAGCCGTTCAATGGTGTAGGGGCCGCTTGCAATTGGATGGTCTTGGACCCACTGCTCAAAGGGCTTGTCGCGTGCCTGCTGGCTACCCCATTTTTTTGAAAACACCGGCACTGCGCCAACGATCATGTGGAGCTCACGGTTTTTCTTCAAGAAATCAAACCGTATGGTATGGGTGTCAACGATCACGGCCGCACGAACATCTGCCCAGTAGTTTCGCCAGATCGGACTGGCCGCTTTGCTGCGCAAGGTATCAAAGGAGAATTTCACATCCTCTGCTGAAATCGGATCGCCGTTTGAAAATCTCGCCTCTGGACGCAGGCGAAAGGTTATCGAGAGTTGGTCCCGAGCAAGCTGCATGTCTCTGGCAATGAGGCCGTACATACTCATCGGCTCATCTAGGCTTCCGATGGTGAGTGACTCGAACATGAGGTCCATCACGCCACGGGCAGCAATGCCCTTCAAGGTAAAGGGGTTGAGCTTATCGAAGGTTCCCATTGCAGATAACCGCAACTCGCCGCCTCGGGGGGCGTTGGGATTGACATAGCGAAAGTGGGTGAAATCAGACCCGTAGCGCGGCGTGGCGCCCAGCGCCATTGCGTGGACAAAGTCGGACGGGCCGGCTGGTCGGACTTTT
>DBCQ01000010.1:0-13531 GCA_002293155.1 Burkholderiales bacterium UBA954 | reverse complement strand
AGAGGGCTGGGGGCGGGCCAGCCTGGCCGGCGGCAGTCGAGGGTTAGGGGATGCATAGGAGGCAGTGTAGCGAAGCCTAGGGTCCGAGACGATTAGAATTGGCCCTAACGCCCGGGAATTCCCCTGTGCGAGATCCCCGGTTTCTTTTTAGGAGTAGTTATGGCGTTTCTCAAGGGCAAACGAATTTTAGTAACCGGCCTGCTCTCGAATCGGTCAATCGCCTATGGAATTGCCCAGGCGTGTCACGCTCAAGGCGCCCAATTGGCGTTTACCTATCAGAATGATCGGTTTGAGCAGCGGGTCAAAGAGATGGCAGCCGAATTTAATAGCAGCCTCTGTTTTCCGCTCGATGTTGCAGAGGATAGTCAGATTGACGCGTGCTTTGCTGGACTGCAGGCCCACTGGCCCCAGTTAGATGGTCTTGTCCATGCCATTGCATTTGCGCCGCGCGAGGCGATTGCCGGAGACTTCCTTGAGGGAATTTCACGAGAGGGCTTTCGAGTTGCCCACGATATCTCCGCCTATAGTTTTGCGGCTCTTGCAAAGGCGGCCTATCCGATGATGCGAGAGGGCGGTGGTGCAATGCTGGCCTTGACCTACCTTGGCGCAGAGAAGGTTGTCGCCCACTACAACACCATGGGCCTGGCGAAGGCAAGCCTCGAAGCATCGATTCGTTACGTGGCCTCGAGTGTTGGTCCGGCCAACATTCGGGTCAATGGTATTTCCGCGGGTCCGATCAAGACGTTAGCCGCAGCAGGTATCAAGGGATTTGGGAAAATTCTTGATTTTGTGGAGTCGCACGCCCCTTTACGTCGAAATGTCACGATTCAAGACGTTGGTAATACAGCAGCATTTTTACTGTCAGATCTCGCCTCGGGTATTACCGGTGAGATTACCTATGTGGATGCGGGGTTTAATACCGTTGCCGTTGGCGCACCGGAATAAATGACCCGCCGTATTGATGTTCGAGTACTGACGCCGTTTGGCGCCGCCTCGGGAATGGGAAATTGGCGTACCGCATCGCGTTACGCGCAGATGCTGAGATCCAGCGGTATCAACGCGTCGGTCTATGAGCCTATTGATATTCTGGATGCCTGTTTAAGCTCAGGTCAGCGCACTGTTGCAATTGTTCTTAATGCGGCACGGTCCCATCAGGAGTTACAAGCGTTTGTTCGCGCAGAGATTCCGGTGATCTTGGTGATGACGGGCACCGATTTGTATGGTGCTCTCGATCCGGCAGCAGAGGGGTCAAAGCGATACGCTGAGGCGGAAGCATCTCTGAAGGCCGCAGCGTTAATCGTTACGCTTCAGACTGAGGCGCAGCAAGAGATTCAGCAGCGTTGGCCCGAGCTCTCAAGCCGAGTGCATTGTATTTTTCAAACATCTCCTCAACGCAAGCCCTATGCACCGACTGTCTCGGCAAATAGTAAAACCGTACGTTTTCTAATTGCGGCCCATATCCGCGAGGAGAAAGACCCACGAACGGCATTTCTGGCATTTCACCGGGCGTTTCCAGAGGGCTGGGCAACTCGATCCGATGGGGGTCGGGTTCCTGTACGGTTAATTCATGTGGGCAGTCATCAGGACCGTACGCTTGCCCAAGAGCTTATCCATCTGGGGGCTCAGTACCCCGGGATTCTTCTCGAGGGGGCCCTCACCCACGCCCAGACACTGCGCCAGATCACTCATGTGCACGCCTTAATTCAGTCGTCGGTATCGGAAGGGGGCGCCTTAGTGGTGCCGGAAGCCCTTGCCTGTCGTTGCCCCGTCATCGCAAGCGACATTGCCGCTCATCGCGCCCAGCTCGGGGCGAACTACCCGGGGCTCTTTCCAGTGGGCAATGTGGAGGTGCTCGCCCAACACCTGGTTCGCTTTATCGCGGACGAGGAATTCTCCCGTAGCCTTCGCCAGAGCAGTCTGGCTCTCGCGCCGCGGCTGACCTCCCCGGCGCATGAGCGGGATGCCTTGGTACGGCTGGTACGTCAGCTGGCTGACGCACAGGCGTAACGGCGGAGTGCGATACTCAGCAATGCAGACTAAAGCTTCATGGAGCGAGAACGATGGCAATAACCCGTTTAACTGAGCTAGCACACGGTGGTGGTTGTGGCTGCAAGATTGCACCTGCGATTTTGTCAGAGATCTTAGCGAAGATGCCGCTTGGCGTGGTTGCCAAAGAGCTCTTGGTGGGTACCGAGACCAGCGATGATGCTGCGGTCTGGCGTCTGAATGATTCACAGGCCTTGGTGGCTACGACCGATTTTTTTATGCCTGTGGTTGATGACCCCTTTGAATTTGGTCGAATCGCTGCGACAAATGCGATTTCAGATATCTATGCGATGGGCGCGACTCCGATCTTTGCGTTGGCCTTGGTGGGGATGCCGATTCAGGTGCTCTCGAAAGAAACGATCGGCAGGATTCTTGAAGGGGGCCAGTCAGTGTGTACCCAGGCGGGTATTCCAATTGCTGGCGGCCACACCATCGATTCTGTTGAGCCGATCTATGGGCTGGTGGCGCTGGGCATCGCCCACCCAGATCACATCCGTCGCAACCGTGATGCACAAGATGGTGATGTGCTCATCCTCGGTAAGGGTCTAGGTGTTGGTATCTACTCTGCTGCACTGAAAAAAGAGAAGTTATCTCCGCAGCACTACAAAGAAATGATCCAGTCCACTACGCAACTCAATACCGTTGGCGCCCAACTCGGCGCAGACTCATCGGTCCATGCGCTGACCGACATCACAGGATTTGGACTTGCTGGCCACCTCCTGGAAATTGCGCGCGGCTCAGATTTAGATGCAGTCGTCTCGGCCTTGGCGCTTCCAGTGCTTCCCGGTGTAAAAGAATTGATAGCCCAGGGTCATTTCACGGGGGCATCGACGCGCAACTGGGAGGGCTATGGTAATGCCGTCGCCATTGCACCCGAGTTACCCGACGAGATTAAAACCCTGGTTACAGATCCGCAGACAAGTGGCGGCTTATTAGCCTGCGTGGCCCCGGATGCAGCAGACCGAGTATTGAATCAGTTTAAAGCCGCCGGTTTTTCTTATGCCCGGGCGATCGGTCATATGGCCAAACGCAAAGGTGTAGACGCGACAGTACAGATACGGACATGAAGACCTACCTTGACATGATGCGCCATGTACTTACTCATGGCTCGCCCAAAACCGACCGCACAGGAACCGGAACGCGCTCCGTATTTGGGTGGCAGATGCGATTTAATCTATCTGATGGATTTCCAATGGTGACCACCAAGAAGTTGCACACCAAATCCATCATTATCGAATTGCTGTGGTTTCTAAGTGGCTCGTCAAATGTGCGCCCGTTGCAGGAAAAGGGTGTTTCGATATGGGATGAGTGGGCCAGAGCAGATGGTGATCTCGGCCCTGTCTATGGAAAGCAATGGAGATCCTGGCCCGCGCCCACTTCCGAAAATGCAGAGGCCACGATTGATCAGATGACACAACTGATTCGCGATATTCGTGCGACCCCCGATTCGCGGCGGCTGATTGTCTCGGCCTGGAACGTGGCGCAGATTCCGCAGATGGCACTAGCGCCTTGTCATGCCTTGTTTCAATTCTATGTGGCCGATGGTCGGTTGTCGTGTCAGCTTTATCAGCGCAGCGCCGATATCTTTCTTGGGGTACCTTTTAATATTGCAAGCTATGCCCTGTTAACGCATATGGTGGCGCAGCAGACTGACCTTGAAGTGGGTGACTTTATTTGGACAGGCGGGGATTGCCATCTCTACTCGAATCATATGGAGCAGGCCACCGAGCAGCTGTCACGGACGCCTTACCCCCTGCCAAAGTTAGTGATCAACCGCAAGCCTCCCTCGCTGTTTGATTACCGTTTTGAGGATTTTGAAATCCAGGGGTACCAGAGCCACCCCCACATCAAGGCCCCTGTCGCGATCTAGTCGATATCGCGCATAACGACATGATTCAGAACGAGATGATTCCCGGTGAGGTGATCCGGAGTAAAAATCAGCAGATTATTCTTCTCGCTGCAGTTGCTAAGAATCGTGTGATTGGGGCCGATAACGACTTGCCGTGGCATCTGCCAGAGGATTTAAAACGATTCAAGGCCCTCACCACAGGGCATACCTTGGTCATGGGCCGAAAAACCTTTGATTCAATTGTTAGGCGACTGGGTAAGCCGTTGCCGAATCGGCATTCACTCGTAATGTCCCGCGATGGCGCCTGGCGCCCTGAGCCTTCGGTATTGGCGGCGGGGTCATCAGTGGGGGCTCAGGTCTCCGTCGTGCATAGCGTTGACGATATTATTGCAATGGCAGAGCCTCTGCTTTATGTCATTGGGGGAGCGGAAATTTACCAGCTCATGATTGATCGTGCGACTGCGCTGGAGATTACCGAGATTGATCTTGAAATTCCAGGCGATGCGTTTTTTCCGACTATTGATCTCAAGGTCTGGCGATGCTCGGCCTCTGAGCTTGCGCTCAGTAGCGCGTCAAGTCTCCAGTATCGGTTTGTTCGTTATGACCGACACCGTGAAGCCTAAGGAAGTTCAATCAGTGGTGTCACTCAAGCGTATTACTGGATTGGCATTGGCGACCACGCTACTGGTTGGCTGCGGAGAACCTCCACAGAAGCCTGCGCCAATTAAATTAGTGAAGAGTTTTATTGTGGGGCACTCCATCGAATCCTTTACGGATTCCGATCCCGCTCGCGCATTCCAGTCCGCATCAAGGGGCGGGCTGGGTAAGGATCCCGCCCAGTTGTCTTTTGATGCCACGGGCAGACTCTTATCGGTCTTGGTGATGCGTGGCGATCGGGTGGCCGCAGGCCAGGCGGTTGCGCGCTTAGATCCGGTTGATCTCGCCTTATCTGAGTCATCAGCGCGCACGCAATTCGTTGCCGCTCAGGCGGAGTTAGAGTCTGCAGAGGCCGACTTTAAGCGCTATCAGGGGCTCTACGACAAGGGCTTTATTTCCCTGGCTGAATTCGAGCGTCGCAGGGCCCAAATCCAACTGGCCCGCGCCCGATTTGAGTCGACGAGCGATCAACTCGGGTTTATCACGCTTCGTGCTCTCGAGGCCGGGCGTGTGGAGGAGGTTCTTCGGAGAGTGGGTGATCGAATCGAGCCACACCAGGTTGTGGTGATTATGGGACTGACCGGGAGGTCCGGGACTGCGGCGTCCGCTGGCCCGCCGCAGGGTCACAGGCAAGGGGCCACGGCCGGGCTCTGGATACCAATTGGTGCTGTCTTTAATGGTGAGTTCGTTTTTCAGATCGAACCCATTTCCGGTGAGCAGTATCGGTTAAAGAAAGTGCCGATCAGATTGGGTCGGGCAACGGAGCAGGCGGTTGAAGTGATCTCCGGATTAAAGAGGGGTGATCGAATTGTTGCGGCGGGATTGCATGTGTTATCCGATGCGGAGCCTGTCCGATTCCTAGACTAATGAATCCTGCAGGACTATCAAGGGAAAGCATTCGGAATGTTTCGCGAAGGATTTAATCTTTCCCGTTGGGCGCTTGAGCATCCAGCACTTATTCGTTATCTGATGGTTGTGCTGTTGGTGATGGGTGTCGGGGCGTTTTTTCAACTCGGCCAGGATGAGGATCCGCCATTTAATTGGCGGGTGATGGTGGTTAAGACGCTCTGGCCTGGCGCGACGGCCCTGCAAGTCGCTGAGCAGGTCACTGATCGTGTTGAGCGGGTGCTGCAGGAGGTGCCCTACGCCGATAAGATCCGCAGCTACTCAAAGCCGGGCGAGTCGGTCGTTATTTTTCAGATTAAAGATTACGCGCCGGCCGCTGATGTGAGTGGCGTTTGGACCACCGTTCGTAAAAAAGTTGGTGATATGCGTGCGGCGCTGCCCGCGGGAGTCCAGGGCCCATATTTTAACGACGATTTTGGCGACACCTATGGGGTGATTGTTGCGCTGTCTGCACCGGGATTCAGTACCAAGGATCAGCGTGACTACGCCAACCAGGTTCGACAGTCGCTATTACAGGTTGAAGACGTGGCAAAGGTCGAGATCTATGGCCTGCAGGAAGAGCGAATCTATGTGGAGTTATCGAGACGCCGATTAGCCCAATATGGTCTAACAGTGTCAGAAGTTGCCCGTCAGCTTGGGTCACAGAACACGATCGAGTCCTCGGGGAGAATTGAGACTGACCAGGTTAACCTGGCGTTGCGGCTCGAAGGCAGTCTGCGTTCAATTGAGGCATTGCGGGCCTTACCCCTGAAGCTCGGTGGCCAGATACTGCGCCTGGGAGATATTGCTGAACTTCGTCGGGCGCCCATCAATCCCGCTGAGTTGAAGGTACGTTTTCAGGGCGAAGAGGTGGTTGCAATCGGAGTCTCAATGCGTCGGGGCGGCGATATCGTGGCACTTGGCAAACGCCTGACAGTCGCTTTAGCTCAGATTCGAGACGAGCTGCCCGCTGGGGTTACGCTGACTCAGATTCAAGATCAGCCTCGAGTGGTCGCGAGCTCTGTTAACGAGTTTTTAACGGTACTTATTGAGGCAATTGCGATTGTTCTTGGGGTAAGTCTTTTAGCGCTTGGCTTACACCGCCATCCGTGGCGTATTGATCCGCGCCCCGGTCTTGTTGTTGCGATAAGCATCCCCTTGGTGTTGGCAGTGACCTTCTTAATCATGCAGCTCTGGGGGGTTGGATTACACAAGATCTCTCTGGGCTCTCTGATCATCGCGCTTGGGTTGCTGGTCGATGATGCCATCATCGTCGTCGAGATGATGGTTCGCAAACTCGATGAGGGTGCAGACCGTATTACAGCGGCGACAGCCGCATACTCACTAACCGCTATGCCGATGCTTACGGGTACATTAATTACGGCAGCGGGATTTCTGCCGATTGGAATTGCAAAATCTTCGGTGGGTGAATATACCTTCGCCATCTTTGCAGTAACCGCTGCTGCATTAATTATCTCCTGGTTCGTTTCTGTAATCTTTGTGCCGTATCTCGGGTTCTGCCTTCTGAGGGCGCCCGCGCTCGGATCTCCTGTGCACGAGCAGTTCGATACAGCGTTCTATTCGCGTTTTAGATCCCTGGTGGCGTGGTGTGTTGATTACAGAAAAACCACCATCGTGCTCACCCTCCTGGTCTTCGTGCTCGGTGTGTTTGGGATGGGGAAAGTTCAGCAACAATTTTTTCCAGACTCCTCCCGGCCTGAGATCATGATTGATGTCTGGCTGCCGGAGGGATCGAGTGTCTCGGCCACGGAGGCACTGGCAAGACGGGTTGAAGATCGAATTCTCGCAACCCCCGGGGTGCGCACTGTGAACTTCTGGATTGGCTCGGGTGCCCCTCGATTTTTCCTGCCCCTCGATCAGATTCTGCCGCAGACCAATGTGGCTCAAGCCATTGTGTTGTCCAAATCCGGGGAGGACCGCAAGGCCTTGATGGAGTCTCTGCCTCGTGTGCTGGAAGAAGCGTTTCCTGAGGCTCGCATCCGTGCGCGGCTTTTGCCTAACGGCCCACCGGTACCCTATCCCGTTCAGTTTCGCCTTGTTGGGCCGGATCCCACGGTGCTACGCGATATTGCAGAGCGCGCTAAAGCGTTGATGCGGGCAGATCCGCGAATGATGGGGATTAACGATAACTGGAATGAGAAAATTCCCGTCGTCAGGATGGATATCGATTCGGCGCGTGCGCAGCAGTTTGGTGTATCGGCCCAGTCGATTGCGCAGACCCTTGCGGCACATTATTCAGGTGTGGTGATCGGGCAGTATTGGGAGGCGGATCGTCTTATTCCGATTATTCTTAGGTTACCGAAGACGGAACGTGATCAGTTATCTGAGTTATCGAAGACCTTAATTCCGTCACACACGGGGGGTAGCGTCGCTCTGACGCAGGTTGCCCAATTTAAATTAACCTGGGAGCCCGGAGTGGTCTGGCGTGAGGGTCGAGAGTTCGCGATTACGGTGCAAGGCGATGTTGTTGAGGGTGTTCAGGGGGCTACGATGACCAGTTCGCTCATGAAGGTGCTCAAGCCCTTGGCCGCAAGTTTTCCTCCGGGCTATCGTCTTGAGATCGGGGGCGCGGTTGAAGAAAGTAGCAAAGGTCAGGCATCTATTGCTGCTGGCCTGCCCGTGATGCTCTTTGTAATTTTTACATTATTGGTGATTCAGCTTCAGAGTTTTGCGCGCGCGGTATTGGTGTTTCTCACCGGCCCCTTAGGTATCGCAGGAGTTGCTGCTTCGCTTCTGGTGTTAGATCGCCCCTTTGGATTTGTCGCCTTACTAGGGGTGATCGCGCTTTCTGGAATGATTATGCGTAATTCGGTGATCTTGATTGATCAGATTGAACAAGATCGTAAGCGTGGGGTTCCCGATCGCAAGGCGGTGATCGAGGCGGCCGTTATGCGTTTTCGGCCTATTGTGCTGACTGCTGCTGCTGCGGTATTGGCAATGATTCCTTTGTCAACGAGTATCTTCTGGGGCCCGATGGCCGTGGCGATTATGGGTGGCTTAATCGTGGCAACCGCATTGACACTCTTATCGTTACCAGCGATGTATGCTGCCTGGTTCAGAGTAGCCAAGTAATCACCAGGGCGCCAGGAATTCCATGCAAGTTAGAAGCGTTGCGATTGCCTTATTAGTAGCCCATGTGCTGTCGCTATTGGGTTTTTCGACCTACGCCGTCGCTCTGACACAGCTGCAGGCCCAGTGGGGTCTATCCAATAGCGAGGCGGGCTGGATCGCCAGCGGATTCTTTATTGGCTACGTCGCGACCGTATCGACCTGGTCTAGCCTGACTGATGTGATCGATGCGAGAAGAATCTATGCGGCGGGGAGTTTGATCGCCGCCTCGGGCAGTATTGGGTTTGCGATTGGCGCCGAGGGCTTTATCTCGGCGTTAGGCTTTCAGATTCTGTTGGGTATCGGTATTGCTGCGACTTATATGCCCGGACTGAAGATTCTGTCTGATCGAACAACAGGAAAGGAGCAGTCTCGGTTTGTGGCCTTTTATACTGCGTTCTTCGGGATTGGTGCTGCATCTTCTTTATTTCTCGCGGGCCAGTCGCTGCCCGTATTGGGGACAAATTGGACCTTCTTTTTATGCGCTCTGGGCCCTTTGCTCGGTGCATTGATCGTATTGTCCCGCACCCGGCCTTTGGCGCATGAGCGCCATCCTGCGGCTATTCACTGGTCGTGGCAACGTCTGTTTCCAATCGCAACATGGAAGCGGGTTCTCTCGGATCGAAAGTGTCTTGGGTATACCGTGGGCTATGGTGTTCACTGCACCGAATTGTTCGGTTCTCGTACTTGGATTGTGGCCTTCTTGATTTTCAGTGCGGCTTCGCTACCAGCAGGAACGGTCACATGGGTGTCTGCTGCATCTGCGGCAGCAATTGTGAGTATCTTGTCGGTACCCGCTTCGATTATTGGTAATGAGATTGCATTGAAAATCGGCCGTCGGGGGTGGATCGTGATCTCAATGGTCATGACCTCTCTTGTTGGAGTTGCGATGGCGTTGGCTGGAGGAAGTCACTGGCTAATCGTTTTTCTTCTTGTGGCGGTCTACTCCATGCTGATCATGGCCGACTCAGCCACCCTGACTGCGGGGTTAGTCTCCTCTGCAGAGCCTGGGGTAAAAGGTGCTGCGATGGGTCTGTATTCCCTAATTGGATTCGGTGGGGGTGGCGTTCTGGGCCCGGCGATCTTTGGTTTTGCGCTGGATCTTTCAGGCAGGGGACTTACCCCTGTGAGCTGGGCAATTGGGTTTGCAACCCTCGGCCTAGGGTGCTTACTTTTCCCGTTGTTTGATTGGTGGCTACATCGAACGAACCCCTTTCGTGATCGTTAATTGTCAACACGAACTCCGCGCGAGGCCAGCAGAATTTCAATCAGGTAGAGCACACAGGCTGCAATGAAGCAGCCGAAGCCGCTTAAAAAAGTAACGGGCACCCATCGGGACAGCTGCAGACGGCCTTGCATTCCGGTGGAATAAAACAACTCCACAACGGTTAATCCAATAAAGACAGCGCAGATCACCATAAGCGCTGTGGCCCCATTAATCACACGCTTTCTCACGTCGATGGATTTTAGTTCGAGAAGAAACCTGTAGTGTCTCGGATTGTTCTGCGGCGTCGAGGTGAGAAGCCATTCTTCGAGCGCCCGGCTACGGTCCACCACACGTGCGAGTCGGCTACCGAGCGCATTTAACATCCCAGCGACACCCGTGAGCAGAAACACGGGGGCTACTGAGAGTTGAATAGCTTCGGTAAGGGGATTCAAGGTCTCGGGTGTTGGGATCATGTCGGCTCCTTGGCCACTGTTGTGAGGTATGGTGAAAGTCTAACCAAAAAGCAGCATGGCATTCCTGTGGTGGGTCTCGATGGCGGTCCAAGGCGGGTCTGGCGATGAAGTGGTGTAGAGTTTTAGCACTATGTTGAAGTTTCCGTGGGTTAGCGACCCGTCTCTTGAGGATAAGAACCCCGAGCAATCGTTGGCGCAACAGGTCCGTGAGGAGATTCTGCGCCTAATTCTGCTGGGCGAGATTCGAGCCGGGCAACGGCTTAGTGAGCCCGATATTGCCAAACGACTCGGCGTCTCCCGTGTGCCAGTTCGGGAGGCCCTACGCAGTCTCCAGCCCACGGGGCTGGTGGTCTCGAAGTTGAACTCGGGCGTCTTCGTTCGGCAGTTAACACCCGCGGAAATCCATGATCTCTATGAGATGCGGGGCCTGCTTGATGGCCACGCGGTACGCCTTGCCTGCGGGCTTGGCGCCAAGGCAAAAGCTGCGCTGATTAAAAACCTGGGTCTGCAACTCGATGTCATGAAGGATGCCGAGGCACAGGGTAATACGCTCCTTTATTACCAAGCGAATCTCGCCTTTCACTGGGAGACCGTGACGGTTATGCGTAATAAGAAGTTTGTTGAGGTCTATCAATCCATCACTCAACAACTCCATCTCTGCCGGGCCTCTAATCTTGCCGAAGGTGCGAGCCGATCGGCATCTCTGCGTGAACATCAGGCGCTCTATAAAGCGATTCGGGATGGCAATATCAAGGCGGCAGAGCAGGCGGCATACGATCATGCGGCCCGCGCACTCAAGAGGCTGGAAAACCCTTAACGTCTCGGCAGCCGTCGAGACTAATTTCGTATACGATCTGACCTGCGGTGAGCACCTCAACAACGCGCGTTTCCTAGCGATTGAATTCATAAAGCGAGTACAGCATGGCGAAAAATACAACAGTGAAGGCGGACCATAACGCGCCCCCTATTACAGAGATTCTTGCGAAGTTTGTCGTGAATCATCCGAGCCAAGGCTGGTCAGAGGCGGTCGATGAGCAGGCCCATAGAACCTTCGCCAACTGGATGGGTTGCGCTATCGGCGCATCACGCCACCCAACGCTCGAAGCTGCCCTACGTGCAGTGATGGTACTTAAGCCTGCGCCGCAGGCCAGTATTCTGGGTCGCAGTGAGAGAGTTGATATTGCAAATGCAGCGCTCTTAAATGGTATTAGCTCGCACACCTTCGATTTTGACGACACGCACCTGAAGACCATCATTCATCCAGCGGGCCCGGTTGCCTCGGCAGCCTATGCAGCGCACGAGTTGTTCGGTACTACAGGTCGGGAGTTGATCGATGCGCTCGTGCTGGGCATCGAGGTGAGCTGCCGGGTGGGCAACTCGATGTATCCCGATCATTACGATCGTGGATGGCACATTACGGGCACAACGGGCATGCTCGGTGCCGCAGCCAGCTGCGCACGACTATTAAAGCTCACCCCCGAGCAGACGCAGATGGCGCTGGGCATTGCTGCGAGTCAGCCGGTAGGCCTGCGCGAGCAGTTCGGTACGATGACAAAGCCTTTTCATCCCGGAGGTGCCGCAAAGGCTGGATTAATGTCAGCCTTGATGGCAAGAGAGGGGTTCACGGCCTCGCCAAAAGCACTCGAAGCGCCGAGAGGGCTGATTCAGGTGATCTCCGATAAATGCGACTGGCGCGAAATAACAGAGGGGTTAGGCGTGCATTGGGAATCCGCACTCAATACCTATAAGCCATTTGCATGTGGGATCGTGATTCATCCCAGTATTGACGGGTGCGTGCAGCTACGCGATCAACATGGTGTAAAGCCCGCCGATATTGCGAAAATCGTTCTCAAGGTCCATCCTTTGGTGATTGAGCTGACGGGTAAGAAAACGCCACAAAGGGGCCTCGAAGGAAAGTTTAGTGTCTACCACTCCTGTGCGGTAGGTCTGCTCTACGGGAAGGCCGGTGAGCATGAATACTCTGACGAGGCAGTCCGTCACCCCGAGGTGATTGCGATACGGGATCTTGTTGAGGCGATCGTTGATGAGGAGATGGATGAGGCCGCCGCCGATGTCACAGTGATCACCAAGGATGGAAAGCGTCATCAGGTCTTGGTCGAGCATGCCATTGGTAGCCTTGAGCGCCCAATGTCAAATGCTCAGTTAAAGGCAAAGTTCATTGACCAGGCTTCAGCTGTGATCGGCGCTGCAGATGCGGAAAAAGCCTGGGAGCGGGCACTCCATTTCGGCCGTAAGTAACCGGTCAAAGCCCGCGTGCTCGATTACTCTGTTCTCGTTCTCGGTGCAGGCGTCTGTTTTATCGGAGGGCTCTTAGGTGGCCTCAGTGGGGCGGGAACGGGGTTAATTGTGGCTGCGTTCCTAACGCCAATTGTTGGCGCCAAGGCAGTGATGCCGGCGCTTGCCATCATTATGCTTATTAATAATGGCAGTCGGGTTTTCTATTATCGGCAATCGGTCGATCTCAAGATTTCAGTGATCATGATTGCGTTGGCGTTGCCAGGTACGTGGTTTGGAACGCAGCTCTATATGAGTCTCTCCGTTGGTACGCTTGAATTTATCCTCGGCGCAGCGATTCTGGCGGTATTGGCCCATCGGGTCGTGCATCGCCACAGGCAGTCTGCGTTGACTCGAGCTATCTCGAGCAGCGCGTCCCCAGAGAGCCCGGCCCCATCGACCTTAACCCAGCGTTGGATTGGCGGCCCAATCGCACTGGCCTATGGATTTATCAATAGCGTTGTTCCCGGTTCGGGGGTGATGGTCTTGGCATTCTTTAGTGCAATTGGAATGTCAGCCTCTGCGGTGATTGCCAATGATGCGGTGTTGTCGGCGGTACTCAACCTTGTGAAGATTGCTCTCTTTAGAAATCTTGATGGGCTGCCTGATTCTCTGATTCTGATTTCACTATTGTGCGGCCTTGCGACTATTCCCGGGGTCTGGTTTGCGAAATGGCTGTCAAGCCGTATGCAGCAAAAGACCCAACAGGGGCTTATTGAGCTCGTCATCGCAGCGAGCGCGTTACACTTGGTGATCCGGGCGCTAACATGACAACGGTTAAAGGGAGATTGGCAAAGTGAATTCGCAGCTTCAGACCGCCTTTGCGCCAACAGGTGTGTTGCGCGTCTCGATCAATGTCGGGAATCCCATTCTTGCCAAGCGAGTAGACGACCGAGCGGTTACTGGCGTCTCAGTCGATATGGCGCATGCGCTCGCACAAGAACTGGGCCTGCCAGTGGAACTCGTGGTCTTTGAATCTGCAGGAGAGTC
>DBCQ01000030.1:16169-21535 GCA_002293155.1 Burkholderiales bacterium UBA954 | reverse complement strand
GGCAACCCGCCCTGAATCATTGCGGGCGGACCGCGGTGAATAATCTCGATATCGGTTGCGCAGACGGCGATCGCATCAATCCGCACCAAGACCTCGGCCGGACCTGGCGTGGGTACGGGCTTCTCGACGAGCGTCAACTGGTTGGGGTCACCCAGGACCCAGGCCTTCATTTTTTCAGGAATTTTGAAGCTTTTTTGCTGAAACGGTTTTTCAACAACGGTGTTCATGAGGCGGTCTCCTTGGGAAGAATTTGTTCAAGTCAGCAACAAATCAGACATGTACTTGCTTGCTGCTTCTCATTCTAAGGAGGGTTCACACCCCAGACAATCAATAAAACCTTACTTCTTTCAGCCCTGAAACAAGTTCTTTAAATCATCCAAAAACCCTTTATGAACCCTAAAACTCTTAAGGCTTTGCCCCGATGTCTTCTAATGAGCGTTAGTCGGCGTCGTAGAAAAACTCAAGCGTTTCCCGAGCAGTGCGACTACTGTTTTTGAAGTAATCGGAATCAAACGAGTCTTTACCGAGGTTTGTAAACCCAGGGACAGCCCTTAGGTCCACGGCGTCAATATTCTTAAATCCCATTGCCCAGTCTGGAAATTGCCGGCCCTCTGTTTGCCCCTCTTCGATGATGATTTTCGAGTGGTGCCGGGAGTCTTTGACGATATGGTGGTAAGTGTCCATCACGGCCGCCTTGTCGCCCTCCAACAACTGGATAAAGGACCCCATGTCTTCTTCTGCCGAATAACGATAGATCAAGATGCCCGTAATACCTCGTGAGACGTTATTTTTTCGGCTTGCCGACAAAATATCCGAGAGTTCACTATCCGACATCGGTTTAGCGGCAGTGCTTACATAAATGATGTAGTTCATTACTATCTTCAGTCTGTTTAAATCAAAGTGGGGGCCAAGAGGCACAGGGTACAGGGGCGCTCGCGTTTGCAGTGAAAACCCTAATTATCCTGCAAATTTAATGTGCATTAAAAAGGGGTTTGTTGGTAGGTAAAAGCTTGGACATTTCAGGGAATCTTTTTCAATTTGCCGGGAGGTGCATCTAAAAGCCCACCACGCCCCTTCGATGACTGCCATGATAGGGGCTCATTAGATTGAGTACAAACTCACACCACGTACAGGAGACCACAAATGGGTACCACGAAACTTTCAGGCCTCAGCAACTCCAAAAAGAGTCCTCTGATAATGGCACGCTTTGCCGTAATCGCTGCGGGTCTGGGCTTTATTGGCCAGGCCGCCGCGCAGGGCTTTCCCACAAAACCCGTTGAAATGACCGTCCTCTTTGGAACCACAGCACAAACTATCAGCCAGGTGCTTGCAGACCAGATGTCGAAAAGCCTGCCTCAGCCGGTTGTTCCGGTGAGTCGCACGGGGGGTGGCGGTGCTATCGGTTATACCCATGTCAATGGCATGAAACCCGATGGCTACAACATCGTATGGAACTCGAACTCTATTAGTACGGCTTTCCATACTGGAGCGCTCAAAGTTGACTACAAAGCGTTTACCCCGATTGCACGCATCAGCCTAGAGCCTGTCGTTGTTGCGGTTCGGGCAGACTCAGGCTGGAACTCGCTCAACGATATTGCGAATGCGGTGAAATCCGGAAAAAGCAAGGTCCGTATCGGGGCCTCCGGCAAGGGGTCATTCACCCACATGGCAACGTTCTCGATGTTTAAGCGGATGGGAATCAACGATCGAATCATCTACGCGCCTTACGACGAAGGTAAAGCCCCTGTTGAATTGCTCGGCAACCGTGTTGATATCGCCGTGCAGTGGCCCGGACAATTTGTCTCTCACGTTAAAGCGGGAACCATCAAGATCCTCTGCGTCTCAAGCGGGAAAAAGAGCTCGATTCTGCCGGACGTCCCCACATGCTCTGATTCGGGCGCAAAAGGCCTTGACCTAACAATGTGGCGCGGTCTTGCGGCGCCAGCGGGAACGCCACCCGCAGTCATCGAACGACTTCAAACAGCCGCAAAGGCTGCTGCTGAATCACCAGCGTTTAAAAGCGCTGCTGAGCGAATCGGCTTTGAGATTGGTTACCTGCCCGCAAAAGAGTTTGGAGATCTCATTGCCAAAGACGATGCTGAAATCGCAACACTCCTTACTGAAATTGGTTTAAAGAAGTAAGGAGATCTGATTGGACAATGCGAAACACGAAAAGTGGATTGGAGTTGGTCTACTAATTTTTTCGTTGGTCTGGTATGGATTGGTAACCAACTTCATTGAGGTGCCCAGTAGTGTTGAAGAGGGTCCAGATTCTAGGACCTTCCCTCTCTTCTTCGGCTTTCTACTGGGTGCTTTTTCGCTTCTGTTAATTGCACGCTCAATCATTCAAGGCAGCGTCACGAAGAAAGCACCCACAAGCGACAAGCCAAGGGAGAATTTCTGGGCAGAGTTTCGCTGCGCATCCTGGATGCTCGGCTGCCTGGTTTTCTATGGCTACATCATGAGTCTTTTCGGATTTATGCTCGCAACCCTTGTCTCGGTACTTTTAATCTTGGTTGGCGCGCTAAAGGTTTACCGGCCAAAGCAGTTAATTGCCATCACGCTTGGCATCTCAATTGGCACCTACCTGATTTTTGGAAAGCTTCTCGGCATCTATCTACCTTTAGGCCAACTTCTTGACATCGGCATGTAATGCGCTGGACTCAGACCTAAGAAAACTATGAACGACTTTATTGCCGCATCATTAATGATGCTAGAACCTGCGTCCATCATCGCTATTTTTATTGGGTCAGTTATCGGCATTATCTTCGGGGCAATACCAGGCCTAACCTATACAATGGCCTTGTCGATGGTCTTGCCGCTCACGTTTGGGATTTCTCCCAATGCAGCCATCTGCATGCTGTTGAGCACCTATATCGGAGGGCTTACCGGCGGCTCCCTCACAGCGTGTCTTATTGGAATTCCTGGAACTCCGTCCGCCGCTGCGACTGTTGTTGATGGCTATGCAATGGTGAGAAAAGGTCAGGCGGGCCTCTCCCTTGGGCTGGTGATCATGGCCTCGGCGTTCGGAAGCATTTTCAGTCTGCTGGTCATGGTTTTCGCGGTTGATTTTGTCGCAAAGGCCGCGGTTCATTTCGGGCCTGTGGAGCTCTTCTCCCTGGTGTTGTTTGGAATGTCTCTTATTTGCGGGCTATCTGAAGGATCAATCGTCAAGGGTTTGATTGCGGGAACGATTGGCCTAATGATCATGACCATCGGGGTTGATGATATCGAGGGAGTCCAGCGGCTGACTTTTGGTTGGACACCGCTCTTGCAAGGCGTCAATCTGGTGGTGGCGATGGTCGGGCTCTTTGCGGTTCCTCACCTTATTAAAACGCTAGTCGATTTCCGACTGCGCAGAATTCAGAGCCATGAGTTAAATGACGTTAAAACACGCATGCCGAAGTTCAAGACGGTCAAGGATAATGTAGGTCTACTCTCTTACTCGTCTCTCATTGGAACCGTCATCGGCGCTATCCCGGGAACCGGCGGGCCCATTGCCGCATTTGCTGCCTATGACCAAGCCAAGCGACTGGCGAAAGGAAAAGCAAAAGAACAGTTTGGCAAAGGGTCTGTTCAAGGCGTTCTAGCGCCCGAAGCTGCCAATAATGCTGTATCCGGTGGCGCCATTATTCCTTTGCTGTCGCTCGGCATTCCCGGTGACGCAGCAACTGCTGTTATCTTGGGCGGCCTATTAATCCACGGCGTAACCCCTGGACCCGCACTGTTTACTGAAAATAAGTCCCTAGTCTATTTGATCTACATTACTTTTTTTGTCGCCACCGTAGTGGTGATGCTCCTGCAAGCCTATGGTGTTAAATTCTTCATCAAGCTCTTAAAGATACCGCCCCAGTATCTGATGGTGGGGATCATGATCATGTGCGTTATTGGAACCTATGCAATTCGGAATTCTTTTTTTGATGTGTACACAATGATCATCATCGGGCTTTTTGGTTATCTCTTATTGCTTGCGAAAATCCCCGTTACACCTGTCGTGCTTGGTCTGGTGCTTGGCCCAACGCTCGAAAAAGAGTTCCGAACGGCAATGATTCTCTCGGAGAACGATTATTCGGTATTTTTCACATCACCTCTGGCTGTAACGCTCTATATCTTGATCGTTGTATTTGTTGGGATGCAGCTCTATGCAGACCGAAAACTGAAAAAAGCGGCACTTGAGGATGCGAAATCGCTGCCAACTGTAGCGTCGTAGCTCAATACTTATTTTCCTCGTCCGATCGGAGTCACTATGCAACTTGGCATTCCCCAGGAGTCGTTATTAGGTGAGACGCGGGTCGCGGCGACGCCGGAGACGGTAAAGAAGTTGGTGGCCTTGGGCCACACGGTGTTGGTGGCCAAGGGTGCGGGGGTGGGTGCTAATTACCCGGACGGTGCCTACGAGGCGGCAGGGGCAACGCTTTCGTCTCAGGCCCAGGCGCTTGGGGCGCAGGTGGTCTTAAAGGTGCGCAACCTCACGGCTGATGAGGTGGGGTCGGTGAAGGCGGGAGCCCTCCTTGTGGGGATGCTTAACCCCTTTGATCGAGCGGGCCTTGAGCGGCTAGCCAAGGCGCAGGTGACGGCCTTTGCGATGGAGGCTGCTCCGCGCACGACGCGGGCCCAGAGCATGGATGTGTTGTCGTCTCAGGCCAACCTTGCGGGCTATAAGGCGGTGATGTTGGCAGCCAACGCCTATCCGAAGATATTCCCGATGCTGATGACGGCCGCAGGAACGATTAAGGCTGCCCGGGTGGTGATCCTAGGAGCAGGGGTAGCGGGGCTCCAAGCGATTGCGACCGCCAAGCGGTTGGGGGCCGTGGTGGAGGCCTCGGACGTGCGGCCCGCGGTCAAAGAGCAGATCGAGTCCTTGGGGGCCAAGTTTATTGATGTGCCCTTTGAGACAGAAGAGGAGCGCGAGATCGCCCAAGGGGTGGGGGGCTATGCGCGGCCCATGCCCGAGGGGTGGATGCGACGCCAGGCGGCAGAGGTGGCTAAGCGGGTGGCGGGTGCTGACATTGTGATCTCTACGGCCCTAATCCCGGGGCGCAAGGCGCCCACACTCATTACCGAGGAGATGGTCAAGTCGATGAGGCCTGGCTCGGTGATCGTGGATATGGCCATCGAGCAAGGGGGCAACTGCCCGCTTACCGAGCTTGGGGCAACGACCACCAAGCACGGGGTGATCCTGGTGGGCGAGCCCAACTTGGCGGCACTACTGCCCACGGACGCAAGCGCTTTGTACGCCAGAAACCTGCTCGACTTTTTAAAGCTCATCCTCACCCAAGACGGTGGGGTCGCAATCCCCGCAGACGACGACATCGTGGCTGCCACCTTGGTGACCCGCGATGGGGCGGTGCTGCGGGCGTAATGCA
>DBCQ01000030.1:15506-16061 GCA_002293155.1 Burkholderiales bacterium UBA954 | reverse complement strand
CCCCTCTAGCTAGGAACCCAAACGCCATGGAAGCCATCAGTCCGACCCTCGTTAATCTGATCATCTTTGTGTTGGCCATCTACGTGGGCTATCACGTGGTCTGGAACGTCACACCGGCGCTGCACACGCCGCTCATGGCTGTGACCAACGCCATCTCTGCGATCGTGATCGTGGGGGCGATGTTGGCAGCCGCCCTAACGGAGACCGTCCTTGGGATGACGATGGGTGTCTTGGCCGTGGCCCTTGCCGCGGTCAACGTCTTTGGTGGGTTCTTGGTCACCCGGCGCATGCTTGAGATGTTTAAAAAGAAGGATAAAAAGATTGCTGTTACCAAGGAGGCCGCATAGCCATGCTAAGCCTCTCGATCAACACCGTCACGCTGCTTTATCTGATCGCATCGGTCTGCTTTATCCAAGCCTTAAAAGGTCTCTCACACCCCACGACCTCGATCCGAGGCAACCTCTTTGGCATGACGGGCATGGCCATTGCGATGGCCACCACCGTGGGGCTGATCTCCACGATGGCGCAAGGCATATCGCAAAGTGCCTCAGTTGC
>DBCQ01000030.1:12747-15465 GCA_002293155.1 Burkholderiales bacterium UBA954 | reverse complement strand
CCCTCTACTCGGGCCTGGGCCTCGTTGCAGGCGGCATCCTCGTGGGCGGGTTAATTGGCGCCATCATGGCCAAAAAGGTCGAGATGACCAAGATGCCCGAGCTCGTTGCCTTCATGCACTCCATGATCGGTCTGTCTGCGGTCTTTATCGCCATCGCAGCCGTGGCCGAGCCCTACGCCTTAAACATCACCCCCAAGGGCGCAGCCATCCCCGTGGGCAACCGATTAGAGCTCTTTTTGGGCGCAGCTATAGGGGCGATCACCTTTAGCGGCTCAGTCATCGCCTTTGGCAAGCTCTCGGGGAAGTACAAGTTTCGGCTCTTTCAAGGCGCACCGGTCACCTTTAGCGGCCAACACATGATCAACCTCGCGCTAGGCATTGCCACCGTGGGGCTGGGCGTGGCCTTTATCCTCACCGAGAGTTGGGAGGCGTTTTTCTTGATGCTGGCCTTGGCCTTCGTGCTGGGCGTGCTCATCATCATCCCGATTGGCGGGGCCGACATGCCGGTCGTGGTCTCGATGCTTAACTCCTACTCGGGGTGGGCTGCAGCCGGTATCGGCTTTAGTCTTAACAACTCCATGCTCATCATTGCGGGCTCGCTCGTGGGCTCAAGCGGCGCGATCCTCTCCTACATCATGTGTAAGGCCATGAACCGGTCCTTTTTTAACGTGATCTTGGGCGGCTTTGGGGGCGAGGCAACAACGGCTGGGGCCGGGGGCGAGCAAAAGCCCGTCAAGTCTGGCTCGCCCGATGACGCCGCCTTCATGCTCACCAACGCCGAGACCGTGGTCATCGTTCCGGGCTACGGCTTGGCCGTTGCCCGCGCTCAGCACGCCTTAAAGGAGCTCACCGAGAAGCTCACCCACAAGGGCATCAGCGTCAAGTACGCCATCCACCCCGTGGCGGGCCGCATGCCCGGCCACATGAATGTGCTCTTAGCCGAGGCCGAGGTCCCCTATGACCAGGTCTTTGAGATGGAGGACATCAACTCCGAGTTTGGTCAGACCGATGTGGTCTTGGTCTTAGGGGCCAACGACGTCGTAAACCCCGCAGCCCGCACCCCCGGCTCGCCCATCTTTGGGATGCCCATCCTCGAGGCGTATAAAGCCAAGACCGTCATCGTCAACAAACGCTCCATGGCCGCAGGCTACGCGGGCCTTGATAACGACCTCTTTTACATGGACCGCACCATGATGGTCTTTGGCGACGCTAAAAAGGTCGTCGAAGATATGGTTAAAGCCGTGGAGTGATGGGTTTAGAGCAGCCACCCATCCGATCTCGCGCAGGCAAGTGGCGACACGCTCAATAAACCCGAGGCTTGGCATTGATCTCGGCGGCACCAAGATTGAGGCAGCACTGCTTGACCGAGACAATAATGTCTGTTGGCGCAAACGTATCCCAACACCGCGCAATGATTATGAGCAGACGATTGCAGCAATCATTAGTCTGATCCATGACGTACGGCATGAAGTACCTGAATCATTGGGATGCACGGTCGGCATGGGAATTCCGGGCTCCGTCTCTCCGCTTAGCGGACGAATTCATAATGCAAACTCCACCTGGTTAAATGGGCAGCCACTTGGCAAGGACCTCGAGGCGATTCTGGGCCACCCCGTGAGCCTCGCAAATGACGCAAACTGCCTTGCGCTTTCTGAATCTGTGGATGGCGCTGGCCAGAACGCCTCAACAATGTTTGCAGTTATTCTGGGTACAGGTGTCGGCGGCGGACTCTGTGTCAATGGAAAGATCATCACGGGAGCTAATGGGATTGCGGGCGAGTGGGGTCACACTCTGCTTGGAGGGAAAGCCTCTGGGGTTCTAGCCCAAGAGCCCTGTTGGTGTGGCAGGTACGGCTGTATCGAGACCCACCTGAGCGGCCCAGCACTTATTCGTGCCTATCACCAGACTCCCCAGTCGGACCTGACCGTGGTCTGCGCATCACAACTGATCGAGCGTTATCGCGCATCGGAGCCTGCTGCACATGCCACGGTTACTCAGTTCTTCAATCATCTCGCCTGTGCACTGGCCATGGTGATCAATATCATCGATCCGGAGGTCATCGTGATTGGTGGAGGTCTCAGTCAGGTCGACGAAATCTATACCGAAGTACCGAATCGGTGGGGTGAATGGATCTTTTCCGATACCCCCACCAAGACAAGGCTATGTCCTGCTGCCCACGGAGACGCCTCCGGGGTAAGAGGCGCGGCCTGGCTTGCGGATCTCTAACCCTGCTCGAAGTATGTTGCAACCCCAACTCAGCATCGGTAACTGGGAAACGCATGGTAACGACGCAACCACTGTTCGCTTCGCCGTATTCGTGGCCGAACAGGGAGTCTGCGCCGAGCATGAGCTTGACGCGCTTGATCCGCAATCGCTCCATGCAGTCATTCGCATTCATCATGAACCCGTAGCAACCGGCCGCCTCTGTCCTGATGGAAGAATCGGCCGCATGGCAGTTCTGGCCCAGTTCAGAAACCAGGGGCTGGGCCGATCGATCATCACGGCACTCATTAATTCGGCAAGAGTTAAAGGCTACGAGACCGTTATCCTTCACGCGCAGTGCCATGCGCTTGGCTTTTATGAGAAACAGGGGTTCGTTGCAACAGGCGCTGTCTTCGATGAGGAAGGAATCGCCCATCGGCACATGCACAAGATGCTCTAGTCTTTATCCGGCATTGCAATCTTTAAGAGATCTTCCGGCAGGCTTTTGTCGGGCTT
>DBCQ01000030.1:4318-12573 GCA_002293155.1 Burkholderiales bacterium UBA954 | reverse complement strand
GCACCGCGATTGGCGATTTCAACGGCATTTCTTCCAACACGCTCCTGCCGCCATAAATATTCAACCGTACGTAAGACGAAGAGCAGCGTATTCGGACTCACCAATAACACATGGCGGTTCCAGCCCTCTAGCCATAAACGCTCGTCATTACCGGTTGCTAACAAGAAGGCGGGCTCCACCGGAATAAACATCATCACAAAATCAGGGGAACGATCGCCGTGGATGCCCTGATAGTTCTTCTTCGATAAGCCCTCCATATGCGCCCGGATCGATGCAAGATGCTCCTTCAACTTCGTCTGTTTTCTAGCCTCATCATCGCAATTGAAATATTCCTCGTAGGCTTTTAGAGAGACTTTAGAATCCACAATAAGGAAGCGGTCCTCAGGGAGTTGAATCACCACATCAGGTTTGCGAGCGCGTGACTGATCTTCGGCCGATGCATGCGTCTGCTGCACAAAGAATTCACGATCTTTAGTGAGGCCCGACACCTCAAGCACACGCTCAAGAATGACCTCCCCCCAGTCACCCATCATCTTGTTGTCGCCTTTTAAAGCCGAGGCGAGATTCTGAGCATCGTGGGAGATCTTCTGCTGGGCCTCGAGCAGCAGCTTGATACGCTCGGCGAGGGCAGAGCTATCCTTCTGGCTCGTCTCTTTTAGTCCGCTCACCTCTTTAGTGAACTGCTCAAACTGAAGTTTTAGGGGAGTCAGCAGGCCGCTTAAATTGATCTGATTTGTTTGAGCAAGTTGTTGGGCCTGATCCTTGAGTAACTCCTGGGCGAATAGCTTGGCGCGCATCTCAATCTCTGTGCCGGCGGCTTCGCGCTCCTCAATTCGGGCCCTTGCGGCGGCAAGCTCCTCAGCGATTGCCCGCTGTGCTCCCAACATTCGCCAATTCACAAAAGCCGCTCCCAGCGCCGCTCCCACTACAAAAGTAATAATCCAGCCGATCGGCCCGCCAAGAAAATCCATATTAATTCCCAACCATCTAAGTTATCGATTATGAGACTACGGCTCTTGGCTAAGTAAAAAACAAGGTCGCAAGCCCAAGGAACAAGAAAAACCCCATTGAGTCGGTGCTAAAGGTGAGCAACACAGAGGATCCGATTGCAGGGTCTCGGCCCATCCGCTGCAAGGTGAGCGGCACGAGAATTCCAATGAGTGCGCCAAGAAGTAGATTTAAGAGCATCGCCAGCATCATCGTGAGACCAAGCGTTAATCCTTGATCAGACTCTCTATAAAGCCACCAGGCAAATAAACCAGCAATCGACCCCCAGACGACTCCGTTAAGGCCTGCAATACCGAACTCTTTGGCGAACAGGCGGGGAGCATTTTTTGCATTAACTTGTCCGAGCGCAATTGAACGGATGAACAGCGTCATCGTCTGGTTGCTCGAATTGCCAGCAATTCCCGCCACAATTGGCATCAAGGCGGCGAGTGCGACCACCTTTTCTATCGTTCCCTCAAACGCGCCAATCACTCGAGACGCAAAGAATGCCGTGCAGAGATTTAACGCCAACCAGAGCCAACGATTTTTGGCAGACTCCCAGACCGAGGCGAACAAATCCTCTTCTTCTCGTAAGCCGGCCTGAGCAAAGACATCCTGCTCACCCTCTTCTCGAATCACGTCAACGACTTCATCAACAGTCAGACGGCCAAGCAGGCCCCCGTGCTGGTCCAAGACCGGGGCGGACACTAAGTCATAGCGCTCGAAGGCCTGGGCTGCCTCGCTAACATCATCGTGGGGATGGAGATTCATCACCTCCTCGACCATCACCTCCCGCACCAAGGTATCGGGCTCGTGCACGAGGAGCTTAGATATCGGTAGTGCTCCAATTAACTTTTGGCTGTGATTCAAGACGAAGACCTGATCGGTATGGTCGGGAAGTGCATCAAACCGACGCAGGTAGCGCAGGACCACTTCCAGAGTCACATCATCCCGAATCGTTACCATCTCAAAGTCCATTCGGGCACCGACGCTGCCCTCCGGATAAGACATCGCCGTGCGCAACTGCTCCCGCTCGGGAATCGATAAGCCCTCACTAATCTCCTCAACAACCTCCTCTGGAAGATCCTGAGCGAGCGCAGCGAGGTCATCCGTGTCCAGGGTTTCAGCAGCGGCTACCAATTCATCACGATCCATCGACGCAATCAGCGTTTCGCGAACCGCGTCTGAGACCTCCACCAGAATTTCGCCATCACGCTCGGCTCGAACAAGCTCCCAGATGACTAAGCGTTCCTCTCGGGGAAGGGCTTCAAGAATGTAGGCAACGTCGGCGGGGTGTAAATGATCGAGCCGTGCCTGCAAGGCCGCCGACTGCTGCTTCACCACAAGCTGCTCCACCAGGCTCTGGCGATCTGAATCCACCCCATGATGCTCACGGTGCAAAAGATTCAACTCAAGCTTCTGGCGCGCAAGGATCTCTTGCACTTCCACGAGTGCAAGCTGAGCGGCTTCTGGGTCGCGTATGGAGCGCGAGTGCTTGGTTTCCGTCACGGGCTAGGACGAGGGGTTGGCGGTGACGACAACTCTAAACGACATTGGGCAAGCACAGAAGCAGTTTCGGGCCGAATACCACGCCAGACCATGAAGGCCTCTGCGGCCTGCTCGATTAGCATTCCGAGACCATCCGCAACGAGAGGCGCGCCGCCAACAATTGCCTGTTCCATCAGCGGTGTTGGCTGCGCTCCGTACATCATGTCAATCACAAGCCTAGCCCGGGAAAATCGGGTTGGATGCATCGCAATACCGATACCGGCCAGACTCGCCGATGTTGCATTGATCAAAATATCATCGATCGTTCGTGGGTCATCATCGTCTGTCGTGTCGGGCGAATTCAGCATCTCAAACGGAATCACAGAGAGCCATTGGGCTGATGTCCCATCAAACTGTGCCCATCGCTGTGCGACTGACTGCGCTTTTTCCAGGCTTCTGTTCGCGACTCGAATATGTTCAGCGCCGGCCTCTCGAAGAGCCCCGATAACCCCCTGGGCAGCTCCGCCAGCCCCGATTAGCAGTATGCGTTGTCCTGAAATCGACCCTTCGCCACCCAGAAGGCGCTCCATGTCTCGAACAAGACCGTGACCATCCGTATTGTCCGCCACGACAAGACCGCCTTCATCAAAGCGCAGTGTGTTGATTGCAGCTGCCCTCATCGCGCGATTAGAGATTTCCCAATCCCTTGACTGGGCCATTACAAATGCATGCTCTTTGAGGGGTACGGTGAGATTGACACCCCCATAACCCTCAGCCGCAAGGCGCTCAATCTCAGCCGGCAGATTCTCAGCGCTCACTTGTAGCGCCGAGTAGTGCATCTGCTGTCCGGTCTGGGCAGCAAATTGCGCATGTATCCATGGAGATTTCGAGTGGGCGATAGGGTCGCCTAGAACCGCATACTGCTGACCAAGATGGTCTGACTCCAAGAGGTCCTCCTCCTGCACAGGCGTTGTCGAGATCACCGAAACGAATCTTGCCTGAAGCCGTAAATCCAGTGCATCGCTAGCCAGAAGCTCCACCTCAACTTCCACGCCTGGCGTGAGCTCCGGGGCATCGGCACAACGCAGGATGCACGGCGCGCTGCGCAGCCTGAAGGCACCCTCGCGCAAGGCCACAGCCTTTTCGCGAATTCGAACCCCCCGATCAATGGCCGACCAGGACTCAGCGTGTCCGATTCCATACTGGACCCCAATCCAGCGCAGAGACCAATACCGCTCAAGGGTATCTTGGAAATCCCCGTACTGGTTATAGAGGGTATCGAACTGCGTCACGGCTGAGAAGAGTTCCGCGTCATTGCCCCTGAACGCCGCAAGACGCTGGCCGAGCACGGAGAGAATCTGCCACTGATTAACAAGATCGCTGTAACGGCGCAGGGGTGACGTCGACCAGGCGTAATTATTAACCCCGAGCCCTTGATGGGGCCCCGGCTGGGTCTGCATTCGCACGCGGCCCATTGTCTGAACCCGATAAATGCCTGGCAGTCTTGCCAATGCCAAGGTATCGCCCCAGGCCGTATTCGCAAGAATCATAAATTCTGAAACTAAGATATCGACCGGGGAGCCCCGTTGTCGGGTCGTAATTCGGGGGCTTCCATCACCGTCTCGTTTAGCGGACGGGTTTTCAGAATTCCAATCAACATAGAAATTAAAGTCGAGGCGTCCAGAGGCCTCCGGCTTGCCTCGAGCCAACTCTCGCTGCGCCCGTAGCTGTTTGGCCAAAAAGAGAAGGGGCTTAATTCCACTCCAAGGTAGCCGATCAGGCGAAATCGCCTCGAAGGGCTGATCTAACTCCGATTCCCATGACCCAAGCCGAATATTTTTTTCAATATGAATTCTCTCAAGCCGAGATTGACTTGCTATCCGTTCTCCCTGCGCATTGAAATCAATATATAAAGACAAGGTCGGCCGAGCATAGCCCTCATCAAGCGAGAATGCTTTGATCAGTGGTTGTGGCAGCATCGTGATCTTGTCGCCTGGAAAATAGACGGTTGAGGCGCGGTCTCTCGCCATCAGTCCAACGGGACTCCCCGGCTCAATCGCAGTGCCAGGTGCCGCAATATGCACACCGACGCGCCAGCCGGATTCAGGCAGCGGCTCTAACGAGAATGCATCATCAATTTCATCGGTTGTTGCATCATCAATCGAATACGCGACACCCGGCGCTAGACTCAATTGCTGCTTTTCTGCGCTAAGGATCACTGCCTTAACTGCATCTTCTGTTGCAGAAAACCCGGTTCCTTGTGGAAAACATTGCTGCAAAAAACGTGCGTAATGCAGGCTGTAGGCCGACGGCAGGGCTCCCCGATCCAGCAACAAGCGCGCAGGCGTCGTCTGTAAGGAAGAAGACGCGGACTCCAGCGCCTTAAACGCGATCGACTGCTTGTCTGGCCGAGTAAGGAGTTGGAGTGCCTGCCCACGAATCTCCTCTGGTATTTCTCCTGCCACCATCGTCTCATGCAACGCCTGTTGTGCCTGCGCGGCTAGGCGTTTGCGCTCTGCGCCAGCGAGCGCCGCCTGCAATGCGTCCTCTGGTGCACGGCGAAAACGTCCACGGCCCTTACGATAGAAATACATGGGTGCCTGATGAAGCGCGAGAAGCAAGCCAGCGATTTCGGTAGCACTCGGTTTCTCGGAGAACACTTCTCTAACAAAATCCTGAAAATCAAATTCGTCCGCCGGGGCGCACTCCCACAAGAACTTACTATCAAGCTCGTCTGCAGTCGCCTTGGCAGCAGGTAGTAGCTGGTCTCTCGCGGGCTGACTAAACTCTAGTAAGACCGCATTGCGCTTCACCTTGGAGCGTTTACCCGTGGGCATCTCAACCTGAATACTGGTCTCAGACTCTGAAAATAGCGTTCCTACTTTGAATCCACCATCCTCTTCAAAAAGTACAAACATAGGATCAGGTCTTGGGCTCAATGAGAGGAATTTTTTCGGAGTGCAGTGATTAACTTGTCATGAATTCCGCCAAAGCTGCCGTTGCTCATCACAAGAATTCGATCGCCCGCACGTGCCTGCGCCACAATGCCATGTACCAAGTCATTTAAGTCTCGATGGACCGATGCCCGGGATTGGAGTGGCGATAGCGCTAGGCCGAGATCCCAGTCAATACCGCCTGCAAAGCCGAACACGAGATCGGCTTCACGCAGGCTATCTGCAAGCCGCGCAGACATTACACCCAGCTTCATCGTATTTGATCGAGGTTCAATGACCGCAAGAATTCTCCCGGGATGTCCGGACTGCTGCTGTTGCCGCTTCAATCCCTCGACTGTTGTTGCGATTGCAGTAGGATGATGAGCAAAGTCATCGAGGACCTGAATGCCATCGACCTCGCCGCGAATTTGCATCCGGCGCTGGACCCCCTGAAAGCGGGCGATCGCCGCGCACGACTGTTCAGCAGACACACCGAATGCGGCCGCAGCGGCTACTGCAGCAAGGACATTGCTACGATTGTGTGCCCCATGCATCGGACTCGATACTCTGCCAACCGGGCGGCCTTGGTAGAGAATCTCGAAGGAATCCCTATGCGACGAATCTGCCGAAATGCCTCCTATCGGGCTCGCGTCGCTGGCGGAAGAGGGCGACGCTATCGCCCACCCGTCTGCATGATGGAAGTAGTCAATCGGAGTGTAATGCCCCCGGCTAATGACGCGGCCCAGAGCGGGCTCAGTCGCATTGATAATTAGGCGACCCTCTTTCGGCAGCGTTCTCACCCAGTGATAAAACTGTGTCTCAATTGCGGCAAGATCGGAGAAAATATCGGCATGATCAAACTCTAGGTTATTCATCACTGCGACCTCGGCTCGGTAATGAAGAAATTTAGAGCGTTTATCGAAAAAAGCGGTGTCATATTCATCGGCCTCAATTACAAATGGTGGGCCGCGCAGATCCTTCGATTGCACACTGGATTGTTGTAGTCGGGCAGACACGCCAAAATTTTCTGGTACCCCGCCAATCAGAAATGAGGGGCTGAGTCCCGCATCCTCTAAACACCAGGCCAAGATCGAGCTCGTCGTCGTTTTGCCGTGTGTCCCCGCCACCGCAAGAACCCGGTGCTCGTTCAAAATGTTTTCTGCCAACCACTGCGGCCCCGAAACAATCCGTGCTTTTTGATTCAGTAGGGCCTCTACGAGAGGCAATCCTCGAGTCGCAACATTGCCAACGACCCAGACATCCGGTGCTAGCCGAATCTGGTCCGCCGAGAAACCTTCAATCAATTCGATTCCGGCGAGCTCAAGCTGCGTGCTCATGGGTGGATAGACATTCGCGTCACAGCCTGTCACCCGGAATCCGCGGGCTCGGGCAATCTGAGCAAGCCCCCCCATGAAGGTGCCGCAAATTCCAATAATATGTACGTGCATAGCAGGCATTGTAGCGACCGGCATAATGACGAGAATGGAAAGAGATCGATATCCCAGCAACGCCTGGCCCACACCAAACAAAGGCGGGCTGAAGGCGGAGGTCGCGGCAGCGGCGGCCTGCCTCATTGCCGAAGAGGGGCTCGACTACGCAAGCGCAAAGCGCAAGGCCTACGCCCGGGTGACCGGCGGCAAGGGCCACAGAATCTCAAAAGAGGCCCTGCCCTCAAATGAAGAGCTTGAGAATGCAGTAAGAGACTATCAATTGATTTTCCAGTCCGAGCATCAGCCGGCTCGATGTCGGGCCCTTCGGGAAAAAGCACTCAGCTTGATGCGGCTTCTTGCCGATTTCTCACCCATGGTGACCGGAGCAATCGCTAATGGAACCGCAGGAGAACACTCTGATATTCACCTACAGTGCTTCGCTGATAACGCCAAAGCGTTGGGGATCTTTCTTCTAAATCAAAACATCAGGAGCGATGCGGCCTGCCTGCCCCACCATCGGGCAGGGCATCCCCCCGTCGAGGCCCTCGCAATTCAATGGATGGGGGAGCTCGCCGTCATTGCCGTCTACCCAGAGGTCGATGCTCGCGGTGCTCTGAGGCCTGATGCGAAAGGACGCCTGCAACGACTCGATTGCCTGGGCCTTCAAGAACTCCTCCAACATAAGATCTCGCCGCAGCCCGCTCGCGAGCGAGCCCCAGAAGAACACGAGACACGATGACAAAAAACTCTCAGCGATCGCTGATCGCTATTACCGGCCTTGTCACGCTGATTATTGGCGTTGCAATTGGAGCCTGGCGAATCCAACCCAGTGTCTCGGTTGCGCCAGCCCAATGGATCTTTGACTTGAGTTTTCCAGATCCAAAGGGGGGAGCCACCGAGATGGCCTCTCTTCGAGGCCGGCTAACGGTGGTTAATTTCTGGGCAACCTGGTGCCCTCCCTGCGTCGAAGAAATGCCAGAACTGTCGCTAATTCATGCCGAAATGTCACCAAAAGGCATTAAAGTAATAGGATTAGCCGTTGACTCCCCGAGCAATGTCAGGGAGTTCGCAGGAAAGCATAAATTCTCCTACCCCCTGCTCGTCGCGGGAGCGTCTGGAACGGAACTCGCAAAAAGGCTTGGAAATAGCATTGATGGGCTCCCCTACACCGCTCTAATTGATGAAAAAGGGATTGTTTTAAGGAAAAAAGCCGGCAGAATACGCGAAGAAGAGCTCAGATCATGGATTTCTGAAGTGCGCTAGAATCTCCTTCATCGAATCACGATGGAGTCGACTCAATGTCGTCATCTTCTTTGATCTGGGTGCTTCATGGCCCAAATCTAAATAGGCTGGGAATGCGGGAACCGGAGATCTACGGTTCCACCACACTCTCTGAAATCAATGGCCTGCTGCAATC
>DBCQ01000030.1:0-4253 GCA_002293155.1 Burkholderiales bacterium UBA954 | reverse complement strand
CATGATCGACCACATTCATCAGGCTCCCGGCAGGGGCGTTCGCTACATCTTGATTAACCCTGCGGCCTTTACCCACACCAGCGTTGCGATTCGGGATGCATTGGCCTCGGTCGCGATTCCCTTCATTGAGGTTCACCTCACAAATGTCCATCGACGTGAGGCCTTTCGCCATCAGTCCTATTTTTCAGATCTCGCCCAGGCCGTTATCTGCGGCCTAGGCCCGTCGGGCTATAGCGCAGCCCTTCGTTTTGCCGCCGGTCAACTTGATGGCCGCGAGCCCTCCGCACCGGGCGCACCGAGTGCCTAGAAAAGAACCTGCGAGCCGCCCATTGAAAGAAACTCCAGCGAAGAAACCCTTGAACAAAGAACCAAAGGAACGATCGAGTATGGACCTGAGAAAACTAAAGACACTCATTGACCTGGTCGCCGAATCCGGCATTGCAGAGCTAGAAATCACGGAAGGCGACGACAAAGTCCGAATCGTCAAATCGAGCGGTACACCACAGACTTCCCATGTCAGTCACGTTTATGCTGCACCCACCGCGACAACCCAGACGGCGGTACCGGCTCAAATCGCTGCCGCAGCGGCCTCTCCCACCGAGGCTTTGGCGCCAATGCCGGAAGGGAAGATTGTTAAATCCCCGATGGTGGGCACGTTTTATCGGTCATCGTCACCGGGCGCAGAGCCCTTTGCTTCTCTTGGCTCCACAGTCGCAGAAGGCCAGACCCTCTGTGTCATTGAAGCCATGAAACTCATGAACGAAATTCCCTCTGAATTTGCAGGCGTTGTGAAGGAAATTCTGGTCGAGAACGGCGAGCCCGTTGAGTTCGGCCAACCCCTGTTCGTTCTCGCCTAGTCAAGGGATCCATTCATGGCCCTTTTTGAAAAAGTTTTGATTGCCAATCGCGGTGAGATTGCCCTGCGGATTCAGCGCGCCTGCCGCGAGCTCGGGATTAAGACCGTTGTCGTTCACTCTGAGGCCGACACCGACGCCAAATACGTAAAACTCGCGGATGAATCGGTCTGCATCGGGCCTGCGCCGTCTCGGCTGAGCTATCTCAATGTGCCCGCAATCATTGCGGCGGCCGAGGTCACCGACGCCGAAGCAATTCATCCTGGCTACGGATTTCTGTCAGAAAACGCAGATTTCGCTGAGCGTGTTGAGCGAAGCGGCTTTAAATTTATCGGCCCAACCGCAGACGTGATCCGGATTATGGGCGACAAGGTCGCGGCAAAGAAATCGATGATCGCCGCAGGTGTCCCCTGCGTTCCGGGATCCGATGGCGCGCTGCCTGACGATCCCAAAGAGATTGTGCGAATCGCACGCAGCGTTGGTTACCCCGTAATTATTAAGGCCTCAGGCGGGGGTGGAGGGCGCGGTATGCGGGTAGTTCATACGGAGGCAGCGCTCATTAACGCCGTATCGACCACCAGGGCTGAGGCCGCCGCCGCCTTCAATAATCCCGAGGTCTACATGGAGAAATTCCTCGAGAACCCTCGCCATATTGAAATTCAAATCCTTGCGGACCATTTCGGAAATGTGGTGCATCTCGGTGAGCGAGACTGCTCAATGCAGCGACGACATCAGAAGGTCCTTGAGGAGGCACCTGCGCCGAAATTGCCCGTTAAGTTGCGGGACAAAACCGGCGAGCGATGCGCCGAGGCCTGCCGACGAATCGGCTATCGGGGCGCTGGCACGATCGAGTTCTTGTTCGAGAATAATGAGTTCTACTTTATTGAAATGAACACCCGGGTTCAGGTGGAGCACCCCGTTACCGAGCTGATCACCGGCATCGATATCGTGCAGGAGCAGATTCGGGTCGCCAGTGGCCAGCGGCTGCGATTTAAGCAAAAAGATGTGACCTTTAAAGGCCACGCTATTGAATGCCGAATCAATGCAGAGGACCCCTATAAATTTACGCCTTCACCCGGAAAGATCCTGAATTGGCATGCACCTGGGGGGCCAGGTGTGCGGGTTGATTCCCACGCCTACAGTGGCTATGTTGTTCCTTCCCACTATGACTCCATGATTGCGAAGCTGATTGTCTATGGAGATACGAGGAACCAAGCAATCGCCCGAATGCAGATTGCATTATCTGAGACGATTGTCGAAGGGATTCAGACTAATGTAGCGTTGCACCGAGAACTCATGCGGGATACACATTTCGTTGATGGCGGAACCTCCATTCACTACCTTGAGCATATGCTGGCTGCGCGCGAGCGAGATCAGTAATCTCAGCTCGAATGCACGAACTTGTTTTTGAGACGAACGCGGCCGATACCGATGAGATCTCCGACGATCTAATTAATCTCGGTGCCCTATCGGTCACGGTAGAGGACGCGCACTCCAATGCCCTATCCGAACAGCCAATCTTCGGTGAGCCTGGAATGCCACTCGACATTCAGGCCTGGCCCAGATCTAAGGTGATTGTCCTGTTGGATGACACAACGGACCCCGCTGGCCTATGGCAGCGGTTTTGTTCGGAAGATGAGCGTTTCACGACAGCGATCGTCGAGATTCGGAAGCTCTGCGATCAGGATTGGGTCGCTGAGACCCAACGGCAATTCAGTCCGCTAACCATTGGGTCACGCCTCTGGGTCGGGCCCCACTGGGCAACACCTGATGCCGGGCTCGCAGCCGATGCGCTAGTCATACGACTAGACCCTGGGATGGCATTTGGAACAGGAAGCCACGCAACAACGCAGCTCTGTTTAGAACAACTGATTCACGCAATTGATCGACGGCGCGATGAACGGCTACGAGTTCTTGATATGGGGTGCGGCTCAGGAATTCTAGCAATTTCCTGTAAAAAACTTGGCGCGGACGACGTGCTTGCGGTCGATATTGACCCCATTGCGGTTACAACAACCCGAGATAATGCAATAGCCAATCAGGCAGAGATCACCACGCAGGCGGCCGCTGAGCCGATTGTCGGGCCTTTTGATATCGTGGTGGCCAACATCCTGTCGCAACCGCTCAAGGTGTTGGCACCTGCGCTGGCAAGGCTAGTGCGGCCCAAGGGAAGCCTCTTGCTGTCAGGCATTCTTGCCCGTCAGGCCGAAGAGATCCTCGAGGCCTATCGGCCGAGCGTGCAACACCTCAACCCCCTCGGGGTTTTACAAGAACGTGAAGGCTGGGTCTGTATCGGTACCCGCGAATAGGAACTTTTTTAGAGAGAGTGCTATGTCAGTAAAAATTAGTGGTTCAATTGCATTCGATACGATCATGGTGTTTCAAGGCCGTTTTCGTGAACATATCCTGCCTGACCAGGTGCACATGCTCAATGTCGCATTTCTTGCGCCTGAGATGCGGCAGGAGTACGGTGGCTGTGCCGCCAACATCGCCTATACCCTGAAGGGCCTTGGCCAAGACTGCAGCCTCCTCGGAGCCATTGGCAGAGATGGTGCCCAATATCTTGAACGGCTTCGCGGGCTTGGCATTGAGACTTCTCAGGTGTTGACTGCCGAGGATTGTTTCAGCGCGCAGGCCTTCATTACAACCGATCTGGATGACAACCAGATCACCGCTTTTCATCCCGGTGCAATGAATCGCGCGGGTGAGGTTGGAATTGGCCAGTCGCACGCCACCATTGGAATTGTGTCGCCTAATGGCAAGGACGCCATGATCCGCCACGCAAAGGAATTCTCTGCCCAGAAGATTCCTTTCATCTTCGACCCTGGGCAGGCGATGCCTATTTTCGATGCCACGGACCTAGTACAACTAGTGGGCCAGGCGACCTGGATTGCTGTGAACGACTACGAAGGGCATATGCTTGCCGAGAAATTGGGCTGGACCTTAACCGAACTATGTCAAAAGATTCCTGGTGGTCTCATCGTGACGCGTGGTGCGGAGGGGGTCGATATCATGGAACATTCACAAACCACGCGTGTCGAAGGGGTTGATATAGGGCGGCATTTAGAAGCGCAGGCTGTTGATCCGACAGGTTGTGGCGACGCCTTTCGGGGTGGGCTGCTGTTTGGTCTGTCTCGGCAGGCATCACTCTTGGATAGCGCTCGACTGGGAAACATTATGGGTGCACTAAAAGTGGTGCATCGTGGCGCGCAGAATCACAACATTGATCGAATTACAGTTCAAGGGCTCTTGCGGGACCTTTATCCAGATACAGCCTTACGGCTCATTATTTAAAGCATCGGAGATCCAACATGCACTTTGATTCAAAACTATCCCCACTCCTCGTGTTGCTGACTGCGATGGCCGCCCTAGTCACGACGGGCTGCGCAACGCAGAGCA
>DBCQ01000036.1 GCA_002293155.1 Burkholderiales bacterium UBA954 | reverse complement strand
CGTAACCTGTACCGCGAAATCAAGCCGAGGGTGTTCGAGCCGTCCCTTTGTCTCGTCGAAATAATCCCCAACCAGATTGATGCCGCCCACAAAACCAATGGTCTCATCAATTAACGCTAGCTTACGATGTAATCGTCGCCAGGTTTTTGGGGCTAGCCAACGGACTCCTGGCCGATAGAACTCCACCTCAACGCCGGCCGGGACTAGCAGAGTCTTAACCCATGTCGCCGCATCAACAGAGCCAAACCCATCGAGCAGCAAAAAGACAGCAACCCCACGCTGGCGGGCAGCAATCAGTGCATCGAGTACTGCACGTGTATCCGTATCATCACGAATCAGATAGGACTCGAGATAGATTGTTTCTTGTGCACGATCAATTGCCGCGATCAAGGCTGGAAAAAACTCCCGTGAGCCCTCTAAGATCGCGAGCGAAGACCGAATCTCTACCATGCCGGTTTAACTGGATGGATTGAGGTCAATAGGAGTTCCAGAGCTTATGGGCGGAAACGTTCTGCAAGCGCCCGAATCGCCGATGCGTTACTCCACGAAAAACATGATTCCGCAGCCTCTGGCCAAGGCAACCACTGATATCGCGTGTGCTCACGCGGCGCCAAAACAATGGGGATGGTGCGGTCAACGCAGACACTGAATACATGCTCGATATTCTCAGTAATTCCTTCTGGGTAACGATGTCGCCAGTGAGGATAAATTTCATAGACCTGTTGAAAGTTCCAATCGATAATCGGCCTCGACGACATCGGGCTTACCGTAATCCCAGTTTCCTCAGCGAGTTCGCGGGCCGCAGTATGGGCTAGCGGCTCGTCGTAAGAATCCCGACTACCGGTTACCGACTGCCAGAATCCAGGATGATCCGCGCGCTCCAACAGCAAAACGTCAAGGGCCGCAGTATGGATCAACACCAGTACAGACTCCGGTATTTTTGTGCCCGCCATTAGGATCGTCTCGGGGAAGGCATTTCTCGGCTTCTAACGGTAAAGCAGTAGAGCCGGAAGCCAGAGCGCGACGACAAGAACCGCAACGAAAAGACGCGTCGATGCGTTGAGCATTCGAAAGGAGGCTTCCAGTTCTCCTCGGCCAACGAGTCGCCTTGCCTGCCAGGCGGGAATAATCGCACTGACCACCCAGAAACTTGCAGGCGGAAGGTTTGTCAATAAGGTTGAGATTGCCGTTAGCGAAGAGGCGACATAGAGCAATAAGACGGCGATTTTAGCGCCTGGTAGGCTTGCGTCCCGTTCAATCCAGGCGCCAACCAAGACGAGGCCCAGTGTCATTCCCGCCACCCAAGCTCCAGTGGAGGGCATCGCCCATAAGAGCGTGAACTCCGAGAGGGCTACGACCACGCTCGTACTGATGGCGATACCAAAGGCAGTCAGCCATTGCCGCGATCGGGCGAGCTCTCGGATCCGCGGAAAGCCATAGAATCGACGAACTAAAAAAATGATGAGTACGACAAACCCGTAAGTCAGCAGAAGAAATGCAGGGTTCGCCATAATCGCCGCCGGACCGCGCATCAGCCCGAGTGCAGAACCGATCGCCACCGCTAACGCGGCATAAACGAGGGCTGCAATCATCGGACTCAGACTGCGATTTTCGGCGCTTCGCGAAGACGAATATGGAGTTCGCGAAGCTGCTTGTCATCGACCGCAGATGGGGCTTGCGTCAACAGACACTGAGCGCGCTGAGTCTTTGGGAAAGCAATAACATCCCGGATACTTTCTGCCCCCGACATTAGAGTGACAATCCGATCAAGACCGAAAGCGATCCCCCCGTGCGGAGGGGCGCCGTACTGCAGAGCATCGAGTAAGAATCCAAATTTTGCAGCCGCCTCTTCAGGTCCAATCTTCAAGGCACGAAAGACGGTGCTCTGGACCTCCTCACGATGAATCCTGACTGACCCGCCACCCAGCTCCCATCCATTGAGCACAAGATCATAGGCCTTTGCAACACACTGACCAGGATCGGTATTCATAAGATGTTCGTGCCCATCTTTCGGTGCCGTAAAGGGATGATGAACCGCGACCCACCGATTATCCTCCTCGTCGTGCTCAAACATCGGAAAATCAATGACCCAGAGGGGCTTCCAGCCCGCCTCGAACAAGTGATTTTGCTTTGCAAACTCACTATGGCCAACTTTTAAGCGCAGTGCCCCAATTGCATCGTTAACGACCTTGGCCGTATCGGCGCCAAAAAAGATCAGATCACCATCTTGCGCGCCCGAACGCTCAAGAATCGCCGCTACCGCCGCATCATGAAGATTCTTCACAATCGGCGACTGCAAACCATCGCGCCCCTTTGCCCGTTCATTGACCTTAATCCAGGCAAGCCCCTTGGCACCATAGATCTTCACAAACTCCGTGTAGGAGTCGATCTCTCCCCGGCTGATCGCAGCACCGCCCGGCACACGGAGGCCAACGACGCGGCCCTTCGGGCTATTGGCCGGATCCGAAAAGACTTTGAAATCTACAGTCTTCATTGCATCTGTTAACTCGGTCAGCTCAAGGGCAATACGCAGATCGGGCTTATCGGACCCAAACCGCAGCATGGCCTCGCTGTAGGTCATCACGGGGAATGATGGGGGCAATGCAATTTGAATCGTATTAAGAAATACATGACGAATCATTTTTTCAAACAAGTCACGAATCTGTTGCTCATCAAGAAAAGAGGTCTCACAATCGATTTGAGTGAATTCTGGCTGGCGGTCTGCACGCAGATCCTCGTCACGGAAACATTTCGTGATCTGGTAGTACCGATCAAACCCCGAGACCATCAAGAGCTGCTTGAATAATTGTGGGGATTGGGGTAGCGCAAAAAAATGGCCTGCATTGACCCGAGACGGCACCAGGTAATCCCGTGCGCCTTCTGGCGTTGACTTGGTGAGCATCGGAGTTTCGATGTCGACAAAACCCTCGGCATCGAGATAGCGCCTGACCTCCATCGCTACGCGATAGCGCAGCATTAAATTCTTCTGCATAAAGGGTCGACGCAGGTCTAAAACCCGGTGGGTGAGCCGCGTTGTCTCTGAGAGGTTCTCGTCATCGAGCTGGAACGGTGGTGTGATCGAGGGATTCAGGATGGTAATCTGGTGGCAGAGGATCTCTATCTCGCCACTCTTTAGGTTGGGGTTAAGAGTGCCTTCTGGCCGCTTGCGAACCAAGCCCTGAATCTGAATACAGAATTCATTGCGCAGGGTCTCGGCCGACTTAAACATTTCCAAACGGTCAGGGTCACAGACGACTTGAGCGAGCCCCTCCCGATCACGGAGGTCAATAAAAATTACCCCGCCATGATCCCGTCGACGATGCACCCATCCACACAGAGATACCGTTTGACCCAGTTGCTCAGTACAGACTGAGCCAGCGTAATGAGTGCGCATAAGATTTCCTAAATCAGTCAGTGATTAGAGTGAGTTTCAGAAGAGATTAATTGTTCGGGGGCTTCTGTTTCGTGGCCTGTGGCGGAACCGTACCCATACTGACAACGTACTTCAATGCGGCATCGACACCGATTGAAAGCTCAATGACTTCTGTCTTGGGCATCATCAAAAAAAACCCAGAGGTCGGGTTGGGCGTTGTCGGAACATAGACCGATACGCATTCGGTCGGCAGCAGTGTCGCCACATCGGGAGCCGGCGACCCCGTAAGGAAAGCGATTGTCCAGGCACCGTGACGGGGATACTGCACCAAGACCGCCTGGCGAAAAGCCTGACCATTGGGCGCAAGAATCGTGTCACTCACCTGCTTTACTGATGAGTAGATTGATCTGACCAATGGGATTCGGCGCATTAAGCCCTCCCAGAGGTCAACAAGCTTCTGCCCGATCAGGTTTGCCGCAAGAAAGCCGGTGACAAGGATAAACAACACAACGACTAACACACCGAATCCAGGAATATGGACACCAAAAAGAACCTCAGATCGGAGGGCGACGGGCAGCACGCTGTCCAGCAAATCGAATACCCAGGTGATCACCCAGATCGTGATCGATAGAGGCGCCCATAAAATCAGGCCGGCTAGGAAATAACGCTTGAAGTGGGTCTGCATTGCCATTGGTCTAGGATGCATTTGAGGGTGCAGAAGTCACTCCCGCCGCCGCCCCCGTGCTGGGGGCTGGGACTGGGCTCGGAGTTACCGGTGTGGATCCTGTCGCCTCGGACGCTGCACCTGTTGAAGATTCTTGGCTGACCGTGGGGGCGGTGCCTTCTGAATTTGCAGCAGGCGCTGTTGGCTTTTTGCCTTGGTCACGAAAATCCGTCGCGTACCAACCCGTTCCCTTGAGGGCAAATCCTGCGGCAGTGACCTGCTTGACAAGCCTTGGCTGGTCACATTGCGGGCAGTCAAGGAGCGGCGGGTCGGAGAGTTTCTGAAGGGCGTCTTTCTGAAACCCGCACCCCTCACAACGATAGGCGTAGATCGGCATGGTTTTCCTTCTTGTATAAAAGACGCGCGCCGCAAGAGCGGCGCGATCGGACAAGAAATTTTACCTGTTAACGCCCCTTAAAAGGGGATGTCATCGTCGAGTTCGTCAAACCCGGCGGCCTTTCCTGCCGGCTTTCCCGATGCCACCGTTTTCGCCGCAGGGGCAGCGCCGGAGGAATCCTCTGTGTTGGCAGCCTCATCCCTGCGGCCTCCAACAAACTCCAGCTCGGTTACGCGGGCCCGCATCGAAAACCCCTGCCCTGAGCCATCCTTCTTTTCATAGGTCTCGATATGGGGTTCGGATAGCGTGACGAAGACCTGTGAACCTTTTGAGAGGTAGGGCTGTAAACGCTCCACCCGGTCCCCCCACATCGCCGCATTGACCCACTGGGTCGGCCTGCGACCATCGCTCCCTTTGCGCCCATAATCAAAGGCCAAGGAGATATCCATGACTGCCTTGCCATCCGGGGTATAGCGAGCCACAGGCTCATTTCCAACTCTTGCAACGCCAACCATTAACATCTGTTTTCTCCTAAAAAATGCCCGGGATCGGGACCCCTTAAAGCATGGGACGACTCGTTACCCGTGACTATCCCACATTCGGGTTAATCCTCTGAACTAGGCCTCAAGAGAAGGGGCCGGGAGGCGAATCGACTAGCCCACCGGGGGACGCCGCGGACCAATCTCTTTTAATCCAAACGAGATGATGCCCCAAACGATGATCATGCTGGTGCAGGCCCAGTAGACGGCCTGTTCCCCGAACGACTTCACCATCACCCCTCCAAGCAGCCCTCCGGTAAATAGGCCAAGGGACTGTGTCGTGTTGTAGATCCCCAAGGCCAGGCCCCGGTGTGCCGGCGGTGCAACGCGGGATACCCATGAGGGTAGAAATGCTTCGAGCAGGTTAAATGATGTGAAAAATAAAAATAAAATGGCCGCCCAAATCCAGAGTACGTGAGGAATCCAGGCGAATCCCAGGATCGCGAAACCCATCAGACCAATCGACGCAAGAAAAGCGGGTTTATTTCTCCCAGTGCGCTCTGCCCAAAAAATCGGAGGAAGCATTGCGACAAACGACAGCAGTACAACCGGCAGATACAACTGCCAATGCCTAGCAAGGGCCAGATCTAGCTCGATGAGGCTCAATGGAATCACTACAAAAATTGCGGTCTGCGTCATATGAATCATGAATATTCCGAAATTCAACCGCATCAACTGCCCATTGGACAAAACAGTCCTACGGGCCTGCTGCAGCGAGTAATCCGTCGCTGGCCGACGCGGCGGCTCTGTCATCCGGGATACAGGCCACATCGCTGCAACAACCAGGGCCCCCGTTAACCAGAATAGACCGTCCATGCCAACCACGGCGGAAAGCGCGGGTGCAACGATCAACGACAACGCGAAAGTCAGTCCAATCGTGCCGCCAATCAAAGCCATCGCCCGAGTACGGACCTCGTCCCGAGTAGAGTCCGCCAGAAACGCTGTTACCGCTGCGGAGATTGCCCCCGAACCCTGAAGTGCACGACCAACTGACAGCCATTCAATGGATGTCGCCATGGCGGCGACAAAACTACCAAATGCAAACACAGTCAATCCGGCGAGGATCACCCGGCGACGGCCGTATTGATCAGATGCAATACCAAATGGAATTTGAAATAAAGCCTGAGTCAGGCCATAGACGCCCACCGCAATACCGACCCAGAGTGGATCGCCACCACCCTCGAGATGCTGAGCCTCTGCTGCGAGGATCGGGAAAACCAAGAATAGGCCAAGCATTCGAAGGCCGTACAGCATAGAAAGCGCAAGGCAGGCACGCCACTCTTCAGGGGTAAACTGTATTTTTTGGGATGCTTTCGTCATTGCTGACGGTTATAGTATTCGATTGGCCAACTCGATGTAAAAAATGCGCGATGCAATCCGGGTGCGTGGCGCCCGAACCCACAATTTAAAAAACATTGATGTCGATCTTCCTCGGCATCAGCTCGTCGTCATCACGGGGCTATCCGGATCAGGAAAGTCGTCGCTTGCCTTCGATACCCTTTATGCCGAAGGCCAACGACGTTATGTCGAATCCTTGTCAGCCTATGCCCGACAGTTCCTGCAGCTTATGGAGAAGCCCGATGTCGATCTGATTGAGGGGCTCTCACCGGCTATTGCAATTGAACAAAAAGCAACGAGCCATAACCCAAGATCCACTGTAGGCACTGTTACTGAAATTCATGACTATCTGCGGCTCTTGTTTGCACGGGCCGGGGTTCCACACTGCCCGGATCATCCGCAACACCGCCTTGAATCACAAACAATTTCCCAGATGGTTGATCAGATCTTAGGCTGGCCGGAGCACTCCAAGCTGATCGTGTTGGCACCCATTCTCACTAACCGCAAGGGCGAGCACATTGATCTGATCAACAACCTTCGTGCCCAGGGCTTTGTTCGGCTTCGCATTCAGACTGAGAATCAGCCCCCTACTTTTGCAGATATTGATCAGCTTGGTCCGTTGAATAAAAACCAAAAGCACTCTCTTGAACTCGTCATTGATCGACTAAAAATCCGCCCCGATGCCAGCCAGCGTCTTGCGGAATCCCTAGAGACTGCTCTACGACTCGGCGAAGGCCGCGCCATCCTGATCTGCGAACCAGCCGAGGGGAGTGGCGAGGATCAGACCCTAGAGCTGCCCGAGTCTGAATCCGTATTTTCAACAAAATTTGCGTGCCCCGAATGTGGCTTCAGTCTAAAAGATCTCGAGCCCCAACTCTTTTCATTCAATAGCCCCGCGGGTGCCTGCACCGAGTGCGATGGGCTCGGGATAGTCGAGTTCTTTGACGCGAAACGCGTTATCCAATTTCCCCAACTCAGCTTGGCCTCAGGTGCGATTAAGGGCTGGGATCGGCGTAACGCGTTTTATTTCCAACTCCTGCAAAGCCTTTCAGATCACTACGGATTTGATCTCGATACGCCGTTTGAATCCCTCTCGCAAGAGATTCAACAAGTCCTGTTGCATGGCTCGGGCCGTGAGCTGATTCCCCTGAGATACCCCGGGGATCGTGGCAAGGTAATCATCAAAGAACATGCCTTTGAGGGCATCCTGCCCAATATGCAGCGGCGCTACGAAGAGACAGATTCCCAGGCCGTCCGCGAAGAGCTTGGCCGCTACCGCAATACACAACCCTGCCCCGCCTGCGAAGGAACGCGACTGCGACGAGAAGCACGCTTTGTCCGCGTCGGCACAGCCGGTCACGACATCGACCTCCCGAGTCTGATGCATCTGCCACTCCACGATGCCAAAAGCCGTCTATTAGCACTCGTACTGCCAGGCATGAAGGCGGCCATCGGTGAAAAAATTCTCTCGGAGGTCACCGCACGACTCGGCTTTCTGATTAATGTTGGTTTGGATTACCTTACCTTAGACCGGCCTGCAGCAACGCTATCGGGTGGCGAGGGCCAACGAATACGGCTTGCGAGTCAGATTGGCGCTGGCCTCTCGGGTGTGATGTATGTGCTCGATGAGCCCTCAATTGGCCTGCACCAGCGCGATAACGATCGTCTGCTGCAAACCCTAAAAGATCTCCGCGATCTAGGCAACACGGTGATCGTTGTGGAGCACGACGAAGACGCTATCTTAAATGCTGACTACGTCATCGATATGGGCCCTGGCGCTGGTGTTCACGGCGGACAGATTGTTGCCCAAGGACTTCCACAAGATATCCTTTCGCATCCACAATCCCTAACCGGCCAATATCTATCTGGCCGTCAGATCATCCCTATTCCGAAGAAACGGCGACTACCCACCGAGAAGAAGCTACGACTCATCGGAGCGCATGGTAATAACCTAAAACAGGTGGATGTAGAGATCCCTTGCGGACTCATGATCTGTGTCACGGGAGTATCAGGCTCCGGTAAATCGACACTAATCAACGACACCCTCGTGGCTGCGGCAGCCAAAAAAATCTATGGATCCAACACAGAGCCCGCAGCCCATGAGGCCATAGAGGGCCTAGAGCACTTCGACAAAGTGATCAACGTCGACCAAAGCCCCATCGGCCGAACTCCACGCAGTAATCCCGCTACCTACACAGGATTATTTACCCCGATTCGTGAGCTATTTGCACAAACCTCGACAGCGCGAGAGCGTGGATATGATGCAGGCCGGTTCTCATTCAATGTCAAAGGCGGGCGCTGTGAAGCCTGCCAGGGTGACGGCCTCGTAAAGGTCGAGATGCATTTTCTACCCGATGTCTATGTTCCCTGTGACGTCTGCCATGGGCTGAGGTACAACCGTGAGACTCTGGATGTGCGCTACCGAAGTAAGAATATCGCCGAAGTACTTGACCTCACTATTGAGCAGGCCATGGAATTTTTCAGGGCAGTGCCGAATGTCTCGCGACGTCTACAAACGCTGATCGATGTCGGTCTTGGTTATGTGCGTCTTGGCCAGAGCGCCACAACCCTGTCGGGGGGCGAGGCGCAACGAGTTAAATTATCCCAAGAACTGTCAAAACGAGATACCGGTCGCACGTTGTATATTCTCGATGAACCCACAACAGGGTTACATTTCCACGATATCAGGCTGCTGTTGGATGTCTTGCATGCACTGCGTGATGCAGGCAACACCCTTGTGATCATCGAGCATAATCTAGATGTCATCAAAACTGCGGATTGGATCATCGATATGGGTCCGGAAGGCGGTGACGGTGGTGGCCGCATTATCGCGACCGGAACACCAGAATCGGTGGCTCAGTCTTCGAATGGCTACACAGCCCTTTATCTTAAGCAGGCGCTCGACAAACCCCTGCGAAGCTCCGATTTAGACAACGATATCCTGCCCCTGCCTTCAGACTCATCAGCCCGCGCCGCCTGAGCATTACCGCAGACATTGGCCAAATCTCTCAAAATACAAGCCCACTGGCAAGAACACGTAAGGTCTGATCAGGCCCCTGACTCTGGGCCACAATCATCTCGCCCATAGCACAGGCATGCCCTGTCAGTGCGCTAATGACCACCTGATGACTTACCCAGACCTCGAACTCCCCTGTCTTGCGACGCTCGTGAATAATGCGTGCAGCGCTCAATGCATCCTTGAGCTGCTGGTCGCGGCTTCCATGACCTTGAAAAAAGGAATTCAGCGCAACCCATGGCGTAATCGGCACCTGAGGGCCCTCTTGCCGCTGATGAAAGGCCTCTCGGGCAGTATGTAGGCAGCGGCACCATTGACTGGACCTCACGGCCTGTGGACGAAGTCCATGAGCCCTAAACCACTGACCCAACCGCCTGGATTGTGCACGACCCTCGGCCGATAAATCGCGTTGGCTCGAGCAATCGTCGAGCCGCATTCCAGGGGGATCACCAATGCCAGGCGTGGTCAGCGCATGTCGAACCAAGACAACGCAGCCGCCCGCCCGTAGCGCATCAAGATATGACTGGGGTGACGACTGCGCAACAGCAGTCCGCACGCCTGATGGGGCCAACAGGCTAAGCCCGATGATCGAGACAGACTCAAGCCAACGACGACGGGATAACTGATCGTGAGCCATTAGAGTTTAACGAGATCTAGTGTACGCATCGCCTTTTGGAGAATCTTATAAACATCAAGATCAAATATTGGTTGACCTGAATCGAGAATATCGAAGATCTCGTCCTCACGTTGTGCGGCACCAAGATAACACCAAGCATCGATGATATGAACGGTATCACCTTCGCGTAAACCAATCGGTTGCTGATATGGCCAGACCGGAAGCTTATGCCGAGCCAGCGCCATCATCAGGCGGGCCTGGTGATGGCCGACAGGCTCCTTGCCAATACAGGCCCCCCTACACTGCTTTAATTGAAAACCGAAGCAGGCCGACCCGGGCTGCGCCTTCTCTAAGCCGAGCAATACCTTGCAGCACTGAGCGGTCTGGGCAAGCTCAGACAACATAGCAAGCGCATCCCGCTGACACCGAAAGATCCCATAGAGATCGGGCTGCGCACCGAGATTTAAATCTCTCCCCCAGATCAGCGTTGGCGGGGCTAGCGTTGGATGACGCTGATCGTTCGAGCCACCCTGACCTGAGAGATCTGTCTCACACCCTTCTTGATACTCGTTCTTAATCTGCCAGGCGCACAACTCCTTATGGCGTCGCAGGCGTGAGTTATGGCTAGGCATCAGAGCCTTAACGAGCGCTGATTCTTTCAGAAGAGAGGAGATTTCGCCCGATGTCTCGATCCAATCGACTCGCCGGATCTGCAGAGAAATACTCATCTCTTTGCCGCGGGCATGGTCTGATGAGAAATGGGACATGACACGCTTGCGTAGATTTTTACTCTTCCCCACATAGAGTGGGAAGTTGTTATCCCCGTAAAAAATGTAGACCCCATGTGACTCGGGAAGTTGGTCCGGGAGATCGGGATCGAGCTGGGAGGGAATTGAGGGTCGCGCCGTAAGTGTATCAATCGCTGCGTAGAGTTCTTCTAAAGAAAAATTCTCTTGCAGTTTTTTCCAGAACTGGAAGATAAGGTCTGCATCTGCGAGGGCCCGATGCCGTCCTGACTGGATTAGTCCATGCCGGGAAATAAGGGCATCAAGGTTATGCCGAGTCTCTTGGGGATAGAGATGTCGCGACAGCTTAACGGTGCAGAGAACTCGTGCCCGAAAATTAATGCCGATTCGCTTAAATTCGTTCTTAATGAAGCCATAATCGAACCGTGCATTATGTGCAATAAATAATTTACCCTCAAGCCTCTCGAATAAATCGCCGGCGAGCTCAGCAAACCGCGGTGCATCTACAACCATCTCATTCGTAATGCCCGTAAGCCCCTGAATGAAGTCTGGAATGCGACACTCTGGGTTCACCAGTTGGCTATAACGCGTCAGACCACTCTGAGAAATCGTGACCAGCCCGATTTCCGTAATCCGATCTCGCGTGGCGGTGGCGCCTGTAGTCTCAAGATCCAGAAACACCATCGGGGTTTCGGCAAGAGTCATAGGCGGCTCATCCAAGAACGGATAAACGATCAATCGCTAGGCGGAGGGTTTCTTCTTTTTTGGCGAAACAAAAACGAATCGTTTTGTTTTCTACTCTATCTTCATAAAAACTCGATAACGGGATTGCTGCAACCCCTTTCTCGCAAGTCAACCATTTCACAAAATCAAGCTCTGCCTGATTAGAAAGCTCCGAATAGTCCACCAGCTGAAAGAAAGTTCCCTCGCAGGGATAGAGTTTCAATGGCGTATTGGCCAGACCCTGCCGAAAGAGATCCCGCTTGCGTTGGTAAAAATCAGACAGCTGCTGATACGGTTCAGGGCTAGCCATATAGTGGGCAAGACCTATCTGCATGACACTATTGACCACAAACACATTGAATTGATGCACCTTTCGAAACTCGGACATGACTGCCCTGGGGGCAACAACCGAACCAATCTTCCAGCCCGTAACATGGAAGGTCTTTCCAAAGGATGAGACCACGACTGCCCGATCCGCAATCGCGGGATATCGACTCACACTCTGATGCTCTTCGCCATCAAACACCATGTGCTCATAGACTTCATCTGAGATCACCCATAGGCCATGCTTTAGTACAATCGCCTCGAGCGCCCGCATATCAGACTCCCGCAGAATCATCCCTGACGGGTTATGCGGGGAGTTCACTAAGATTGCTCTGGTCTTGTGGGTGACCGCTGCATCCACCCGCTCCCAGTCAATCCGATAGCGTTGTGTCATCGGGATGCGTACCGCCCGACCTCCGGCCAATTCGATGCTTGGAATGTAACTATCATAGACAGGCTCCAGCACGATCACATCATCCCCAGGATGCACTAACGCGAGGATGGCCGTCATGATCGCCTGCGTTGCGCCGGCGGTAATCATCACCTCAGAGTCGGGATCGTAGGATCGGCCGTAGAGTGCCTCTACCTTGTGCGATACCTCCAGCCTTAAGGCCGCCACCCCATTTAAGGGAGCATACTGATTGTGGCCTGATCGCATCGCCTCGTTAACTGCATCCAGCAAGGCAGCATCGGGCTCAAAATCTGGAAAACCTTGACCAAGGTTGACAGCTCCGCGCTCGGCGGCAAGCGTCGACATGACTGTGAAGATCGTTGTGCCAACCTTCGGCAGTCGGGATTTCATCTCGGTAATGTTGAAGTTCCCATTAAAAACTCATCAACAGCCCGGGCTGCCTGTCGGCCCTCGCGAATCGCCCAGACCACGAGGGACTGACCGCGACGCATATCCCCTGCCGTGAATACCTTCTGTACGTTGGTCATATAGGAACGGGTACCCTCGGTAGCGGCTTTCGCATTTCCACGGGAATCCTTATCGATCCCAAACGTCTCGAGGATTGATCCAATCGGAGACACAAACCCCATGGCCAGCAAGACTAAATCCGCCTTTAGAATTTTTTCAGAGCCTGGAACCTCGATCATCTTGCCGTCTCTCCACTCGACATGAACGCTCTTTAACCCGGTGACCTTCCCTTGTTCGCCAATGAATTCTTTAGTGGCAATACTGAACTCTCGATCACAACCTTCTTCATGGCTTGATGAAGTTCTAAGTTTGATTGGCCAATAGGGCCAGACCAGCGCCTTGTTTTCTTGCTCGGGAGGCTGCGGTAGAAGCTCAAATTGTGTAACGCTTACTGCTCCATGCCGGTTTGATGTGCCGACACAATCACTGCCGGTATCACCACCACCGATCACAATGACATGCTTGCCATCGGCACGAATCTGCTTGGTGATTGTGTCGCCAGCATTTAATTTGTTCTGCTGCGGCAGAAACTCCATCGCATAGTGAATCCCGTTAAGCTCCCGGCCCGGCACCGGAAGATCCCGTGGCTGCTCAGCACCGCCCGTGAGAATCACCGCATCAAAATCCTGCATCAGTACCTGCGGGCTAATCGTTTCTCGCGCCCAATTCGTCACCTTAAGGTCTTTCGGTAACTCAGAGACGAGTACGCTCGTTTTAAAAATAACTCCCTCTGCCTCCATCTGGACAACACGGCGATCAATATGGAATTTCTCCATCTTAAAATCTGGAATTCCATAGCGAAGTAGGCCCCCAACCCGATCGTTTTTCTCAAAGACCGTCACGGCATGGCCAACCCGTGCAAGCTGCTGGGCGGCCGCCATGCCTGCGGGGCCTGAGCCCACGATCGCGACACGCTTACCAGTCTTTTCTTTTGAGTTCTCTGGCACCACCCACTGCTCCTGCCAACCCCGATCAATAATCGCATGCTCAATTGACTTGATTCCGACTGGGTCATCATTCACATTCAGCGTGCAGGCCGCCTCGCAGGGCGCAGGGCAGATACGGCCTGTGAATTCCGGGAAATTATTCGTTGAATGCAGCACCTCGAGGGCTTGTTTCCAATCCTGCTGAAATACAAGCTCATTAAAATCCGGAATGATGTTGTTCACGGGGCAGCCGTTATTACAAAATGGAGTACCGCAATCCATGCAACGTGCTGCCTGCGTCTTTGCCTGCGCATCATCAAGGCCAATCACGAACTCTTTGTAATTCTTGAGACGATCCTGTACCGGCAAGTAGCCCTCTTCGAGCCGCTGAAACTCCATGAATCCCGTGATCTTTCCCATCAGACTGCCACCTTTTCTTTGACAGAGAGTTTCTTTTGCTCGAGCTCAGCCAATGCCCGCCTATATTCATTTGGAAATACCTTAACGAATTTCGCTCGGGCAGAGCCCCAATGATCCAGAATATCGCGAGCCCGTCGGCTGCCAGTCCAACGATGGTGATCCTCAATTAGTTTTTTAACGAGGGCATCGTCCCTATCGGGTAATGTCTCAAGCGCCACCATTGCCATATTGCATCGCTGATGAAACTGACCATCTTCGTCATAGACATAGGCAAGACCACCAGACATTCCTGCGGCAAAATTTCGACCCGTCTGACCAAGAACCACCACGGTTCCGCCGGTCATATATTCACAGCCGTGATCGCCCGTTCCTTCGACGACCGCAGTTGCTCCAGAAAGACGCACCGCGAATCGCTCTCCCGCGACACCGCTGAAAAAGGCCTCACCCGAGGTTGCGCCGTAGAGCACCGTATTACCCACAATAATGTTCTGACTCGACTCTCCGCGGAAATCAATGCTAGGTCGGACGACAACTCGGCCACCCGACAGCCCCTTCCCGGTGTAGTCATTCGCATCCCCAATTAAATAGAGGGTAATGCCTCTGGCCAAAAACGCTCCGAAGGACTGGCCTCCAGTGCCCTCGAGTTGAATCCGGATGGTGTCATCGGGTAAGCCCTCCGGATGGTGCCTGGTGACCTCCCCAGAGAGCATCGCCCCCACGGTTCGGTTTACGTTACGCGCGACCTCCATGAACTGAATGCGCTCGCCATGCTCAATAGCAGGCTTTGACTTCTGAATCAGAACATTATCAAGCGCCTTGTCGAGACCATGGTCCTGAGTCTGGGTGTGATAGTTCACGGCTGAGCCCGATAGTCTTGGCTGGTAGAAGAGTTTCGTAAAATCAAGGCCCTGCGCCTTCCAGTGCGAGAGTCCCTTGCGTGCATCTAACAAGTCTGAGCGACCAATCAACTCGTCAAAGTGGGTAATTCCAAGCTGAGCCATGATGCTGCGGACTTCCTCCGCAACAAAAAAGAAATAATTCACAACGTGTTCCGGCTTGCCCGAGAATTTCTTGCGCAAAATAGGATCCTGTGTCGCGACACCGACCGGACAGGTATTTAAATGACATTTACGCATCATGATGCAGCCCTCTGCAACGAGGGGCGCGGTTGCAAAACCAAATTCGTCAGCCCCTAACAAAGCGCCCACGACGACATCGCGACCCGTTTTCATCTGGCCGTCAGCTTGAACGCGGATCCGATTTCGGAGCCCGTTTAAAACGAGAGTCTGTTGGGTCTCGGCCAAACCAATTTCCCAGGGTGTGCCGGCATGCTTAATGGATGACCAGGGAGACGCACCGGTTCCGCCGTCATGACCGGCGATTACGACATGATCGCTCTTGGCCTTTGCGACCCCGGCCGCCACCGTACCGACACCCACCTCGGATACAAGCTTGACTGAGATCGACGCATGCGGCGCAACATTCTTTAAGTCGTGAATCAGCTGCGCGAGATCTTCGATCGAATAGATATCATGATGGGGTGGGGGCGAAATGAGACCGACACCAGGGACCGAATGGCGTAACTTGCCAATGTACTCGGATACCTTTCCGCCGGGAAGCTGCCCGCCTTCTCCGGGTTTTGCACCCTGCGCCATTTTGATTTGTATCTGATCTGCAGAGACAAGATATTCCGCAGTCACGCCAAACCGGCCCGATGCAACCTGCTTAATCTTAGATCTTAACGAGTCTCCCTCGCTAAGCGCGTAGTCCACTTCAACAACATCTCTGCCGATGATTTCAGAAACAAGTGTGCCCTGATGAATCGGAATACCTTTGAGTTCATTACGATAGCGGTTTGCATCTTCCCCGCCTTCACCGGTGTTGCTCTTGCCGCCTATGCGATTCATTGCGATCGCGAGTGTTGTGTGGGCCTCGGTTGAGATAGACCCTAGCGACATTGCGCCTGTCGCAAAACGTTTCACAATCTCAGAGGCGGGCTCTACCTCTTCAATTGGGATCGCACGAGAGGCATCCAGCTTAAATTCAAAGAGCCCGCGCAACGTCATGTGGCGCCTGCTCTGGTCATTGATGAGCTGGGCGTACTCTTTATAGGAGCCCCAGTTATTTGCCCGAACCGAATGCTGGAGTTTGGCAATTGCATCCGGCGTCCACATATGGGCCTCACCACGGACACGCCATGCGTATTCACCACCTGTATCAAGAAGCCCCTTCAAGACGGGGTCCTTACTGAAGGCCTGAAGGTGCGTACGGATCGCCTCTTCTGCAATTTCAAAGACACCGATACCCTCGACCTGAGTCGAGGTGCCCGTAAAGTATTTATCAACCGTTTCTTTATTTATTCCAATTGCCTCAAAGATTTCGGCGCCACAATACGACATATAAGTGCTAATCCCCATCTTGGACATGATCTTGGAGAGGCCCTTACCGATTGCCTTTACATAGTTGGCAATCGCTTTATCTGCAGATAATTCGCCGGGTAGATGTTGGTGTATGTCGGCAAGGGTCTCCAACGCCAGGTAGGGATGAACGGCTTCGGCACCATAGCCCGCGAGTACCGCAAAGTGATGTACCTCGCGGGCAGATCCCGTCTCCACCACGAGGCCGGCTAGGGTTCGCATACCCTCGCGGACGAGGTGCTGGTGCACGGCGGACAATGCAAGTAGCGCCGGCACCGCGACCTGTGTCACGGTGACCAGCTGATCACTCACGATCAGGATATTCTTCCCCGACTTGATGGCGTCGGTTGCCTCTGCGCAGAGTGAGGCGAGTTTGGCCTCGACCCCCTCGGAGCCCCACTCAATCGGATAGGTGATATCTAAGATGTGGCTTTTGAATTTTCCTTGGGTGTGGACTTCGATATCCCGCAGGCGCTGCATGTCGGCAAAATCGAGAACCGGCTGTGTAACCTCAAGTCGCAACGGGGGGTTGACTTGGTTAATGTCCAAGAGATTCGGGCGCGGACCAATAAATGAGACGAGCGACATGACGATCGCCTCGCGGATCGGATCAATTGGTGGATTCGTAACCTGGGCAAAGAGTTGCTTGAAGTAGTTATAGAGCGGCTTATTTCGATCCGACAAGACAGCTAACGGTGAATCGTTGCCCATTGATCCGATGCCCTCTTCACCATTCGCGGCCATCGGCGCCATCAGAAACTTTATATCCTCCTGTGTGTAGCCAAAGGCCTGTTGGCGGTCGAGTAGTGCAATGTTTTGTCGGGGAGGATTGTTCGCAACGGTGCTTGCGCCGAGCGTCTCTAGTCGAATGCGGAGGTTTTCGATCCATTGTTTATAGGGCTTTGCCTTGGCAAGGGATGCCTTTAGTTCCTCGTCGTCAATCATTCGCCCTTGTTCGAGGTCAATCAGAAACATCTTTCCTGGCTGCAGGCGCCACTTGCGCACGATCTTGCTCTCGGCGACGGGCAGCACGCCCGACTCTGAGGCCATGATGACGAGGTCGTCATCCGTAATGCAGTAGCGAGAGGGTCGCAGGCCATTTCGGTCTAAGGTGGCGCCGATCTGTCGGCCATCCGTAAAGACGATTGAGGCGGGGCCATCCCAAGGCTCTAGCATCGCGGCGTGGTATTCATAGAACGCCTTTCGGCTCTCATCCATCGCGGTATGCTGCTCCCAGGGCTCAGGAATCATCATCATGGCGGCCTGGGAGAGCTGATATCCGGCAGCGACCAGTAGTTCGATACAGTTATCGAAGGTTGCGGTGTCAGATTGATTCGCAAAACTGATGGGGTAGAGTTTTTGCAGATCGTTACCAAGTACCGGCGATGACATAACGCCTTCGCGGGCACGCATCCAGTTATAGTTTCCTTTTACGGTGTTGATCTCACCGTTGTGCGCCACCAT
>DBCQ01000021.1:11229-13790 GCA_002293155.1 Burkholderiales bacterium UBA954 | reverse complement strand
CATGCGCGAGACCTTGTTAACCGCAACAGACCCTCAAGCCTTGCATCAGGCACTCGAAGCCTGGCAGCCGGCCCGTGCTTGACGTTAAGGCGCTTTTTGAAGAAAACGCAGAGGCGTTAAAACTTAGTTTTTTGACGGGCCAGATCGGTGCTGGCCGAAAAATCGCAAGCCAATCTAATGAGAGTGCCGATCTGATTGGGCACTTGAATCTAATTCACCCGAATCGTATTCAGGTCATGGGGTCGCCTGAGGTGGCCTACTACAACCGACTTGACCCGCAGCGTAAGAGTTATCTCACCGCGGAATTGCTCGCAGGCAAGCCTCCGGCGATCATCATTGCAGATGATGAGATTCCACCCGCAGAACTCTTCTCGGCCTGCGAGCGAGAGGGCCTCGCACTCTTGCGCACGCCCGTCTCTGCAGCACAGATTATTGAAATCGCGCGTGCACAGTTATCGCGAATCCTTGCGCCACAGACACAGATGCATGGCGTCTTTATGGATGTATTAGGAATGGGCGTGCTGATCTCAGGTGAGTCAGGTCTTGGCAAGAGTGAGCTCGCCCTTGAACTGATCACCCGCGGCCACGGTCTGATCGCAGACGATGTCGTCGACTTTACCCGCGTTGCCCCCGATGCAGTCGAGGGGCGCTGTCCACCGCTGTTGCAGAATCTTCTCGAAGTCCGTGGCCTTGGCCTGCTCGATATTCGAACAATTTTTGGCGAGACCTCAGTGCGGCGCAAGATGCGACTGAAGTTAATTGTTCAGATGATTCGCCGCAGTGTGATGGATGAATTCGAACGCCTTCCCCTTGAGGCGATGTCGCAAGAGATCATGGGCCTTCCCATTCGTAAGGTGGTGATTCCTGTCGCAGCGGGACGAAATCTGGCGGTGCTCGTTGAGGCTGCGGTGCGCAACACCGTGTTAAGCCTGCGCGGTATCGACACCATGCAGGAGTTTGTTGAGCGTCAGCAGGCCGCGATGCGCGACAGTCAGAGCAATTCCGACTCTAAGGGGGGTGGCCCGAACGGTTCTGGCCACTCGCAATGAAGATTGTTCTAGTCACCGGCATGTCAGGCTCCGGTAAGTCGGTGGCCTTGAATGTGCTGGAAGACTCCGGCTACTTCTGTATTGATAACCTGCCAGTGGCCTTTCTTGTCGGTGCGGTTGAAAACCTAGAATCCGAACATCACCAACAACTCGCTGTCGCAGTCGATGCGCGGACTGCAGGCTCACTTGCCCATCTCTCAGAAAGCCTTGATCACCTGCGGGAGGCCGGCCATGAACTCAAGGTTCTGTTTCTCAATGCACGAAATGACACGCTGATGCAGCGCTATTCTGAGACCCGAAGACGCCATCCGCTTGGCCGCACCCCCGACACGAATGAAGTCGCTGAAGAGGGGTCCGTGCAGACACTTGCCGACTGTATCGAGCGGGAGCGTGAGATTCTTGCTGAGATCGAGCCGCTTGGAATTCCGCTTGATACGAGTGATCTCCAACCCCAGGTCTTACGTCGTTGGGTAAAGGAGTTGCTCAATCTTGAAAACAGCAGGCTCACAGTCCTCTTCCAATCCTTTGCATTTAAAGATGGCATTCCTCTTGATGCGGATCTGGTTTTTGATGCCCGGTGCCTGCCCAACCCCTATTACATCGCCGAACTAAAAGGCCTTAATGGCCGTGACGATGCCGTCATTCGATTTCTGGAATCCCACGCAGACGTTGGTGAGATGATCGATGACATCGCTGCCTACCTTACCAAGTGGCTCCCTCGGCATGCCGAGGAGAATCGAAGCTATCTCACCGTTGCGATTGGATGCACGGGAGGACAACATCGTTCGGTCTATTGCTCTGAACGACTTCAAACGATATTCATGAAAAAGTACTCCTGCGCCGTGCGTCACCGCTCGCTTTCCCAGAAGGGCAAAGCGTAAGCAATAAAGACTTAACCGGGGCAGGCAGAGGAAGACGCAAGGCGCCCGCCCAAGGGAAGTAGGCTAAGCCTGCTGGCAGCATAAAGCTGCCTGCTTTTCGCTGAGTACCTGGCCAATTAAAAATTCCTGCAGAGATCTCAAGCCTGTAGTGGGTGAAGCTATGGCGAATAGAGATCGCCCGGTCAAAATATTTCATCGCCTGTTGCCATCCCATAGGCATCGCCTCAAGCTGGATCTGCCAGGGGCACCATAGCCCCGGCCAGATACCAGATGTGGGTTGCTGCATCAGCCAGACACCACTGGGTCCTTGGATGACCACCCAATAGGCCTTGCGCGTTGGCAGACTGCGTTTGACCCTAGGCTTTGGATACTCGGCAACACGGTTTTCTTGAAAGGCGCTGCACTGCCCAATAACTGGACATTGATCGCAGGCAGGATTTTTCGCGCGGCAGACGGTTGCGCCAAGATCCATGAGCGCCTGCGTGTAGGCCGGCATATCCGCAGAAACCGTGGGGAGCCGACTCTCTGCTTCTTTCCAGAGAAGTCGCTCAAGCGTGGGGCTCTGCCAGGGTGCATCAGCGCACGTCATCCGCGCCAGAACACGTTTCACATTGCCATCGAGAATTGCAAC
>DBCQ01000021.1:8145-11093 GCA_002293155.1 Burkholderiales bacterium UBA954 | reverse complement strand
GCGCGCAGGCGAGAAGATTTCTGCCGCGCTGGTAATAACCAAGCCCCGCCCATAATGCAAGAACCTCCTGCTCGGTCGCCGCTGCTAACGCCCTGAGGTCTGGAAATCGCGCAACGAACCGATTGAAGTAGGGAATAACGGTCGCGACCTGGGTCTGCTGGAGCATGATTTCAGAAAGCCAAACACGATAGACGTAATCGGGTTCTGATCGGCCCTGCTGCCAAGGAAGATCATGGCGGCCATGAGCCTGCTGCCAGCGCAAGAGATCGGCTACAAATTCAGGTGTCGATCGTGATTGCATTAGCGCTGACACCGTGGGCAGTAAAACGTACTGCGTGCGTTTTGGGTCATGCGACGAATCACCGCCTGACATGCCGAGCAGGTCTCGCCCTGATGGCCATAGACGCGGTGGCTCTGACCATAACGGCCAGCCTCACCATCGGGACTATGGAAATCACGGATCGTACTTCCCCCTGCATGAATTGCGCGCTGGAGAATGTCACGAATCGCATCGGCTAAGGTCTGCAACCGCGCACGCGAAATCGCCTTCGCCTGCCGGGCCGGATGAATTCCCGCACGAAAGAGTGCCTCACAGGCATAGATATTTCCCACACCCACCACGACATGGCCCGCCATCAGCCACTGCTTGATCGAGACGCGACCCCCTCGCGAAAGGCGCGACTGTTGGAACAAATAATCGCCATTAAAGAGCGGATCAAAGGGCTCAAGGCCCGATGCGCTGCGGCCAAGAAGTTGGCCGATTGACTGCCACGGCAGCTGTGGATATTTTTTAAACCACTGCACTGAGCCAAATCTGCGCGGATCATGAAAGACCATCGCCTGCATGCGACCATCCGGACAAGAAAAATCAAAACGGACATGGTCATGCAGCCGTGCGGGCGTCTTGGGGTCGCAACACACCACTATGCCCGACATCCCAAGATGGATGATTAACCAGTCGTTGGGAAACTCGAGCAGCAGGAACTTCGCCCGCCTACGAATTGCAATAATGGACTGCCCAATTAAAGACTCCACCTTTGCCTTTGGAAAAGGGTGGCGCAGGCTCTTTCCGCTTGCGGACCAATGGCTTAAGGTCGCGCCCATGATCTCTCGGCGCAGATGCTCGGCGGTAACTTCGACTTCGGGCAGTTCGGGCATGACACGACACTAAAAGAATCGGGTAGTGTAGAACCATGGAAGCAAAACCAATCCAATTCCCATCCAATCTCGTATTCAAAAGCCGACTGGCCCTGGCAGGCACCGGCCTCTCGTTGATGCTGATGGCCGCGCCCACAACCCTGTGGGCTGCTGCCCCCGATCGAGGACAGCAGCAGGCAGCGCTGATTTTTCAGATTCTGGCCAGTGAGATCGCGCTCTCACAGGGTGAGGTTGGGGTGGCGGCACTCACTTATCTCAATGTCGCTAAACAAACACAGGATCCGACGGCTGCGCGCCGTGCAACGGAATTGGCCATTGAGGCGCGCTCACCACAAAGGGCAGAGGAAGCCGCGCAGATCTGGCTTGCCAATGCACCCAATGATCAAGAAGCCCAGAACACCCTGGATTTATTGCAGCTCGTCCAGGGCGAGACCCAGAAACTGATTCGCTCGCTATCAACGCGGCGACTAACAGCCAGCAAAGAAAATAAAGCAGAGCTGTTTTACGACTATCTGGCAAGCCTTGCGGGCCGTGCACCCGACAAACTCGAGGGCCTCAAGCTCTTCGAAACGGTCTCTGATCCCGACCGCAATCAATCCCATGTGGTCTACACCCGGGCAATGCTCAATGAGCGCGCAGGCCGACACCCCGTAATGGAGGCTTTGCTGCGTGAACTGATTACTCGGGAACCCAACCATGCCCATGCCCATAACGCCCTGGGCTATCACCTTGCAGATCGTAACGAACGACTCAACGAGGCCCTTACGCTGATTGAACGGGCCTACGCGCTGGCCCCTAAAGACGCCCATATTATTGACAGCATGGGCTGGGTCTATTTTCGATTGGGCAGATTAGATCTCGCGGAAAAATATCTGCGGCTTGCGTACCAACAACAGCCCGATGCGGAGATCTCGACCCACCTTGCGGAAGTCCTGTGGAAAAAAGGCCAGACCGCAGAGGCAGAGTCGTTCTTTCGTGCCGCCTTTCAGGCGGACCCCCGAAGCGACATCCTGATCAATACCTTAAACCGCCTTGGTATTTCGCCCGCCCGCGTTCACCCGCGCTAACTGAGTCTGGCTGTGCGTTTATTTTTTCTATTGTTCATCTCAACGCTCATCACGGCATGCGCTGGCCTGCCTACCCAGCGTGAGCAGTTCTACCCACAGCACGCCGATGAACAAATCGACGAGGTTCGGTCGGGCCGATTTGTCCTTCGGCTTACCGAAGCAGGTACTGAGAGCCTTGGAACACAGGGCCAATTTGAACTGATGCGGCTCTCCTCCATGACCAAGCCCAGGGCGAGTCGCAGGGTTCTGATCTGGCTTGGCCCCTTAGGGCAATCCATCGGCAGCCTCGAGCAGCGCCCAGACCTACCCGTGCGGATTTTTGATGCACAAGGCCTATTGCTCACCGAGGGTGACAAGCGGCGTTTCGCGCAACGCCTACTCGGTCTGCAGTCCTCAGAATCCGTAAATGATGCTGCACTCGATCGTTTACTTGATGCTCTTTTAGAACTCATCACGCGGGCCACAAAGACTGATGAACAACATCAACTTGCCGTGGGCAGTGCACAGCTGCATCTTCGCATCGCACTGGATCCTGTGAAATGACGGCTCTGCGCCTGCTAGCCCCGGCAAAAATCAATCTGTTTTTACATATCGTCGGCCGCCGTGCAGACGGCTATCACCTGTTGCAGAGCGCCTTTGAACTTCTCGACTGGTCTGACACGATTCACCTCACCACTCGCCCTGAGTCCGATATTCGCCGTGAGGGCGACGTGATTGGGGCGC
>DBCQ01000021.1:0-8013 GCA_002293155.1 Burkholderiales bacterium UBA954 | reverse complement strand
GGGCTTGGCGGGGGGAGCTCTGACGCTGCAACGACCCTCTATGGATTAAATCGCCTATGGGGGCTTGACCTCTCAGCCGCCCAGTTAGCCGAAATCGGTCTTACGCTTGGCGCTGATGTGCCTTTTTTCCTGTTCGGGCGGTCCGCCTTCGCACAAGGAATTGGGGAGAACCTGTCCCCATTTAATAGTATTCCTCGATGGGTGGTAGTCGCAGTACCCGCTTGTCCGGTACCGACGGCCAGAATCTTCCAATCCCCTGAATTGACACGAAATTCCAAACCCTTGAAAATCGCGGACTTCGCCCAAGCAGCCTCTCACCCGGTGTGGGATTTTGGCCACAATGATCTAGAACCCGTCACGAGGGCACTTTTCCCGGATGTGGACCTGATCCTGAACTGGCTTTCTCAGGCTGCAGATTGCGAAGGCATTGCACCGGAAGCGGTTCGTATGTCGGGCTCGGGGGGGGCGGTTTTTTGCACCGCGCCAGACCACCAGACTGCGAGGCGTGTGTTCCATCGCTTGGAAGAATTTCAAAGTACTGCGCAGGGTTATCGTCTTGCGCACTTGAAGCTCTGTCAAACGCTAATGACACACCCGGAGCGCCGTAGTTAGACCTGTTGGGGAGTCGCCAAGTTGGTAAAGGCACCGGATTTTGATTCCGGCATGCGAGGGTTCGAATCCTTCCTCCCCAGCCAAATTTTTTGGGCTCTGTATTAAGAAACAAGATGGTCGACCGCATATTAAATAATGAAGGCGGTGCCCCCGAAGGGCTCATGATCTTTACCGGTAACGCCAACCCCAAGTTGGCGGCTGATGTAGCACGTCACCTCGGCACTCGCGTCGGTCGGGCCAATGTGTCTCAATTCAGTGACGGCGAATCGACAGTTGAAATTCTTGAGCACGTACGCGGCCGGCACTGTGTTGTGTTGCAGTCAACCTGTGCGCCCGCTAATGATCACCTGATGGAAGTCATGCTGATCTGCGATGCTTTGCGTCGTGCCTCTGCTGAACGGATTACCGCTGCAGTGCCCTACTTTGGGTATGCACGCCAAGATCGCCGGGTACGCTCCTCGCGCGTGCCAATCAGTGCGAAGGTGGTTGCAAATATGCTGCAGAGTGTGGGTGTTAATCGTGTACTGACTATGGATCTGCACTCTGATCAGATTCAAGGATTTTTTGATATTCCAGTCGACAACATCTACGCGGCCCCAATTATTCTTGCCGATGTCTGGCAGCAGACCTACCCCAATCTGATGGTGGTCTCCCCTGATGTTGGCGGCGTTGTCCGGGCCCGTGCATTTGCAAAGCAGATGGATTGCGATCTCGCCATTATCGATAAGCGCAGACCGAAGGCCAATGTCTCAGAGGTGATGAATATCATCGGTGATGTTGAAGGCCGTGTCTGCATGATCATGGATGATATGGTCGACACCGCAGGTACGCTCACCCGTGCTGCCCAGGCCCTAAAAGATCACGGTGCGAATCGCGTCGTGGCCTACTGTACCCATGCGGTGCTCTCGGGGGGCGCGGTCGACCGAATCGCCCAGTCGGCGCTTGATGAATTGGTGGTTACCGACTCGATACCGGTATCGAAGGAATCCCAGCTTGCCGCCCGAATTCGTGTGCTGTCATGTGCGGGATTGGTTGGGGAAACAATTCTGAGAATTGTGAAATCCGATTCAGTGAGTTCACTCTTTGTTGAGTAGCGGCACACCGGTTCTGTTCGTAGGCTTTATTTGTAGGTTCTATTGTTGGAGTAGGCTGCAAGTTCGTTGAATCAGTTTTTCGTGCCTCTTGATGCTGTTTTTTGCTGGTCGCGGCAATTGATGGAGTCGAGAGGATTTTTGACCCGCGCTTTTAAAACAGAGGCGCGTTTTTAAGGAGTAGTAAATGAAAGTAGTTGCCACTTCCCGTACGGTGCAAGGATCGGGTGCGAGCCGCCGTCTTCGCCGCAGCGGTAAGGTGCCTGGCATTGTCTATGGCGCCCAAAAAACCCCATCGAATATCGAGCTCGACCATAACCCAATTCTATTGGCGTTAAAGGTGGAATCCTTCCACTCATCGATTCTTGATCTTGAAGTCGATGGTAAGGCCGAGCAGGTGTTGCTGCGTGATTATCAGATGCACCCCTATAAGCCCTTGGTGTTGCATGTGGATTTCCAGCGGATCGATGCAAAATCCAAACTCCAGACGCGGGTGCCTCTGCACTTTAAAAACCAGGAGATCTCTCCCGCAGTTAAACAGTCAGGCGCCATCGTGAGCCACATTCTCAACGACGTTCTGGTCTCTTGCTTACCGAAAGATCTCCCAGAATTCATCGAAGTCGATCTCGGTAGCCTCTCGGTTGGACACTCGATGCACGTGCGTGATCTGGTCATGCCGGCGGGTGTAACACTGGTCCTGCACAGCGGCGAAAACCCAACCGTGGTGACTGCAACGATCGCGGGTGGTGGAGCCGATGATGCTGCCGAGGCCCCTGCTGCAGGCGCGGCTGAAGCAAAACCCGCAGGTGGTGACGCAAAACCCGCGGCTTAATCTCTCTTAGCAAACCACTGCTGTTCGGCATGAACGCGCAGGATTATCAGGCTGCTGACGGATCTTCTCGAAGACCCTTCGGCAGCCTTTTTTATTTCGAGTGAAACTGATTGTCGGGCTCGGCAATCCCGGCGCGCAGTATGCCGGTCACCGGCATAACGTCGGGTTCTGGGCTGTTGAGCAACTCGCAGGCTCGGGCTGGTCTAGAGAAACGAGATTTAAGGCGGATATCGTCAAGGTCTTGATCGCAGGTGGTGACCGCTGGCTGATGAAACCCGCGACCTTCATGAATGCCTCAGGTGAGGCCGTAGGAAGTTTCTCAAGATTCCACCGGCTGGTACCCGAAGAGATTCTGATCATCCACGATGAATTAGATCTGCCGCCCGGCGCGATCAGGCTTAAGCAGGGCGGCGGCCATGGCGGCCACAACGGGATTCGAGATATTGAATCCCATCTGGGCTCGCCCGATTTCTGGCGACTAAGAATTGGAATTGGGCACCCCCGAACTCTAAATCTGAATCAAGAGGTCGCCGCATTTGTTTTAAATGCACCACGGCTTGAAGAGAAGATCTCCATTGACCGTGCAATCGATTCGATTACAAAAGAAATTCCATCGCTCGTCAGCGGCGATATCGCCGCCGCACAACGACGGCTGCATTCGTTCTAGAGCTTAGACGTTAAACCGGAAGTGCATGACATCGCCATCTTTTACTAGATACTCCTTACCTTCTAGCCGCATCTTGCCTGCCTCCTTGGCGCCATGCTCGCCCTTGCAGGCGATAAAGTCGTCATAGGCGATCACCTCGGCACGGATAAACCCTCGTTCAAAATCCGTGTGAATAACGCCCGCAGCAGCGGGCGCTGTCGCGCCAATTCTTACCGTCCAGGCGCGGACCTCTTTCACGCCTGCAGTGAAGTAGGTCTGTAATCCAAGCAGAGAAAATCCTGCGCGAATCAGCCGGTTCAGCCCTGGCTCCTGCATTCCCATATCAGCCAGAAACACGGCCTTATCCTCGTCGGGCATATCGCCGATCTCTGCCTCTATGGCTGCGCATATGGCAACGACGGGCGCATGCTGAGACTTGGCATAGGCCTCGAGTTTTTCAAGATAGGGATTATTTTTAAATCCGCTCTCGGCCACATTGCCCACAAACATTGCGGGCTTTGCAGTGATGAGGCAGAAAGGTTGAATCAATGCCTTCTCTTCTGCGTCTAAACCTAATGCACGAATGGGCCTAGCCTGATCAAGCTGTGCACGGCATTTCTCAAGCACCGGCAATAGCCGTGAAGCCTCTTTGTCATTACCTGATTTGGCGAGCTTTGCAGTTTTGGTGATCTGCTTTTCCACATTCGCTAGGTCAGCCAAGGCCAATTCTGTTTCTATAGTTTCGATATCGGCCAGCGGATCCACCTTGCCGTTGACGTGCACCACGTTGTCATCGTCGAAACAACGAACGACATTCACAATGGCATCCGTTTCGCGAATATTGGCCAGAAACTGATTGCCTAGGCCCTCCCCTTTACTTGCCCCGGCCACGAGGCCTGCAATGTCTACAAACTCGACGGTGGCCGGCATGATGCGCTCAGGCTTGACGATCGCGGCTAGCGCGGAAAGTCGTAAGTCCGGAACCTCGACGATGCCGACATTGGGCTCAATCGTGCAGAACGGATAGTTCTCTGCCGCGATCCCGGCCTTGGTGAGCGCATTAAAGAGAGTTGATTTGCCGACGTTCGGCAGGCCGACAATGCCGCATTGGAGAGCCATGAAGATCGCTTTAGAGTAACGAAAGCGTCAATTATCGCTTTTTACGGCCGACAGCGTTCCAAGCGCGGCCACCTTAGCGAGCAGCTGATCCTTGGTTTCAATCCAGTTGGGGCTAATCTCAATACAGGCGACAGGGCAGACCACCTGGCATTGAGGCTCATCAAAATGCCCCACACACTCGGTACAACGCTCGGGCGCGATCTGATAGATCTCCTCACCCATCGAGATCGCCGTATTCGGGCAGACTGGTTCACAGACATCGCAGTTAATGCATTGATCGGTGATTAGAAGCGCCATGAACCACCCGAGGCCCTTTCGTTGCGCAAAGCCTCCACCTACTCTTGGCCTGGATTGGTCAGCCGCTCGACCAACCACTTCTCGACCGAGGGAAATACAAATTTACTGACATCGCCACCCAGCTGTGCGATCTCGCGCACAATCGTTCCCGAGATGAACTGGTATTGATCGGATGGCGTGAGAAAGAGTGTTTCAACGTCGGGTAACAGGTAGCGATTCATTCCAGCCATCTGAAACTCATATTCAAAATCTGAGACAGCCCGCAGACCCCGGATGATTACTTTTGCCTCGTGGGCCCGTACAAAATCTTTTAAAAGCCCGGTGAACCCCGCAACCTCAACATTGGGATAGTGCCCAAGCACTTCCGTTGCAATCTCAACACGCTCTTGCATTGAGAAAAATGGTTTCTTGGATCGGCTGTCTGCGACGCCAACAATCAATCGATCAAATAGCTTACTGGCCCGACGTACAAGGTCTTCATGGCCCCGTGTCATCGGATCAAAGGTTCCCGGATAAACCGCTTTCATCATCTTGTTCTCCCTCTCCCGCAAAGCGCGGTTGGAGCAGATGATAATGAACCGCGCTCGCCTTGTCTGCGCGCCGACAGATGAGGCCGTGCTGGGCAGCCCACTCGGGCGACAGGGGTCGATCTGTTTCCACGTAGATCAGGCCCTCTGGGGCTAGATGCTCAAGCGCCAGGGGTAGTGTCTTCTCGAGCAGGCCGCTTGCAAAGGGCGGATCCATGAAAATCAGATCAAAACGCTGGGGTATTGACTGGGCCCGCAAGAAATCCTCGGCTGTGGATTTGACGACTTTTAGGCGATCGGTCGCCTTTAGCCTGGTGATGATCTGTTCAAGCGCGCGACAGGCCTGAGGGTTTATTTCCACCAGCGTCACTCGCTCGGCACCGCGCGAGCCCGCCTCAAGACCAAGACTTCCAGCGCCTGCAAAAAGATCAAGGCAGTTCCAGCCATGTATCCATTGGCCCAACCAGTTAAAAAGCGTCTCGCGAACACGGTCAGGTGTTGGTCGCAATCCCCGTGCATCACGCACAACGATGGGCGTGCGCTTCCATTGGCCACCAATAATACGAAGCTCTCCCATAGCCCTTGCTTACGGTGTGAATCCCTCTGGGCCCGCCACTACGACAACCGATAAACGATCAAGCTGAACCACCCGTGACATCGCTTTGCGTATATCTGCGGCACTAACGGCGGAGACTTTCTTTGTCCATGTCTGCAGATAGTCAAGCGGCAGGTCGTAATAATTAATCTGTGCGAGGTTATCGAGGAGCTTGCGGTTGGAATCAACACGCAGCGCGAATCCACCCACCAGATTTTGCTTGGCTGCCCTGAGCTCTTTTTCCGTTGGGCCATCTCTTAAAAACCGCCGCAATGTGTCTTCTACCACCGATAGGGCTTGAGGCGCCTTCGCATTCTGTGTCTGCAGGCCAATTAGAAATGGACCCGGCTGAACCAGCGGCTGAAAGGCACTAAATACGCTGTAAGACAGCCCACGCTTTTCACGAATCTCTTCGGTGAGCCTCGATACAAAACCACCACCACCTAAGATGTAATTGCCCACCGTGATTGCAAAGAAATCTGGATCATCACGGGCGAGTGCAGGCAGGCCCATCCAGACATGGCTCTGTGTCGCGGGGTGTGGGATTGCCTGCCGTTTTAAACTCATCCCACTGCTTTGGGTGCTAACAGCAGGACCAGGTTTCTGCATCGACGGCCGCAAGGGCGCCGCAGCCTGCTTAGGTGAATAGATCATTAAGCGCTCCACCAACTCTCTGGCCTCGTCCTCAGAGAGGGCACCTACGATGGTGATGCGCATCCGCTGGGGCTGCCAATAGGTTTGATGAAACCTTGCCAGATCATCTGCTGTGATTGCTGCAATCGATTCCGGTGTTGACGACTGGCCGTAGGGATGATTGGGATACATCGACTGCCATAACGCCTTAGTCGCAATCGACTGAGGCTGTGTCATGGATTCCCGAATCGAGGCAATTGAGCGTTGTTTTTCGCGATCAAGAATATTGGCATCAAAGACTGGATGGTTCATCAGCCGCGATGCCAGCATCGCTGCAGATTGTCGGACCTCGCGATCAGCGAGAGCCCGCAGCGTGATTGTTGCCCGATCAAGCGAGACACTGCCGCCGCGCTGCGCAGCCAACTCGGCAAATGCTTCGCTGATTGCTGTTTCAGAAAGTGCGGGCTGGCCCGACTGCGCGGCAACGCCCTTTGCGAGCATGGCCAGTGTCATTGATGCAAGACCCGATCGGCCCTCTGGGTCCCAGCGGCTGCCGGCATCGAGATCGATGGAGACATCCACCATCGGGATTTCTTTTGCAGCAAGAAAGACGACCTGCGTGCCATAGGGCGTAACCCACTGTGTAATGGCAGCCGATGCGGTCGTGGTTGTGATCAGCACTGCGCCCAGACAGAAGGCCCAACGCAGAGCCCTCTGGGCTTTTAAAAGGAGTCTGGTCATCTCAGTCACGTTGTAATTCAGTTTCAACTCACATCTCCTTAATGTCGCGTGCCTGTGCTCGCGCCGAAGGCGGAAGGAGCCTTCCCACGCTTGGCACTGCCGTCAAGCGGCAGCGGCTCAAACTCTAATGCGGTTAATTGATCATCAATAAAGTAGCGTGCCGCAACACGCTTGAGATCATCACTACGAATATCCTCAAGCACCGTAAGCCAAGCATCTGAATCTGCAAGTGTGCGGCCAGCAAGCAGAAGCCGGGCCGCCTCCATCGCAAGTGAAAATGCAGAATCCTGTCGAAAGACCTGGCTTGCCTTCGCCTGTCGTTTCACGCGCGTAAGTTCTTGTTCATCAACGCCGTCTGTGGCGATACGGGCGATCTCTTGCTTGACCTTGGCCTCCAGTGAGGGCAGGGTCACGCCAGGCGAGGCAGTGACATCAATATAAAAAAGCCCGGGCCCGCGGCTGATACCCTCGCTGCCGGCACCCACCGAGATTGCGCTGCGCTCCTGCTGCACGAGTCGCTTGGTAAGCCTGCCCGTTCCGGGGTCATCTAAGAGAGTGCTGAGGACATCTAAGGCCACGAGATCTCGCGCTGCAGTCTGCGTCACACCCAGCGGGCCGAGACTTTCTCGAAGTGTGGGTGCCTTATAGGCCAGCATTAGAAATGCGTTCTGTGCAGGCGCCTTGAGTGCTACCCGACGTACACCATTTTGCTCGGGCTCGGACTGCGGTTTTCTTGTGGGCAGCGGTCTTGCCTTCATCGAGCCATAAAACTCCTTGGCCCAGGCGAGAACCTCCTGTGCTTTGACATCACCTGCAACCACGAGAATCAGATTGTTAGGCGCATACCAGGTGGCGTACCACTGACGGACATCATGAATCGTGAGGTTTTCGAGATCGTTCATCCAACCAATAATGGGGTT
>DBCQ01000064.1 GCA_002293155.1 Burkholderiales bacterium UBA954 | reverse complement strand
ACCCCTTTAACGGCCTCAATGCCGCCATAGCGTATCTTAAGCCCCGCGCAGTGCAGCGCTGCCCCAGAGGACTCAGGCATGGACTGCCCCTGAACCGAGATAGGCCGCGATCACATCAGGGTGTCGCTGGACCTCTGCCGGAGCGCCTTGCGCGATCACCCGACCGTAGTCTAAAACGGTCACCCGATCACACAGCCCCATGACAAGCCCTACATCATGCTCGATAATCAGAATGGTCTTCCCATCACGCCTGATGGTTTCTAGCGTTTCCTTTAGTGCATTTTTTTCTGTTGCGTTCATTCCCGCAGCGGGCTCATCCAGTGCGAGCAGGAGGGGTTCGGTAGCCAGTGCCCGGGCAATCTCGAGTCGACGCTGATCTCCGTAGGATAAGGTCTTTGCCAAGGAATCCTTGAAGCGATCAATTCCAAGGTAGGCGAGTAGGTCGGTGGCCTCACGCCGAATTGCAGCCTCGCTCATTCTAAATTGATGCGTCCGAAGAAGGGCGCCAATAACACCACGATGGAGTCCGTGTGTACGCAGGTGGCGACCTACCATTACATTTTCAAGCGCAGTCATCTCGGGAAAGAGACGAATATTCTGAAAGGTCCTTGCAATACCCGCCCGCGTCACTGCATGAACGGCCGTCGGCCGGTACGGCAGACCCTGTAGCGTAAACTGGCCTGCATCAGGGGTAGTGAGACCGGTGACCACGTTAAAGAAAGTAGTCTTTCCAGCGCCGTTAGGACCAATCAATCCATAGATCTGGCCAGGCAATATGCTGAGGCTCACATCATCGAGCGCCAGTAACCCCCCGAATGTCTTTCGTGCCGAGCGCACCGATAGCAGTGCCGACCTCATTGCGAGCGCCTCGCAGACAGGAGCCCAAGTGGCCGAAACAGCATCACCATCACCATCGCAAGCCCAAATAACAACATACGGAGCGCCTCGGGTGCGATAAGCTCTTGACCAAACAGCGTCTCTTGGATGGGCTTAGCGACATAACGCAGAGCCTCTGGAATTGCATAGAGAAGCACTGCCCCGAGAATCACTCCCGGCACGTAGCCGATTCCTCCAAGCACCACCATTGCGACAACAACAATGCTTTCCATCAGAACAAAACTCTCAGGAGAAACGAATCCCTGGAATGCGGAGAACATCGCACCCGATACGCCACCAAATGAGGCTCCCATTGCAAAGGCGAGTAGCTTGACATTACGGGTGTTGATACCCATCGCCTTCGCAGCCACCTCGTCTTCCCGAATAGCAATCCAGGCGCGACCAATTCGTGAATCCTGTAGTCGGATGCTAACCACAATCATCAAGAGGGCAAGAATTAGAAATAGGTAGTAATAGAGCTGTACCGATGGAATGCTAATTCCAAAAATATCAAGCGATTTACCAAGGTTAACGGGCCCTATCGAAATGGGGTCAATGTTACTGATGCCTTGGGGGCCATTAGTGAGATTGACCGGCGCATTGAGATTATTTAGAAATATCCGAATAATTTCGCCGAATCCCAAGGTCACAATTGCAAGATAGTCTCCCCTTAAACGCAGCGTCGGTGCCCCCAACAACACCCCAAATAGAGCAGCGATACAGGCTGAGAGAGGAATTACAAACCAGATTGAACTGTGTAGCCCATCGGGGAAGGCCTCACGAATCCATGCGAACTGTTCAAACAAATGGGGAGAGGACAGAAGGGCATAGAGGTATGCGCCTACCGCATAAAATGCGATGTAGCCGAGGTCAAGTAGGCCGGCGTAGCCCACGACGATATTGAGCCCAAGGGCCAGCATGATGTAGAGCATGGCGAAGGCGAGAATCCTGATCCAGGCGTTCCCCGCGATACCGACAACAAAGGGTAGGGCGATCAATGCAAGCCCAATTCCAATGACTGCGATCTGCGCATTGCGACGAGACAAGGGAATTGAGAGTTGTGCGAATCCCATATTAGGCCCGGTCTGCAATCCGTTCACCGAGAAGGCCAGAGGGCCGAAAGACCAGCACCAGAATCAAGACCGCAAACGCAAAGATGTCTTGGTAGTGACTGCCCAGAAACCCTCCGGTTAGGTCTCCAACGTATCCTGCGCCAAGGCTCTCGATGATGCCAAGCAGCAGGCCTCCAGCAACTGCACCCGCAAGATTGCCGATACCGCCGAGAACTGCAGCAGTGAATGCCTTCAGGCCGAGTAAAAAGCCCATTGTAAAGTGGACGATGTTGTAATTCATGGCCACCAAAACACCTGCAATCGCTGCAAGGGCAGCACCCAGTATGAAGGTTGCCGTAATGATCTGATCGGGGTTTACGCCCATCAGACTCGCTATTTTTGGATTCTCCGATACCGCCCGCATCGCGCGACCGAGCCTTGTACGGTGAACAAGTAGTAAAAGCCCGAGCATCGCAAGGCCTGCGACGACGAGTATCAAGAGCTGCTTGGGCGCAAGTAGGGCACCGGCAATCTCAAAGGGTGTCGTTGACAATAGATCGGGGAACACTCGAGGATTTGGCGACCAAATCATCATTGCGAGCGTTTGTAAGACGATCGATAAGCCAATTGCTGTAATCAATGGCGCAAGTCGTGGAGAATTTCTAAGCGGCCGATAGGCAATGCGTTCAATGGCCGCTGAGAGCAGCATGCAGGCGGGAATGGCTACAAGGGTCGCGATCAGTAATTGGATAACAAGGGGGATACCGGGAAAGTAGAGGGCCATAATCTGCAAGATCGTTAAGGCGATCATTGCCCCGATCATCAAGACCTCGCCGTGAGCGAAATTAATTAACTGCAGAATTCCGTAGACCATGGTGTAGCCTAGGGCGACAAGCGCATAAACGCTCCCGAGGACGAGGCCATTGATGATCTGCTGAATCAGGGTATCCATATGACCCCTCTGGTGGGGCGGGGCAGGCGTAGTGCCTACCCCATCACAACACTTATTGAATTACGCTAAGTGATTCACGCTTTCCGTTGCGGAAGGTAAAAAGCGTAAGCGTTCCGCCCTTGATGTCGCCATTAGCATCAAATGCGATGGGACCTGTAACGCCGTCGTACTGGATCTTCGCAAGCTCGGGGAGATATTTCTTGGGATCCGTTGAATTGGCTTTCTTCATTGCCTCAACCATGACCATGGTGGCATCGTAGACATAGGGCGCATAGAGTTTTATCTCGGCCCCTGTCTCCTTTTGGAATCGCTCCCGGAAATCAGCTAACTTTTTCTCATAGGCGCCGACAACGCCACCGGCCTCAGCACAAAATATCTTGTTGTTACCAAGCGCCTTTCCGGCGAGATTGGGTAGTTCACCTGTGCAGATTCCGTCGCCGCCCATAAACTTAGCAGTAATCTTCAGCTGATCCATCTGGCGAAGCATTGGTCCTGCGACTGCATCCATGCCTCCATAGAAAACGATATCGGGTTTCTTGCCGCGAATCGCAGTCAAGATTGACATGAAATCGGTTGCCTTATCGGTCGTAAATTGTCGGTCGATAATCTTGCCACCTGCAGACTCAACACCTTTCACAAATTCATCAGCGACCCCTTGACCGTAGGCGGTACGGTCATCAATGACTGCGATACTTTTACCCTTGAGTTCTTGCACTGCGTAGCGTCCGAGAGTGCCGCCTAGCTGCGCATCGTTGGCCACCACCCGGAAGGCGGTCTTATAGCCCTGCAGCGTATATTTAGGATTCGTGGCGGAGGGGGAAATCTGCGCAATGCCTGCATCGTTATAGAGTTTTGACGCAGGAATCGTTGTGCCTGAATTCAGATGGCCAATTACACCGGCGACTTTAGCGTCGACCAATTTCTGTGCGGCAGCCGTGCCTTGCTTCGGGTCGGCCCCATCATCTTCGGATAGCAAGGTGAACGTGACGGGGCTGCCCCCAATTTTGATTCCTGCTTTATTCAGGTCGGCGATCGCGAGCTTAGCGCCAGCCTCGTTATCCTTTCCAAGGTGTGCGATCGAGCCTGTCAGGGGGGCGACATGGCCAATCTTGACCGAGCTATCTTTGGGCGAGCAAGCGACTAGGCCAACTGTGATTGCGCTCAGCATTAGCAGCCCTGCGTTTGGAACAGTGGATTTTCTTGCGGGGTATTGAGACATAAAAATCTCCATAGGTAGGAAGGTTGAGGATGGGGAGCCGGCAAGAGGCCTGCGAGGGATTAGTTTACGTATTTATATGAATTTTGTTCAGGCTAAATCGAATGTCCCCTAAACTATGGGC
>DBCQ01000013.1:8985-9850 GCA_002293155.1 Burkholderiales bacterium UBA954 | reverse complement strand
GTCGTCAAGGGCGTCAATTTTGTGGATCTGCGGGATGCAGGAGACCCGGTTGAGATCGCGCGCCAATACGACCAGCAGGGCGCAGACGAGGTCACTTTTTTAGATATCACTGCATCAAGTGATGCCCGAGATCTCATTCTCCCCATGATTGAGGCGGTGGCCGACCAGGTCTTTATTCCCCTCACGGTGGGCGGCGGTGTGCGTACCGTGGAGGATGTCCGCCGTTTACTTAACGCGGGCGCAGACAAAATTAGTATCAACACCGCAGCGATTCAACATCCAGAACTCATTCGGGATTGCTCTCAGAAGTTTGGTGCCCAGTGCATTGTGGTGGCCATTGATGCAAAACGGGTGGGTGATCATTGGGAAGTCTTCACCCATGGCGGGCGAAACGCCACAGGCCTAGATGCCATAGAGTGGGCAAGGCGCGTGGCGCAACTCGGTGCGGGCGAGATTTTATTAACCAGCATGGATCGCGATGGCACCGGAAAAGGATTTGATCTTGCCCTCACCCGCGCGGTCTCCGGTGCTGTCAACATTCCGGTCATTGCGAGCGGTGGTGTAGGCAGTCTTAATGATCTCTTAGAGGGGGTTACTGAGGGCGCGGCCGATGCGGTTTTGGCGGCCTCCATTTTTCATTTTGGCCAGCACACCATTGGCCAGGCCAAGCAGTTCATGGCCGATCGTGGGGTCTGCGTGCGAGGAGTTGCTGCGATGGGTGCGATATGAATCAACCCATAGCCGGCCCGCAATGGTCTGATCAAGTCCGTTGGGATGAGCGTGGTCTTGTCACGGCGATCGCCCAGGATGTGGTCTCGGGACGTGTCTTGATGGTGGCCTGGATGAATCGGCAGGCCCTCTTAGA
>DBCQ01000013.1:2954-8959 GCA_002293155.1 Burkholderiales bacterium UBA954 | reverse complement strand
GGCTGTCTATTTTTCAAGATCGCGAAATCGCCTCTGGCGTAAGGGAGAGGAATCAGGCAATCGTCAGCTCGTAAAAGAGATTCGATTAGATTGCGATTCCGATGTCATCTTGCTGATGGTCGAACAGGTAGGCGGCATTGCCTGTCATACGGGTCGGGCCTCGTGCATGTATCTGCGCCTGCAGGCTGCCCCGGGTGGGGAAGGCTTAGTCTGGAATCCGGTCGATCCGGTCTTAAAGGATCCCGCCATCCTCTACGCCGCAAAAAAAACCGACAGCGGAACTCAGCAAGGGTAGACTGCATTTTTTCTTACTCTTCTGACTCATTTGTCTGCCATGACTTCCAATCTGCAAGACCCCAAACAACTCTCGCCGGATGGTGCAATCCAGAATCCGCAGCAGGTCTTCGCCCGGCTGGCCGATGTCATTGCCACCCGACGCGGCCTCGACCCATCAAGCTCCTATGTCGCCCGCCTCTTAGCGGCCGCACCGGATGCCGCCTTAAAAAAAGTTGGCGAGGAGGCCACCGAGGTCATCATGGCCGCAAAGGATGGTGCACCCGATCGCATCGTGAGCGAGATGGCCGATCTCTGGTTTCACTGCCTTGTGGCCTTAGTGCAGGCGGGTATTCGGCCTGAGCAGGTCTTGGCGGAACTTGCCCGACGTGAGGGCATCTCCGGCCTTGATGAGAAGGCTGCCCGGCGCGCAGCCGAAAAGCCCTAGGCTTGGCAAAAGAAAGCCCGAACCCCATGACCGACCTAGACTGTATTTTCTGCAAGATTGTTCTTGGCCAGATTCCTGCAAAAAAGGCCTATGAAGACGAAGACTTTATTGCCTTTCACGATATCAACCCCAAGGCCCCGCTTCACCTCCTCATCATCCCAAAGCAGCACATTATTTCCTTACAAGAAGTGGATGATTCTCACGCGAATCTCTTGGGGAAAATGCTAGTGCTTGCACCTCGCCTAGCCAAGGAGAATGGCTGTCCCGACGGGTTTCGATGCATTGTTAACACAGGACCAGCGGGCGGGCAGGAGGTGTATCATCTGCACGTGCATGTTCTAGGTGGGCTAACGGCCTCCAGAACGCGGCTTTAACTCTTAATTCGGAGACCGTGATGGGTTCCTTTAGTGTCTGGCATTGGTTAATTGTTTTGTTGATTGTCTTGTTGGTGTTTGGCACCAAGAAGCTGCGTAATCTCGGCTCGGATATTGGCGGTGCGGTCAAAGGATTTAAAGACGGCATGAAAGAGGGCGGCACATCAGCCGAGGCAGCCGCATCACAGACAGCTCAGACAACCCAGAAAACCGAAGCCCCAACAATCGACGTACAAGTAAAAGACAAGACTCCTTCGTAAAGCACCGGGCCCGTAATCCATGGGTCCGGCCCGTCGATCTTCTCTTCTCCGATTGATTCGCAAGGCGTCGCCGACGCCACAATTGTCTGGCACAGGGTCTGGTATGAGGTTTGGCATCCGTCATGTTTGATATCGGTTTTTCTGAACTCATTTTGATTGGTGTTGTGGCACTCGTTGTGGTTGGACCAAAACGCCTCCCTGTTGCAACCCGCACGATTGGTGCCTTGTTGGGCCGCGCCCAGCGTTACGTCAACGATGTTAAATCCGATATCCAGCGCCAGGTCGATCTTGAAGAGCTACGCAAAGTCCAGAATCAGGTCAAGGCCGTTGGCGAACAGATTCAATCGGGTGTGCAGAATGTTGAAAAAGAAGTCTCTGGCGTAACCTCTGATTTAAGTGCCAGTGTTGGCCCGGGGCTAACCGGCGGCACGGGTGATGTCTGGGAGGGGTTTGGTGAGGACGCCGCGAAACCCGCCCTCGAGCGGCGTGGTCTGCATATCAACGCACCTGAGCCCTCCTGGTCAGAGCAGGCCGAGCAGCGCCGAATTCGCGAGCGGCTACGCAACCGCCTGCGCAAACGTTTTATGCAGAAGCGACCCCGCGATGAGTGATCAACAGACCGGCAACTCGGGTTCTAACGAGCCTGAACTAAAAGAAGAGGGCTTTGTTACGCACCTCGTGGAGTTGCGCGATCGTCTGGTGAGGGCCGCAATTGCGCTGATCGTGGTGTTCCTAAGCCTCGTCTATTGGGCGCCCGACATCTATTCAATCTTGGCAACACCTCTGATTGATGCCCTGCCGAAGGGCACCTCAATGATTGCAACCGATGTAACAGCACCCTTTTTTGTTCCCATGAAGGTGACCATGATGGTGGCCTTCGTGATCGCACTGCCCTACATTCTTTATCAGGCCTGGGCCTTTATTGCCCCCGGGCTCTATGAGCACGAGAAGAAACTTGCGGCACCGATTATCTTGAGCAGTTTTCTGTTGTTTTTACTCGGTATGGCGTTTGCCTATCTATTTGTGTTTCCGGCGGTCTTTAAATTCGTAGCCGCCTACACGCCTGCGGGTGTTCAGATGGCAACGGATATCGATAAATACCTGAGCTTCGTGATGACTCTGTTTCTGGTATTCGGTCTCTCATTTGAAACACCTGTCGTTGAGATGGTCTTGGTACGCCTTGGTATGGTCTCCATCGCCAAACTCAGAGATTTTCGTTCGTACTTTATTGTGATTGCGTTTGTGATCGCCGCAATCGTCACGCCACCGGATGTGATTAGCCAGTTCATGCTGGCTGTGCCCATGATCCTGCTGTATGAACTTGGTATTTTTATGTCGCGCTGGATCACGCCGCGCGAGAAATCAGACTAGCGTTTCTGTGCGCTTGGTCGTTCGGCAATCTTTACGGTGAGCTCCGACGACTGCCCCTGACGCAGCACCTTAAAGCTCGCCTCGCTTCCTGGCGACATGCTGGCCACACTCTGCATCAGCTCAGTCATATTACGAATCGATTTCTGGTTTACCGCCACCACAATATCGCCCGGCTGAATGCCTGCGACGTCGGCCGGCCCGTTACGCAGGACACCCGCAATCAGACTGCCATCACCCTCTGGGGCATCGCGCGGCTCTACGCCAATGTAGCCGCGACTTACCTTGCCCTTGGTGACCAGGGATTCCATCACATGCCTGGCGGTATCCGCAGGAATGGCAAAGCCGATGCCCTGGTTGCCGCCCGAGCGGGTATAGATGGCGGTGTTGATTCCAAGCAGGTGGCCTTGCGTGTCTACGAGCGCACCACCTGAATTACCCGGGTTAATAGCGGCATCGGTCTGAATAAAGTTCTCGTAGGTATTGATTCCAAGACGCGAGCGGCCAAGAGCACTAATAATTCCCTGGGTTACGGTCTGGCCCACACCAAAGGGGTTACCAATCGCCAACACGGTATCACCCACACGGGCCTCGGAGGGCCTACCGAAGGCGATGACGGGCAGTTTTGATAGCGAGATTCGGAGCACCGCCAGATCGGTCTCGGGGTCAGAGCCCACCAGCACCGCCTTAGCCTTTCGGCCGTCGGCAAGACCCACCTCAATCTGCTCGGCACCCTGGATCACGTGGTGGTTGGTCAGCACATAGCCCCGATCCGAGACAATCACGCCTGAACCGAGCCCGGCGGCAGGCTCCTGCTCTGGAGAGTCACGGAAAAATTTCCTAAATACGGGGTCGTTAAGCAGGGGGTGGTTCGGCACGGCCACCTTCTGGGTGGTGAAGATATAGACCACCGCGGGCATGGCTCGGGCGGCCGCATCACGAAAACCGTGGCCGGCAATGGGGGCGCCCCCGTCTTTTAAGCCCAGCTCGCCAGAGTCAAGGGCTGCAGGGCCTGACCCAAGGTCTGCAACCCAGTGCGGCTTGAAGGTCAGCACCACAAAGAGTGCCGCCAGAGCAAGGGTCGTTGCTTGCGCGAAGATTAACCAGATACGTCGTGCCATAGCCGCCATTATTGCTGGAACTTACCCCCTTGGCTGGAATAGAATGCGTGTTTGCCCTAACTCTGCATTCCAAAAGGTTTTTTATGTCGCAATCCAACCAAGAACTGAGTTTTCCTTCCCCAACAGAGTCAATAGAGCCCGAGCGTCGCACCTGGCTGATTGCCTGTGGCGCTGCCGGTGGTGTGGCCGCGGCCGCAACGGCCGTCCCAATCCTGAGCTCGATGGCCCCCTCCGAGAAGGCCCGCTCGGCAGGCGCCCCGGTGGAAGTTGATATTGGTGATCTAGCACCGGGCGCGATCAAAACAGTGGAATGGCGCGGCAAACCCGTCTGGATCGTGCGCCGCACCCCCGAAATGCTCGCAAGCCTTGAAAAAGTAGAGAGCCAGCTTGCAGACCCCAAATCAGATCGCACCGCATTTCCGGTGCCGCAATACGCCAAGAATCGCCATCGATCCATCAAGCCCGAAGTCTTGGTCACGGTGGGAATCTGCACCCACCTGGGATGCTCCCCAGTGTCTAAGTTTGAGACTGGCAATCAGCCGGGCCTTGGTGCCGACTGGGCTGGTGGCTACTTCTGCCCCTGCCACGGATCAAATTTTGATCATGCAGGCCGCGTCTACGCCAATAAGCCTGCGCCCGACAACCTCGAGGTGCCCCGCCATATGTATCTCTCCGACACCCGTCTGGTGATTGGCAGAGATGAAAAAGGCGAAGCGTAATTAATTCCAGAATTGTTTTATCGGAGATTTGAATGGCAGCTGAGAAAACTGTAACCACGACGGGCCTTCTGGGCTGGATCGATAATCGATTCCCGCTCACCAAAATGTACAAAGAGCACCTCTCGGAGTACTACGCACCAAAGAATTTCAACCTCTGGTATTTCTTTGGTTCCCTGGCGATGGTGGTCTTAGCGCTGCAGATCATCACCGGGATTTTCCTCACCATGCATTACAAGCCCGACGCATCGCTTAATGCAGCCGGCATCCCGGTCGCCTTTGCCAGTGTTGAGTACATCATGCGCGAGGTTCCCTTCGGCTGGCTTATCCGCTACATGCACTCCACCGGCGCCTCCGCATTTTTTGTAATTGTCTATCTCCATATGTGGCGCGGCATGATGTATGGCTCTTATCGCGCACCACGCGAGCTGATCTGGATTTTTGGCTGCATGATCTTTTTGATGTTGATGGCCGAGGCTTTCTTTGGCTACCTCCTCCCCTGGGGCCAGATGTCTTACTGGGGCGCCCAGGTGATCGTGAACCTATTTGCAGCAGTGCCCTTGATCGGCCCCGACTTAGCGGTCTGGGTTCGCGGAGATTTTGTGGTGGGTGATGCCACACTGAACCGGTTCTTTGCCTTTCACGTGATTGCGATTCCCTTGGTCTTGGTAGGGCTCGTCGCAGCCCACATCATCGCCTTGCATGAGGTTGGATCGAACAACCCTGATGGTGTTGAGATCAAGAAAAACAAAAACGCCGATGGCATCCCGCTCGATGGCATTCCATTTCACCCCTACTACACAGTCCACGATATCGTGGGCATCGCAGGCTTCTTAATTGTGTTCTGCGCGGTGGTGTTTTTTGCCCCCGAACTCGGCGGCTATTTCCTTGAGTTCAATAATTTCATCCCTGCTGATCCGCTTGTTACACCGCCGCACATTGCACCGGTCTGGTATTTCACCCCGTTTTATTCAATGCTTCGTGCGGTAACGGATCTCTTCACCTGGGTCATGGTGGGGGCTGCCGCGCTAGGCGCTTTAGCCCTGCTGCGCTCCAACTGGCCGATGGTGATCCGTGCCGCAGGGGTCGCTGCCATCGTTGTGCTGGCAATTACCTTCCGCGTTTTTGATGCCAAGTTCTGGGGCGTGGTGATTATGGGCGGCGCGGTCATCATTCTGTTTTTCCTGCCCTGGCTTGATGTCAGTCCCGTGAAATCGATTCGCTACCGGCCTACCTGGCAGAAAGTTCTCTACGCGGTATTTGTTGTGAACTTTGTCATCCTGGGTTATCTGGGCGTGTTGCCGCCTTCGCCCATCGGTCAGGCCTATTCTCTAGCGGGAACGGTGTTTTATTTTGGATTTTTTGCCTTAATGCCCTTGTGGTCGAATAAGGGCCAGTTCAAGCCGGTTCCCGACCGCGTGACATTCAAGCCGCACTGATCGCGC
>DBCQ01000013.1:0-2826 GCA_002293155.1 Burkholderiales bacterium UBA954 | reverse complement strand
TGTCCCTTCGGCCATGGCGGCTTCCGGCCCCGTTGCATTGGACTCGGTGCCGCAAGCCAAGTTAAGCGATAAGGCGGCGATGCAAAACGGCGCAAAAACATTCATGAGTTACTGCTTGGGTTGCCATGGCGTATCGGCAATGCGTTATAGCCGCCTTTCTGACATTGGCATGAACGAAGAGCAGATCAAAGCACTCCTACCTGAGGGCAAGAAGACCGGTGATTACATCCGGACCTCGATTAGTCGCAACGATGCGAAAGAGTGGTTTGGTGCAGCACCCCCAGATCTCTCCCTTACCGCACGTGCACGTTCCTCACATTCCGGCACCGGAACAGACTGGGTCTATACATTCCTGCGTACCTATGTTGAAGACCCCTCCCGCCCAACCGGATGGAACAATAAAACCTACCCGGGTGTCGGGATGCCCCACGTGCTCTGGGAGATGCAGAAAACTAAGTCGCCCGCTGAATTTGATTCCGCGGTTGGTGATCTGGCTGCATTTTTGAATTATGTTGCTGAGCCAGCCCAGTTCACACGCAAGACCTTCGGCATTGTTGTGCTGGTCTTTCTTGCGTTCTTCTTTGTGATTGCATGGCGCCTCAATAAGGCCTACTGGAAAAAGATCCGATAGTTCAACGCCAGACAGAATTAGAAATAATAGGGTGGGGCATTCGCTCCACCCTTTCCGTTTATTAAGGAACCACAAAAATGATGGTGCTCTACTCCGGAACAACCTGCCCCTTTAGTCATCGCTGCCGATTCGTTCTTTTTGAAAAAGGAATGGATTTCGAAATTCGCGATGTGGATCTATTTAATAAACCCGAAGATATCTCAGTCATGAATCCCTATGGTCAGGTACCTATCCTGGTCGAGCGGGATCTGATTCTCTACGAATCGAACATCATTAACGAATACATTGATGAGCGCTTTCCCCACCCCCAGTTAATGCCCGCAGACCCTGTTCAGCGGGGTCGTGCAAGGCTACTGCTCTTAAATTTTGAGCGCGAACTCTTTGTTCATGTCGAGGCCCTTGAGAAGCAAGACGCTAAAAAGATGGATAAATCCCGGGTCTTGGTCCGTGATCGCCTGGCCCAGCTCGCACCAGTGGTGACCAAGAATAAATTTATGCTCGGTGAAGAGTTCTCAATGATCGACGTGGCCCTAGCGCCCCTACTGTGGCGCCTGGAGTACTACGGGATTGAACTGCCCAAGACAGCGGTACCGGTTCAGAAATACGCCGAGCGTATTTTTTCCCGGCCGGCATTCTTCGAGGCCCTAACACCACCTGAAAAGATAATGCGTCGTTAATGCAGCAGACCGTCACGCCGACATCGACCAAGCCTTATCTGGTCCGAGCAATCCATGAGTGGTGTTCGGATAACGGGTTCACGCCCTATCTGGCGGTCTCCGTTACCGATGCGGTTCAGGTACCCAAGGAACATGTGCGTAATGGCGAGATTGTGCTAAATGTCAGCATGCTTGCGACCGATAAACTCCAGATCCAGAATGAGGAAATCACCTTTCAGGCGCGTTTCTCAGGCCGTGTGCAGCAGATTATTGTTCCGATGGATAACGTGCGCGCAATCTATGCAAAGGAAACGGGTAACGGTATGGCGTTTGAGCTTCAGCAAGAGTCGCCCTCCCAGCCAATGGAGTCGGCCTCACTGCCGGCTCAGCAATCCGACTTGCCGCAGCCACCGAAATCGCCAAAAGGTCCCGATGGCCGCCCAAAACTCACTCGCGTAAAATAGTAAGGAGATTTAGCTGCGAGTACCGAGATGTCAGTACCTAGGTGTAAGTCGTAACCAAGAAGTAAAACGCGCCGACTTAGCTCAGTTGGTAGAGCAATCGCCTTGTAAGCGATAGGTCATCTGTTCGAGTCAGATAGTCGGCACCATTTTTTTAGAGATACCGCGGCAAAACACTCAGGCAGTAGCGCCCGAGTCATCGAGCACCTTCTTTAACTCTCCGCTGTCATACATCTCACCCATGATGTCCGAGCCGCCAATAAATTCACCCGCTACGTAGAGCTGGGGAATTGTTGGCCAATTCGAGAAATCTTTAATGCCCTGCCGAATACCCTCGTCATCGAGCACATTCACGGTCACGACATTTTTTACGCCACAGGATTTCAGAATCTGTACTGCACGGCCAGAAAATCCACACTGTGGAAACTGGGCGGTACCCTTCATAAAGAGCACCACAGGGTGCTCGGTGACTGTCTTTTGAATAAACTCTTTTGCTTCCATTGCTGTCTTCCTTTTTGCGATAAGTCTTCAGATAACTGCGGTCACTGCCCTCATTATTCAGGACTCTTGAACCCAAGTACAGCCCGGGGCTGGTGGCTAGAGTCGGCAACGGCTTGGATGTCGATCAGGCCGGCAGATTCAAATAGCCCCTTGATCATGGCCTGCTGATCATACCCATGCTCAACCAATAAAAATCCATTGGGTAAGAGTCGCTCCGGGGCGCCCATCACGAGGGTAGCGATCTCCTTGGGCCCCTGGCCCGTGAGTGCGAGCGCGGGCTCATACCGAAGATCACCCTCGCGAAGGTGGGGGTCATTAAATTCAATGTAGGGTGGGTTACTCAGAATTCCATGGAATTTTTTGGGGCTATTGACGAGTGGTGCCCACCAGGCCCCTTCATGGAATTCAATTCGATCAGCAGCCCCCAGCCATGCAGCATTATTTCTCGCAACTGCTAATGCATGAGCGGATAGGTCGGTAGCGGTGACGGCTGCCGTGGGAATCTCTAGCGCAAGCGTCGTTGCGATAGACCCGCAGCCAGTCCCAACATCGCAAAATGCCCAGGCCTCTCGCGGAT
>DBCQ01000002.1 GCA_002293155.1 Burkholderiales bacterium UBA954 | reverse complement strand
GCTTTTGTCGTGGTTTTTGATGGCTTTAAATAGGAGAACTCTGCTGGATTGATGGCAGCTTTAGCGATAAATTGAGCTTTTACTCCAGCGTACATATGATTGCTTTTCAATCGCTGCGCCAACGAAAGCCTATCGATTGGGCTTTTGGGCTGCTTCCCACCCTACCGACCAGATTAAACCTCACCCTGTTGTCGGTTGCAATTCTGTTCCAGTTATCTGGGCCACTGATGGCAATGCCTGAACGCAGCGTGATTACTCTGCAAGATACTACCCAGTTGTCACTCAGAGTCTGGGCAGTCGCAGCACCACAGCGTATTGTAATTGGCATTCACGGGTTTAATGACTACAGCAAAGCTTTTGATCCACTTGCTCGCAGTCTGGCGACAGAGTTAACAGCTACGTTCTATGCCTACGATCAGCGCGGCTTTGGCGAAAATTCTGCCCCAGGTGTCTGGCCGGGCTCAGATCGATTGGTTGCGGATTTGCGCGAAGTGGTCAGTAGACTTCGTAAAGAACATCCCGGACTACCGATCACTCTTATTGGAGAGAGCATGGGCGGCGCAGTGGCAATTCGGGCCAGCACCGAGTCGCCAGGATTGCCAGTGAGTCAGCTGATCTTAAAGGCACCGGCTCTTTGGGGGGCAGAAACGATGCCTTGGTTTCAGCGGGCGGGACTTCAAATGCTCAACGCAGTTGCGCCCAATTTCACATTCTCTGGTCGTGGCGTGCGCGCGCTGGGCATCAAGCCGACGAATGATCCTGAGGTTTCAAAGGACTTGAGTCGCGATCCTTTTTTTATCAAAGAAACCAGGGTCAGCAGCCTAATGGGGGTCACTGATCTGATGGGCCAAGCCCTCCATCATCCGATGTCTTTCCCCGTGCCCACCTTGGTGTTGTACGGGCTAAACGATCGCATCATCCCACCGGCCCCCATTTGCAGCTGGCTAACGCGATTAGATCGGGAAAGTTCGAGTCTTCCAGTTCATATTCAGTTTCTGATCTATCCTGAGGGCTGGCATTTACTCACCCGACAGTTAGGCGCTGCTGAAGTCATTCAGGATATCGGCCAGTGGATACGCTCGATGCCACCTGAGCCAACTCTTAACGCCCCAGTCCGCGGGGCTTCGGCTCTCACTACGCTACTGACTCTTCAGGCCGCGCGACAGGTAGTCTGTGAACGTTAGGGCCTAATTATCTTTGTCATATTTCCATCATCAGGTTGTCATAGTAAGGGCATTCAATAGAGGCTTTTAAGGAGCCCTCTATGTCCCACCCTGATCTTGACCCCATTTGTAACACCTCTGATAACGTTCATTTTCAAGATGTCCTCGCGCAATCCCTCCAGAGCCCGGCTCGGCGGGGCCTTTTGCGCGGCGGTCTGGGGCTTGCTGGAATGGCCGTGCTGCCCGGGTGCGCAACCCTCGACTACGGATCCGCAGCAATCCCTAAGGCGCTAGGCTTTCCTGCAGTCGAAAAAAGCTTGCTTGATAATGTGATCCTTCCGCCCGGCTATCAGTACAGTGTCTTGCATGCTACAGGCGATGCAATTGATGCAACGCTTGCTGCTTACACCAACCGAGGCGCTGAGTTAGATGACTGGTCTCGCCGGATTGGGGACCATCATGATGGTATGGATATTTTCTACATTGATGCCAACGGCCGCTACACCGAGAAAGAGACCGGAAGGGCAGTTCTGTGCGTGAATCATGAGAGCTCAGCAGATGCGCACTTTATGCATCCTAATGGCCAGACGTCGAACAATATCAGCGGCAAGAAGTTCACTCAGTTTGGTGACTGGGATCTCGGTGTTAGACCAGAGCTTGAGGTGTTAAAGGAGATCAATCAACACGGAATTTCTATTGTGGAGATTGTGAAGACACCCGAGGGCTGGCGGATTGAAAGAAACTCACCGTTGAACCGTCGCGTTACTGCCCAAACGCCGATGCGAATTAGTGGCCCACGGGCGCAAATCGATCAGATTCGTAGCTTTATGGTGACCCGCTGGGACACTGCCGGGTCTATGGCACGCGGTACTTTGAATAATTGCGGGCATGGAAAGACCCCGTGGGGAACATATCTTGGCTGCGAAGAGAACTGGGCGTTTTACTTTCAGGTGGCAGGTTCTGGTTCCGAGCTGCCCGCCAAGGAAATCGCCGCGAGACGCCGCTATGGGGTTGCCTCAGCAGCGCCTGCAGCAAATGCTTCAAAGGCAATCAGTCAGGGCTGGCACACTGTGTCGACTACAGACGATCGTTTTGCTCGTTGGAATCTGGCGGCTTTAGGAAACAATGCCGAGAAGGATTTTCGTAACGAAGCCAACACTTTTGGTTATAACGTTGAAATTGACCCATTAGCGCCCAACGCAACGCCCGCCAAGCGAATCGCAATGGGTCGTTTTGCACACGAAGCCGCTGTCTGCAGTCTTCCAAAGACTGGCGAGCCCCTCGCGTTTTACATGGGGTGCGATGCTCGAAATGAGTATATTTATAAATTCGTAACCACGGCGGTCTGGGATCCCCGGGATATCGGTGGCGGCATCGCCGCTGGCGACAAGTATCTCAGCGAGGGGAAGCTCTATGCTGCTCGCTTTGACTCAACTGGCCGGGGTGAGTGGCTTGAACTTACTATAACTGACTCAAGACTCGCTAATTACAGCGCCTACAAGTTTGCAAATCAGGCGGATGTGCTCGTAAATATTCGGCATGCTGCGGATGCTGTTGGCGCGACTAAAATGGACCGCCCAGAGTGGGGTGCCCTGAATTATCGCAACGGTGAGGTCTACTTTGCACTAACCAATAATAGTGCTGCGAACAGAACACCCTCAAAGGTAGATCCCGCAAATCCGCGTGCCTACATGGATCCAGATGGAACCAAAGGCGCAGGAAACCCAAATGGTCATATTATTCGTTTTAGAGAGGCTGATCAGAAAGCAACCGCGAAAGCTTTCGCTTGGGATATTTTTCTATTTGGTGCTGAAGAGGATTCGGGTGATGCGAATTTATCCGGTCTCTCATCAAAAAATGCATTTTCTTCACCAGACGGGCTCTGGTTCAGTAAAGCAACTGGAATTTGCTGGATTCAAACGGATGATGGCGCCTTTACCGATGAGACAAACTGCATGATGCTCGCCGCTATTCCTGGTCAGGTTGGTGATGGTGGAAAAGTCACCGTCAAAAATAAGATGGTAGTCAATGGGGTAGAGCAAACGGGCACACAAGAAACTTTTCTGGGAGCCGCCTTGGGTGATGCAAAACTTCGGCGTTTTTTGGTAGCTCCGCTCGGGGCAGAGGTAACCGGTATTGCGGAAACGGCTGATGGCCGAACGCTCTTTGTGAATATTCAGCACCCGGGCGAGCTGTCTAAGCCTCTGGCCGCATCGGCGCCACCGCAGAGTGCTTGGCCCGGTAACCAGGGGTATGGCAACCCCGGTCGGCCAAGGTCCGCCACCATCGTGATCACCCGCAAGGATGGCGGAATGATCGGGCTCTAACGGAACGGGTTCAGCTGCCCCATGCGGGTATTAACATGGCTACGCCCGAGTGCGTGGCCATTTTTTCAGCCAAGCCCCTCCTCAATATCCAATATGAAAAGTCTAGCCTTTCTGATTGCATGGAGTGTGACAGTCACCGCGCACGCCGTAGACACCTCTAGCGTTTCGGATCCAGAGACCTTCCCAACGCACCCTATGTATCAGGCACGGGAAGCGATTAAGTCTGAACAGTTTGACAAGGCGGTTGAGTTGCTTAAAAAAGCCGAACAAAAACATTCTGCCGACTGGAATAACCTGATGGGTTTTAGTTTACGCAAGAAATCACCACCCGACCTGAGCAATGCCGAGGTTTTCTACAAAGCAGCCCTTGCATTGGATCCCCTGCATCGTGGTGCGCTGGAGTACTACGGCGAGCTGCTGTTGATCAGAAACGATCTGACTGGTGCAGAAGCGCTTCTGAACCGACTAGGCAAGGCTTGCCCGTTGGATTGCGAAGAGTACCGTGATCTGGAGGCCGGCATCATGTCATTTAAGTTACGAAAGTAACGAGGAGAGGCAAAGAGGTATATCGCTCTGAATCAGGGCTTAAGCCTGGGGAGACTAGGGACCGATAAAGTGCCGAATGGCTTCACAAACCGTTTTGCTATAGGCAACGGGGTGGCCGCTCTCTGGGCACTCATGAATGCGGGTAAGCGGATGAATCTCAAACATTCGCTTCACCACTGAATCGTTAACAATCTCAGAGTCCATTCCTCGTAGTACGAGAATCGGTGTGGTTACTGCAGCAAAGCGATCACTAAAGTCGACACCGGATAATCGGTTCTCGTGCGGCAAGTCAAGATGAGCTGGTTGTCGAACTGCACGTAGCAACTGAGGATCTACATCGAGCTGCTTGGCAAGATCAGGACCCCGAAGGGTATTCATACTTGATGACTTCGCAGTACTAATGTTTGTCATCAGCGCGAATACACCGCTCCACGGCAATAAGGGCCCGATATCGTTTAGGATTACACTCCCCAACATCTTAGGCTTGCCACTTGCCAACATAACCGCAAGTAAGCCGCCCATACTCGTCCCCACAAGATGAATCCGAGCTGATTTTGATACCGTTATTGCATCACGCTCGCCCTGTCCTGTGAATGCCCAGCTACTCATAACGCCCATCGCATACGTATAAAAACGCCACAAGTCACTAAGATAAACACTCATCTTATAGTCATGGGCTGCGGCAAGCCAATCAGAGTCGCCCCGACCGCACCAATCAAGAACCATGACTCGAGCGTTGGGTGCTAAAAACGAAATAAATTCGTCAAAACTATCGTGTGTTTCGAGTAGCCCTGGAAGACATAAGAAAAGATCTGGAGAGCGTTCCTCGCCGATATCTTCTCCTATAAGCTTTCGATGTCGACCAGCTTCAAAAACCGTTAATTCAAATCGCCTGCGTCTAAACTTCATTGGCAGACGATTCAAAAAGATGCTTATAAGCCAACAAAATGAATCCTCTGAGGTATTTCTCTAGCCCCATTCTAACTGGTTCTATCGGCCAACACCTGTAGCATAACGGCTTCGGTTCGTTTAACAACCGTCGCCCATTGGTTCTCGAGACTCACCTGGCGGGCGGCCATCCCGAGACGATTTCTTTGATTCGCATCCTGCGCGAGTCGTATCGATCTTTCAACGAAGGAGGATTCATCCTGTGGTGGCAACAGGATGCCTGAGACATCTGAACTGATTAACTGGCGAGCCCCTGCGCAGTCAAACGCAACCACAGCGATGCCGCTTGCAAGCGCCTCTAGGGTCACGTTTCCAAATGTCTCCGTCAGGCTTGGAAACAAAAAGATGTCACCGCTTGCGTAATGAGCTGCAAGCGCTTCACCGTGTTGGACACCGCAGAAAATTGCCTCTGGGCACTGTGACACTAACTTTTCTTTTAGTGGACCATCTCCCACGAATACGAGAAGGATATCGGGGTTCTGCATTCGTGCCTGATGGAATACCTTCAAGACTAGATTTAGATTTTTCTCTGCTGCTAGTCTGCCAACTGACAGCAGCACGCAGGTTGCTGCGGTTGCGCCCCAAGAACTCCTGAGTGCCTCTGAGCGTCGTACTGGATCAAAGAGCTGCGTATCAATCCCTCGTGGGATAACCATTAGGCGATGAAACCCCAAGCCCGCGAGGGTCTGCTTTAACTCCGCGGTTGGAACCATCGTGCATTGTGTCGCATTATGAAACTTCTTCATGTAAGAGAAGATTGTGCTCTTCATCCAACGGAAGCCATAAAAAGCACTGTAGGCGTGAAAGTTTGTTCGAAAATCCGATGTCATCGGAATTCTCAGCTTCTTAGCGGCCTGTATTGCTGACCAGCCAAGAGGTCCCTCGGTCGCGATGTGAACCAGGTCAGGACGCCGGGAGGTCCAGAGCTTAACCAGGGCGCGCTTCGCGGGAAAGCCGATTTTCAGAGCGGGGTACATTGGAATCGGCATACCTTGAACCAGAAGCTCGTGAGCTGGGTCGCCTGCCTTGGCGTCATTCGATTGACGCGGGCGAACGAGAAAGACGTCATGTCCAAGCCCCTGGAGCCCCTCTACAACCCGTCGCAGAGTCAGCGCCACACCGTTTACATCTGGTGGATAGGTTTCGGTAACAACGGCGATCCGCATCTGCCGATGAATCGCCGGAAATGACATCACATCAAGTTCTGCTGTCTCCATGAGCCTGATGTTAAGGAGGAGAGATAGCAGTTCTATGACAGTTAGACTAACTTTTTATTACAAAATTAAAAATCTTTGTATTTCATCATCGAGATGTCATCAATTTGACATGCATTCTCGGCATAGTCAGGCTGTCAGAGCCCCCGAATCTGGCCGGCTTTGATCCACCAACGAAATGGGAGAGGTAAATGTCTAAAACCCTAAGCCAATTTACAACTGCACTACGTGTACAGCGCTGGGATGATCATCGCTACTATCATCAAAGCAGGATCAACCAGGCCCTGCATCTCGTCAGTGCTCTCAGTTTCTTAGCTGCTTATATCCTGTTGTTTTTTGATCCTGTTAGCGCGGCTCTAATTGGCTGGTTACTGGCCATGACAACTCGTCAAATTGGGCATTTCTTTTTTGAATCAAAGGAATTTGATTCGATCAATAATGCATCTCATGAGCATAAAGAGGCAATTAAGGTGGGCTACAACCTCCACCGCAAGGTAATCCTGCTCTCGATTTGGGGGGCGATACCTATTTTTGCGGTCATTTGGCCGCCCGCAGTTACATGGGCTGTTCCTGAGTCCTTTGAAGACTCAACACTTCGAATTGTTGGTATGGCGTGGTTTTTCTTAGGTGTTGCTGGGTTGCTTTTCAGGGCACTTCAACTCGTTAAGAACGAGAACATCACTCACGCTCTTGCATGGATAGCCAAGATCCTTACTGATCCCTTTCACGATGTCAAACTCTATCACCGCTCACCGATTTACCTGTTAAAGGGTGAATACATCGATCCGATGAACCATGTTAAGCACTCTTAAATCGATTGATCAGAAGCTCTTTTAGTATCTGCCTGCGAATACGTCCAGCCTCCCCGCGATGCGGGGAGCCGGCCCACCAGCCATGTTGTTGAAATTGCAATGCCGCAGCAAACAACTTATGGCTAAATTCCTCAAATTCCTGCTCGGAAAACTGCAGATTGAAAATCAGGCGGCCGGTACCAACCCAACTCAGCACAATACCTTCTCGCCTCAGGTAGAACTGCAATAGCCAATGATATCGACCTGGACGAGTAAAAATCAGCGACCAGACTGTTGGCATTCCTTCGAATCTCAAGGGCAGTTGGCGCTCTGCCAGCTGACGGTTCAGCCGCTCCCGACGAGCAGTCCACAAAACCTCCATCTCAGCGTAGAGAGTTTTGATTTCGGGGCTCTTAGTTCTATCGAGGAAGGCTTGCATCGCAGTAAGTACATAGGGGTGCGCGTTAAACGTACCACGCGCAAAGCAGATATCTGCCGGGCGACCTTCTTTGAACCGACGCATCAGGCTAGACTTGCCGCAAAGCACGCCGACAGGAAAACCGCCGCCAAGGGTCTTCCCGTAAGTTACCAAATCCGCTCGAACACCGAAATACTCTTGGGCGCCCCCTTTGGCGAGCCTAAAGCCCAAGAACACCTCATCAAGAATCATGACAATTCCCCGAGCGTCACAGACCGAGCGAAGAGCGGAAAGCCAGGCCGAATAGGCCTCACGGTTGAATTCAACATGACGCTGCCCATCAATGAGCATCGAGTCGGTTGGAGCGGCCTTATTAGGATGCATGGCTTGAATTGGATTGATCAAAACGCAGGCGACGTCTTTACTCGTCGCCAAATAGTCAAGCGTTCTTTGATGCATCTCCCGGAGGGTCAGAGTCTGGCGAGAGGGCGGCATAGGATTTCCGGGCCCGGGCTGTACATCGTCCCACCAGCCGTGATAGGCCCCGCAAAACCTTACGAGGCGGCGCTTACCGGTGTGGTAACGGGCAAGGCGAACCGCCTGCATAACTGCCTCGGTGCCGGACATATGAAAAGAGACTTCATCCATCCCCGAAATCGCCAACAGATCTTCTGTGACTCGAACGATGCTGGGGTGATAGCCACCAAGGAAGGGGCCGAGATCCTTAGCATTGTCCACTGCCTCGTTGATAGTGGACTTATAGAAATCAAGACCGAACAAATTTACTCCGTAGGAGCCGCTGAGATCGAGATATCGATTGCCATCGAGATCGACAAGCCAAGACCCGTGACTCGACTCCCAGACGTTGCCAATCTGGAGCTTCTTGACACTTGCATTTCGAAACTGAAAAGGGATTCGATAGCGTCGCGTGAACTGAATATCGGAGATCCGCGGAGCGATAGCGTCGGTTGCGGCAAGGGTTCTAGGGCACTTCTGCTCCAGGTCGGAGACCAGTTGACTAAAGGCGCCTCGCCGACGGGTGGCTACTACCTCGTGCACGCCATCGCGATTAAGCCAAGAGTCCTCGGGGTAGACATAGTTTGGAATCAAGCCTGTGAACAGCTTGGCCATTCGGGAGTGCCCAGTCAACGAGGGGTATTTTGCTCTCGAGAGCTTGAGTCTTCGGTAGCCCTTGTAGAGACCTGTTGCCAATATTGCAGCCGAGGTAATTCCTACCAAAATCTGTCCATCCATCCAAAAGCCCTCCTTTGCGATGTTGTATTTGTATTACGCAAACATGACGAAGTGATGACCAAATGATTTCTTTTGTAAAAACCCTAAAAACTCTTCTCCTGCTAGAGGATATAAATTTCCTGCTCACCAACCGAATTCCTCGCGCGCTTGCCACAAGGCTTATGGGGAGGTTTAGCCGAGTTGAGCACCCGCTGATTGTCCGAGTGTCCATTTTCCTCTGGGGGCTATTTGCGAATCTCAAACTCGAAGAGGCCCGACAGAAGAGGTTTAAAAGCGTACACGACTGCTTCATTCGAGAGTTGTTGCCTGGAGCCCGACCGATCTGCGGTGACCCAGATACCCTCATTAGCCCATGCGACGGAATCGTTGGGGAGTTTGGCATGATTAAAGACCAACAGCTTTTTCAGGCTAAAGGTTTTCCGTATTCTCTCAAGGATCTGTTGCTAACCGAGAGCCTAGTGAAAACTTGGCAAAACGGCCGCTTTCTTACAATTCGCATTACCTCATCGATGTATCACCGATTTCACGCGCCGGAGGATGGGCAGCTCCAGCGTGTGCGTTACATCTCCGGTGATACATGGAATGTCAATCCTATTGCATTAAAGAGAGTGGAAAGCCTATTTTGCAAGAACGAGCGCGCGATACTAGAGCTTTCGATAGGACAGAAGAGCACCCCGATTATCATGATTCCGGTGGCTGCGATCTTGGTTGCAGGTATTCGAATTCACGGGATAAATGCGACATTGAATTGCAAATCCCCGAATGGTCTAACTCTCGAATCTGGCCGACGCTTCAATCGGGGAGATGAGATGGGATGGTTTGAGCATGGGTCAACGATCATCATGATTACACCACCCGAATTTGAATTTAACCCCCATCTGGCGATTGGTCAGCGTTTGAGAATGGGTGAGCCAATTATGCAGCTGCCGATCGCTTCTTGCTAATAATTCGATCGTTGATCTCATCGACTACAGGCAGTAGATTTTCAACACTGTCGATGACAACGGTGGGTTGACACTGTTGTAACTCCTGTCGCGCATGATTCTCTTTCAGGGTACGATCCGAGTCTGGCAAGTCTTGATACTCTTCAAGCGATAATCCCATTGCATTTCCAGTAACGCTAACTCCGACCGTCCAGCAATTAAAATTAATTCCTTCCATAAGCCCTGGCACGGTATCGTCCACCTTAATTACCTCTGACGGGTCTGAGATTCCCAAAAGGCTCGCACAGTGCGCAACCATCTGCGGGGAAGGCCTTCCCTGTTCTGTCTCGCCTGCGCAGACACACGCATCTGGAGCGTACCCTTGCTCTGCGGCCAAAGGCATGAGTACGTTGGCTAATTCCCGGGTGTAGCCAGTCGTTGCGCCAATTCGAATGCCACGAGCCCGCAACAAGGTCACCACCTCGCGTACGCCCGGAATTAGTTGGGAGTATTGCCGAATACTTTCCATATTCATCGGGGTGAATGCTTGCAACATCTCGTCCACATCGACTGATGTGGGCATTCTTCCATAGACCTTGACCCATTGCGATTGAATATGGGGAAACTGTAGTAGTTCATCAATATGGTTCCACTTATTGACCCCCATCGGACGCCGTGCATCTTCGATAGTAATCTCGATGCCATACTCTTTGAATAGATTAACGAATGCGCCCATTGGGGCACGGCTACCAAAATCGACAGTAGTTCCGGCCCAGTCAAAAATAACAGCTTTAATCATTTTATTACCTCCAGATATCAAAAGTGTCTCTCGCAAGACCAAAAGCGGTGCTTGCACCTGTTCCACTTGTTACAACTGCTATGCATTCGCGGGGCGAAAGACGATGAATCAACGCGTCCCCACCCTGCCATACGGGGTAGGTTCCCGCCCAGCGTTCGACAATCTCTGCCTGTCCAATGTCGAGCACACTACGCGCCAGGTTAAGTATTAAGTGATCAACCTCGGCGCTTGAAAATACTGTCTCCGAGTCGCTGTAGACGTGCGAATCGCCTACGATGAGGCTTCCATCGGCGCTTTGAACCGCAATAAGATGAATACCTGCCTCAAGATACTCGGGCATCTCAGACTTGATGCAGGCCTTGAGCTTCTCAGCCTCGGGCAGTTCTGCCCAGCCTGAGTACCTTGCTAGGCTGTTATCGGTCATTACTGATCCTGGAAGACGAAACCCTGGTGCTGGCCGAACCCTTAACATCTGTAGGGTACAGAGCTTAAGATCATAGTCAGCTAACGCGGTTTTTGCGATACCACTCAGACTTCCACCGCAGCAGAGAAGCACGCGATCTGCACGAATTGGCCCCGATGAAGTTTGCACCCCCGGTTTCCGAATTCCAAGCACTTCCGTATTCCAAAAAAACTGCACATTCCATCTCTCTTCTAACCAATGTGCAAGTTTTTCAATTGCGGTTCTTGATTCCACTCTAAGTTCTAATGGGCTGTGTAGCACTCCGAGTATGTCCTCCAACAGGAGACTATTTGCGTCTGGGTGCTCTGCAAGAAGCTGAGGAAAATCTGGCTTCTGATAAAGCTTACAACCCACACCCATCTCGCTTTGCAAAAAGGCTCTTGCAACTTCAATCGCCTCGGGGCGCTGACAGGCTATCCATGACCCCCTGTGTACTACCTCTATGCCGGCGTCCGGTGCAATCGAGTTCCATATGTCTCGAGAGTAGCGCGCTCTGCGCCATGTGTCGCCTTGCGCCTGTCCCGATATGGTGATAAACCCAAAGTTCCTAATCGAGGCCCCAACACACCGTGAGTCTTTCTCGACGACGGCTACCGATAGGCCTCTTCGGGCTGCCTCGTAGGCGTGTGCTAAGCCAACAATGCCAGCGCCTGCAATAACGATGTCATAAGGAATGCTGTTAGCCAAAGTGCAACTCTCCGCTGAAGGTCTGACCTCGAGTGCTTGATAACGCTTGAGTTATTCGATTTTGAATTGTCGGATCCGACTGATAAGGGTTTACGGTTCTGAGTCCCATGCTCTCCAGCCACAATGCCAACTCCTTAGCAGAAGTAATCGAAGACCCTAAGGCCTTCGATAGGGCGCGTGCGGCTGTCCTGTCCGAAGAGAGCGCGTTGTGGTAGACCACGGGAAGCCAACGCCCCACTGCCTCGCCATGGGGGAGTCGCAGACTGAGCGTATCTTCATAGGACAGCGCATGTGCGAGAGAAGTCTGTGTTACTGACATCGCCTGACCCGCCCGCAGCGACCCTATACTCAGTTTTTCGCGGCCCTTGAGGCTCTTTAGATCAGTTAGCACAATCGGCAGTGCATTAATAATCAAGCGAGCCGCCTCAATGGCGAGCCTTAAGGTTTCGTCATTACGGTTCTTATTCCAAATTGACTCCAGCGCATGGGAGAGTGCATCGATTGCGGCATTGCGAGTCTCGATTGGCCCGAGAGTCATCGTCAATTCAGGATCGATTAGCGCAATATCGCCAACTACATCGGGCCCGAAAAAGGAGTGCTTTGACCCCCCCGAAAAATTCCAGAGTGTCGCTGTATTGCTTACCTCGCTCCCAGTCCCCGACGTTGTAGGACAGAGTACAAGAGGAATTGGATTTCGACCACTTTTAACTGGTTCGTCAAGCTCTTCATCTAACTCTATCCCAATCGGAGGAGAGAATCGGACAACTTTTGCAGTATCTAAAACAGTTCCCCCCCCAATAGCGAGGATAAAAGTTTTATCGGGATTGAGGCTTTTCCAGATTTGATTTCTCATCGCCGAGACATACTCAATAGAGGGCAGCGACTCATTGATGGCCACAAATCTGAGCAGTCTTGCCCCAAGTAATCCCGAGACTTTTTCAAGTAGCGGCTGATTATCCAGACTGTAAATCAGGACTAAGGCCCGGCGATCCAGGTAGAGGTCTTTTATCTCGCTAATCGCGCCACTATCAATAATTATCTGCATATTTACTGCCCAAACCAATTTCTCATGTAACCAATTTTCTAAGATAGGCTGAGGTGAGGTCGATTACACTTACCGAGACAATTAGAATAATAAGCACAGCGCATGTCTGTGCGTACTCGAACGACCGGATCACCTCATACAGAATCGTCCCAATTCCTCCAGCGCCCACCATCCCCACAACTGAGGCCGAGCGGACATTAGATTCAAATCGATACAGGCAGAACGAGATCCACAAAGGAAGTACCTGCGGGATGACTCCAAAGATTACTTCGGTGAGTCTTCCCCCGCCGCACACGCGAATTCCTTCAATAGGCCGAGGATCAACAGCCTCAACTGCTTCCGAAAACAGCTTCGCGAGTGTCCCTGTGGTGTGTACAAATAAAGCCATTACTCCAGCAAAAGGCCCGAGTCCGACAGCGACAATGAAGATCAGGGCAAAGACCATTTCATTGACGGCACGTAGGGCGTCCATGAGACGTCGTATAGGCTGATAGACCCATCCGGGAACCAAATTGGCCGAACTCAGCAATCCGAAAGGAACTGCCGCGAGCACAGCAAGGACCGTACCCCATATCGCGATCTGGATAGTTACGATCATCTCCGTAACGTAGAGACGGTAGTCCCGAAAATCTGGGGGAAAAAAGTCTCTCCCAAGCGTGACCATATTGTCGGAATATCGTATGAGATCTAAAGGACGGACCTCTGCTCCGTGCCATGCCCAGGCCAAGACCAACAAAATGACACTCCAGTTTAGATAATAGAAGAGTCCCTTTCGTTGCGCCTGGGCTCGTGTCTCCACGAGCGCCAGGGAATTTGCTGTGGGTGTTAGTTTCACACTACTTAATAGCAGCTAAAGCTTTATCAATCTCTGCGAGTTTGACGGTTTTCTCTGCGACAGACATCGCCGAATCAGACTCGATCTTGCGCCTATCTTTGAATAGCTCGAGCTGCCGAATTGGATTAAGCTGAGCATTAGTAGAGGCTCTGAATCCACCATAGTTGTATATATTCTTCAGAATCAGCTTTTCAGCGGGATCTGTCTTGGCATAGTTCAGAACAAAATTTCTGATTTTCTCTTTGGAGGCGGAATCGAGGTCCTTTCTCCAAACGAAGGGGTCACTCGGGATAAGTGGGCTCTTCCAAATCACTCGAATCTGACTGGCTTGATCCGGCTTTGTTGCCTCAAGGCGGCCGTAGTCTTCCGTGTTATTGGTGGCAACATCAAGCTGCTTAGCGAGCACGGCCTGTATGTTGGCACCATGGCTACCATTTCGCACGGTTTTAAAGACCTCACGTGGATCGACCTTACGTTGGGAGAATACATAATAGGTTGGCACCAAAAACCCCGAGGTAGAATTTGGATCTCCGATCCCGAAATTGATGTTCTTACCATTAGCAAACACATCATCTAAGGATTTGTATGGCGAATCCTTGTGGGTAATTAGCAAGGCATGATATCCATAGGTTCCGTCTGCATACATGAGCTGCGCAAAGATTTCCCCGTTTGCTCGATCTACGGCCTCCATAGCTGCTTTATTACCGTACCAGGCTACTTGCACCTTATTAAAACGCATAGCCTCGATTACGCCGGCGTAATCTGATGCATAAAAAGATTTCACAGTAAGACCGGTCTTTTTTTCCATATCACGAAAGAATGGCTCCCAGCGGTCGCGCTGCGCCGCCGCTGAGTCGGTTGAGATAATTCCAAATGAAATCTCTTTTGCAATAGCAAAGGGGGCTGTTACGAGAAGTAGCATCGTCGCAAAAAAACGCACAAGATTTTTAGTCATCAAAACTCTCCTTTAAATTTACAGTTAAGCAACACTTAGAACTTCTGAATCAACAACATCAAAACCGCCCGAAGAAGTGGTCAATAGCTCCTCTGCATTGACTCCGTAGAGATTGCGTAGCACGGTCTCTGAGAGTTCAGTGGTTAGAGAGTCGAGAACTAATTCTCCCTGGCGCAGAGCAATGACACGTGAACAGAATTGCTTCGCGACCTCCGTCTGATGCAGGCTCACTAACAGAGTGATTCCAAATTGGGCTGCAAGATCGCACAGAATCTTCATTACACGCCGGGAAGATGCAGGATCAAGAGAGGCTACTGGCTCGTCAGCCAGTATGATTCTCGAGCCTTTTGCCAGCGCCCTGGCGACTGCCACGCGCTGCTGCTGGCCCCCAGATAGGGTGGATGCACGTTGATCCGCTTTGTCTGCCAAGCCCACCTTCTCGAGGCAATCTAAAGCAATCGCGCGAGCATCTCTGGAGAAATTACGACCGATAGCGCGCCAGATAGGGAGTGATGCGCATTGACCAACGAGTACATTTTCCAGCACCGAGAGCTGCCCTACGAGATTAAATTGTTGGAATATGACTCCTGTAGCGGCTCGGGCATGCCCGAATGCGCTGCGGCTAGCCCGGCATCCAGCCCTAAAAAGGGGAACGCCTTCAATTAAAATCTCGCCTTGGTTTGTATCGGGCGCTTCGAGACCGCAGAGAAGCCTAATAAGGGTAGATTTTCCTGACCCAGATGCGCCAAGTAGCGCCACACGCTCTCCCGGCAGAATCTGAAAAGAGACGGAACGCAATGCCTGGCAGCCGGAGGCCTGGGTGGTTGGCGAGTTCGGACGGAAAAAGGTTTTTGAGACACGATGCAGACCGATCGATGGGTAGGTCATCAATTGCACACCTCAGAAATTAATAGACGCAAATCAGAGAGCATTTCCTTTTTTGATATGGGCACCAAGTGCCGCTGCTTGCTTTGCTCGTCCCATAGCCGCAATCGAATCGCGTCCTTGCTGTACGGATGAGTCTCAAAATGCCGGCGCTCGTGCAGGGGCATCGGGCCGCCCTGGAGCGCAAGGCTCCGAACGCTGTCTTCCGAGAGCAATTCAAGGTAACCTGGGGTTGATGCGACCAGGTACCGCTTGGCCTGTACATGCAATCGAATCGGCTCAGTCACTGAATCCGCAAACCCTACTTTGAGATAATCTGCCCCTCGCATTTCGTGACGGTCATTGATTGCCTCGAGAGTGGGGGTTTCATGCTCACTAAAGAGGTGGCCGATATCATGAAGAAAAGCTGCCAAACAGAGTGCGGAGGATGCGGAGCTTATACGAGCGTTCTTAGCGCACAACCAGCCATGGCTTAGCTGGTCAAGAGCCTCGCCCTGATATTGAAGTGAACCGCGATTCTGATAAAGGTCGAATACCTTTGACTCGAAATGTCTCATCCAGACAATTAGACGCTTACACTATGAAGATTCCATGACGCATTTATTACAAATATTTCAGTCGAGTACCTGCACATCGCCTAGATTGTGTCGCGAAGAGTGTGCAGTGCCATTCAGTTGTCAAAAAATTGTAATCTTTTGGCACCACTCTTCCTGATAGCAATAATCTTTCAACACTGTGGGCTATCGAATGGATATGAGGCTTTGGATATTTTTCTTAGCAGACCATCTGCCGCCTAAGGCAGCCATGAAGTTATGGCTTCTGCCGCTCTTACTCGGCTGGTGTGTAGCTCTATCAGCATCGGAAGTAACGTTTATTGCGCTGGGTGATTTACCATATGGCAAGGATGACTCAGCTGGCTTTCGTTATCGTCAGTTAATCGCCACGATTAACCAATCACGCCATGAATTCTCAATCCATGTGGGTGATATAAAGTCAGGTTCCTCGGTCTGCTCTGACGAGGAACTTCTGCGTCAGCGCGAACACTTTAATCTCTATGAGAGGCCCGTGATCTACACCCCGGGGGATAATGAGTGGACGGACTGTCACCGAAAGAGTAACGGCGGCTATGATCCGCTGGAACGTCTCGCTCGGCTTCGATCGGTGTTCTTCTCCTCGTTAAGCTCTATGGGCAAGCGTTCTATGCAGGTAGCGACACAACCCCAAGAGCAACCTGAGTTTTCTCAATTTGTTGAAAATCGGAGATGGCAGAAAAACTCCATCCTCTTTTTAACTGTTCACATTGTCGGCAGCAACAATAATTTTGAGAGCCGTGACCCGAAGGCTGTGGCTGAGTTCTTTGATCGTGATCGAGCAAATATTGGGTGGATTAATGCTGCTTTTGATTTAGCAGAACGTAAGAATTTAGAGGCTATAGTTATCGCCTTTCAGGCAGATGTTCTAGAAAGTGCGTCACGGTTTAGTCAGTTTCCAAGCCATTCGGGTTTTAAGGCGAGCGTAGGCGACACCATTATTCCTCGAAGTCGAAAATTCGGGCGCCCTGTGCTCCTTATTAGTGGTGATAGTCATGAATTTAAGTTTGGGCAGCCGTTTACAATTCAGGGAGAATCGGTATCAAACCTCTACCAGCTGGTTGTGCCTGGGAATCAGGACGTGAGGGCAGTACAAGTCACAATTGATGCTCGGAGTACATCGCCATTTTCTTTGTCGATGATCTCTCCTATAACTCACCAAAAAGGCCAATAGCATGCTTTTTATGCACTGCAAAAATATAAACGATTTATATCGTTTAGAATGACAAAAACCCGATTAGGAGGCCCTATGAACACTGCAGTTCCCGTAGAAACCAATCCCGCTTCGGCACTGGCAGTTCCTAAAGCAAAGCAGCCGTCTGCGAAGAAGCGGCCCGCCAGGAAGCAGTTGCCAAAAAAACAGCCCAACACGAAGCAAGTCAGTAAGGCCGTTAAACCGAAGCTTTTACGGAAGGTCAGCCAGGTCACTGCTGCAAAGCCAGCGAAACAAAAGCTTGTGCGGGATAGTTTTACAATTCCGGAAGCGGAGTATCAGATTCTCGTCAACACCAAGAAGTTACTTACGAAGAGTGGCGTAGAAGTCAAGAAAACGGAGCTTCTTAGAGTTGGGTTACTTTTAATTGGCAAGACTAGTTTAACTGTCTTAAAGCGCCATCTTGGCGGTCTAGAAAAACTCAAGAGCGGACGCCCGGGCAAGAGCAAGTAGCGC
>DBCQ01000011.1:352-17606 GCA_002293155.1 Burkholderiales bacterium UBA954 | reverse complement strand
AGATCACGGTCAATTTCAATCGCAGTAATCTGCCCTGCTTTTTCAATCAAGGGCGCCGTCAGCGCCGCCTGTCCTGGGCCGATCTCAACAATTCGATCACCAGGTCTGGGTCTAATCGCAGCGATGATCCGGGCAATGATGGTGGGGTCGTGAAGGAAATTCTGACCAAACCGTTTACGCGCAATATGGGGTGCCGCGTCAGAGATCGTCGCGTTTGATTTCAACATAAGCATTGGCACGTACCTCGCGGGTCCAATCCGATACGGCCTCGGCCAGCTTCTGGTCCCTCAGCACCATGCGCGCAGCCGTACGCAAACGCTGCTCAGTCAGAGGCTCTCGCTTACGTTCCAGTAACTGAATCAAATGCATTCCAAAGACCGAACGGACAGGTTCACTGAGCTGGCCTGGCTGTAACTGGAACATCGCCCGCTCAAACTCCGGCACGAGATCTCCGGGATAGGCCCAATCCAGTTCACCACCGCGCTGGGCAGAGCCGGGATCCTGGGAAAAATCGCGCGCCATTTGAGCAAAATTAGTTCCCAGTTCAATACGGCGCCGGATATCCAGGATGCGGCGCCGTGCTGCCTCCTCGGAGACCTGGGCATCAATGCGGACAAGAATGTGGCGCGCACGATGGACAGCAACCTCTTGGGTTTTAAGGGTTGACCGCTTATCGTCTAGCCGCAGGATATGAAAACCGTTTGGGCTTCTGACGGTCTTACTAATTCTCCCCGCCTCGAGCGAGGCCACCGCATCGAGAAATAGGCTGGGCAATCGATCACGATTACGCCAACCGAGATCGCCGCCCTGATCCTTGTCTGGGGAATCCGAGAATTCACGGGCTACACTCGCAAATGCCCGACCCGAGCGAAGGGCCTCTTCGACCTGTCTAAGCCTTGCCTGTGCTGTTGCAATCTCTTCTTTTGAGGCTGTTTCAGTAACCCGTACGAGAATCTGTGAGACTTTTAACTCATCAATCCTCTGAATCGACTGGCCCTGGGCCGCAAGGAAGGTATCGACCTCACTGTCGCTAATTTGTAAACGGTTATCGACCTCTCGCTCGCGCAGCCGAGTGAGGATGATTTCCTCTCGAATGTCTTGGCGAAAACTTGCAAATGACACCCCCTCAGACTCGAGCTGATTTCGAAGTCCGGCAACCGACAACCCGTTCTGGTCTGCGATTCTGGAGATACTTCGGTCTAGGGTGACATCGTCGACCCGAACCCCTGTCTCCCGTGCCAGTTGGAGCATGGCCCGGTCATTAATCATGCGCTCTAAGACCTGCTCACGCAGACTCGCGGGGCTCGGAACCGCTGCCCCCTGACGCCTTAAATTCAAGGCAAATTGCCGCTCACGGCGAGCCAACTCACTTGCCGTGATGACCTCTCGATTCACGATCGCTACGACACGATCGATGAGCAGCGGGCTTGTGGGGGCCTTCAGCCCCTGACTTGGCGAAGGCGGCGCCAGGGGCCTTACCTGGGCGCCCGACCCTAGGGGGTTAACCTGCGCACCCGAAGACGATGGTGCAACCACCTGGGCGTTGACAACGCCCAATCCGGCCATAAACCAGGTGATCGCAATAAAGATGTTGATAACGGTTCGCTGTGGCATTAAGGCTCGGAGTGTCGGAAGAAATTAGTCAAGACCGTAGATTACTGGAAGTTATCAAATTTCGATGGCAATGGCGTGATCTGGTTGATGAGTTGATAGTTGGGGATACTCCGCGTCAGTACCGAGAGGGGATTGGTTCCGACCCGGCCCATTCCATTGAGTTCAATCTGAAAAAACAACGCCGTATTCTTTTCCGTAGCGCTCGTTACGTATTGCTGCGCAACCACACGGCCGACCCAACACCCGCCATCGTACTCAAACCCCGCCAAGGCCTCGACGAGCCCGGAGTTCTGATTGGTTGCCCCACCACCAAGATTACGCATGGCATGCTGATAGCGCCCAACTGCATACCAATGCCGGGCAACAGGCCACTGAAAGGCAACATCGATCGTATTGGATGACCCACGAACGTAACGATAGGCCGCACTCAACATACTGGCAGGCTTTGGATTAAACCGATTTACCAATGAAACATTCTGCCACTTGGAATTTGAAGGTGTGTACTGCGCCTGGGAATCGACTGTCCAATCCGTACGCGGCCGCGCAGAGATCTGGCCCAACAAATCTGATTTTCGATCGGTCCGCACCGTGCCCCCTGGCAGCGTGACGCGTTGATCCGCAAAGTAAAACCGCTGGCCTACGGCAGCGCGAAGCTTCTCAGCTCCGCTGCGGTCCTCGATAAATCGTGTGGTAACACCGACAGTAGCCTGATTCAAATCCGCAATCCGATCCTGTCCATTAAAGGCTGCATCCGAGAACATCTGGGCAAAATTCAGACTCGGCGAGCCCGTATCAAAAACGGGATAACGCGACTGGTCTTTATAGGGCGTATAGATGTAAGAAATCTTTGGCTCTAAGGTCTGCTCAATTGCATTTTCACCAACCCTGAGGTCGCGCTCGAGAATCGTACTGACCTCTGTGCTAAAGGTCGGCAGCATACGGGTGTACGACTGCGTTGTTGTCCCCACATTGTTCTGGTAGATACCCAGTGAAGCATTGTTAAATTTCGTAGCCGTTGCGGTTGAACTTCCGCTCTCACGATGCGCATAGTGGGTCGCGTGGACGGATACCTTCGGCGTAATGTAAAACCCTTGCTGAAAATGGCGCCACGCCACCGAACCCGAACCCACGTAACGCTCCCCCTCGGCAAGAGTCGGATGACGGTAAGACGTCGCCTCCGCGCTGACATTCCAATCCAGAGGGATCGCATCTCGGCCAGGAACCGCTCGGTGAGCCTTTGAGGCGGCTACCCGGGGTGCCCAGCTATAAGGCGTAATCAAGGGAGATGCCGTATCTTGGAGCAGCTGGTATTCCTGGGCCTGGGCTTGGATATTCCAGCCTTGTTTCGCCGTAGTTAACGACAAGGTCGCAGGCAAGAGACGTTGCGATGACGCCAATAAGGAATTACCAAGATCAGAGAAATACTTATCGTCCGATGCGCGCTGTGCATTAATGCCTAGTGTCACATCTTTCATCGGCCGATAGGTACTGGTGATTGACCCAAACTGCCGGGTCCTACCATTCGCATTGTCGTTGGGCAGGACCTCGTAGACGAGCGTTCCAAGGCTATCAGGCCGAAGGAAACGGAATTCTGAACCTAGCTGCACGCCGCGCTTACTAATAAGACGCGGATAGAGCGTCATGTCATGCTCTGGTGCAATGTTCCAGTAAAACGGCACCTGAACCTCGAACCCGAGCTTGACTGATGTCGTGTATGACGGTGGTAGAAATCCTGTTTTACGTCGATCACCGATCGAGAAGGAGACATCACCAAACGGGAGAATCGGAACATCGCCCCAATAGAGTGTTGATGATTTAGTGGATCCAACTTCCCGAATCTGATCCACCAACATCTCATTCGTACGCAACTCCCAGGCGGGCCGATCCCGAGGACAGGTCGTGTAGGTGGCCTGCGTTAACTTCGTCTCGAGGGGCTGAATAAACTCTGCCTGTTTAGCGGTGCCCCGGCCACCGGTGGAGATCAGTTGGTAGGTGACGCTATCAAACACCCCTTGCGTTGTCCCGAGCTTTAATTGGAGTCGTGGGCCTTCAAAATATTCACCATCACGAAATAACTTCACCTGGCCTTGTGAAAATAACTCATCTTGAACAAGGTCATGACGAATGTAATCGCCTTTAATAAAAAGCCCAAGCTTTCGAAACTCGGCATTGCCCCGAGATTCCACAACATCATCAGTGAGCCCTGATACATCTTTTCCAAAGATGTAGACCGGCGTATCGTTCACCGATGACGGCTCAAGATTCAGGATGGGATCAAATTTCAATCCCAGGGGTTTTGCAACATCAACTGCCAAGGAGATTGGTGGCGGCTCCGTTGCGATCGCCTGGGCAAGCTCCACGCGCTGACAGGTGCCGATCGAGGGCGCGGCTTCGCTGGACGGTGTGAACCCAAGAACAAGAACGCCCAAGCCAATCGCCAAAGCGACCAAACTGGAGTGCGCCACAGCGCGACTCCCCGGCAGGGTGGCGTTCCAGAAAAAAACCATGCTCTATTATAGGGAGCCTCGTCACCCTTCCACCGGACTATCACCCGCTTTGCCCCATGAAGACCGACGGTTTCATTGATTCTGATCCCCGGCGCGACCTCGCCCGCCAATGGGTAGCCAGCCAGATGCCCGGTTTGGGTCGCCAAGGATGGTGGCCTAACCTCGATAGCCTGAGGCCCGCCTCGAGCGATGCGTCGTTTCGTCGCTATTTCCGGATTGATGGACAAGCCCCTCATGAAGGCGATTCGACAAGGCAAGACGCCCGCGAAGCGACCTCTCTGATTTTGATGGATGCCCCGCCCGATCGAGAGGACATTAGACCCTTCATCAAGGTTGCCGAGATATTTCTATCTGCTGGATTGCAGGTCCCAAAGATTATCGCGGCCAACCCGGAACTCGGGTTCTTACTCTGCACCGATCTTGGTCAGCAGACCTACCTGCAACGACTTGCCGAAAACACCGGGCTAGACGACGACCACCAGCACAAGACCCGCACCGAGTTATATCGTGAGGCCTGGCGATCGCTTGTGAAATTGCAAACCTATGGTGATCGCAGCGGTCTGCCCGACTATGACACGACAAAACTCACCCAAGAGATGCAACTCTTTGACCAGTGGTTTCTCGGTCACCACCGGCCAATAGTCCTCAGCGCAAGCGAAAAGGATCAGCTTGCAACGGTTTATCGCCTGATCTGCGACCGTTGCACCGCGCAGCCGCAGGTCATCGTTCACCGGGATTATCACAGCCGCAATCTAATGATCTGCCCGCCGCATGGCCCCGGTGTACTTGATTTTCAGGATGCAGTGATCGGCCCAATTTCCTACGATCTCGTATCACTTCTGCGTGATGCCTATATCGAGTGGCCCGAAGAGTTACAGATTGACTGGGCGATTGGCTATTGGCAAGACGCAAGACAGGCGGGCCTTCCCATTGCGCAAGATTTCGCCGACTTTTGGAAGGATTTTGAGTGGATGGGATTGCAACGTCACATCAAAGTACTCGGAATTTTTGCAAGGCTATATCACCGCGATGGCAAAGAGAATTACTTAAATGACCTACCAGTCGTTATGCGTTATGCCGTCGCTGTTGCACGTCGCTATCAGGGACTTGGGCCGCTGGCAAAAATTCTCGAGCGCTGCGCATGAGTGGCACAGAGACCATCACCCACGCCATGATTCTCGCAGCAGGACGGGGTGAGCGGATGCGGCCACTCACCGATACCACGCCTAAGCCGTTGTTGAGCGTGCGGGGTAAGCCACTGATTGCATGGCATCTCGAGGCAATGGCGGCAGCAGGAATTCATCATGTCGTGATTAACCTCGCCTATCTCGGCGAGCAGATCAAAGCGTTTGTCGGTTCAGGCGATCGGTTTGGGCTATCCGTGCGTTTTTCTCAAGAACCCCCCGGTGCACTTGAGACAGCAGGCGGTATCGCGCAGGCCCAGCCTTGGTTATCGAGTGACAATGTCCAGCAACCACAGCCATTCCTTGTGCTCAATGCTGATATCTGGACTGATTGGCCACTGGCCTATGCGCATCACATAAGAAAGACGTTTTTTGATAGCCCTGCCTCCAGCTGCCGATGTCATCTGATCATGGTCGACAATCCAGTTCACCATCCCGAGGGTGACTTCAGCCTCCGAGGCGAAGCGATTGGCCCAAAAAACCCATCCGGAAACCTGACTTTCTCTGGGATTGGGGTCTATGATCCCCGCATGTTCTCAACGATTACACCGGGGCAGCGCGCTGCACTCGCGCCCCTATTAACTCAGATGATCGCGCAGGGTCATTGCACAGGCTCTCATCATCGAGGCCTCTGGTCCGACGTGGGGTCGCCGGAGCGACTGATGGATTTAAACCAGGAACCCCGTGATACTAAATCGCAGCGCGAATCGGGCCGAGAATAAGTCTTATGACAACGCCTGACCCCCATCACCAGAACGATTTTCTTGCGAAACTCGCCCCCGAGTTAAAACCACTCGAGGTGGCAGGCCCGACCCACGCAGACCAACACGGCAAGCGTCGAGCGGCTCTCGCGTCGTGGATTGCACAACAAGGCGGCGGCCTTGTGATCCTCTCGGCAGGTGAGGAGATCGTTCGTAACCGCGACACGACATTTCCTTTCCGAAGCCACAGTGATTTCCTCTATATGACTGGCTTCCCGGAGCCCGATGCCTGGTGGATCATGCAGGTCAACGCCGAAGGGCAGACGAAGAATGTCATCGCCTGCCGGCCACGGGATACAGAGCGAGAAATCTGGGATGGCATCCGTGTTGGGCCGCAGCAGGCGGCAGAACGTTTCGGAATGGATTGTGCTGTCGATGTCACAGAGCTCGACCATCACGTGATCGAACTTGCTGCGAACCTGCCGGCGTTTTACGCCCATCTCGGCAACCATCACGATATTGACCAAAAGCTTCGACAATGGCTGCATGCCTTGCGGGCGCAGGGTCGTGCGGGCGTAAACGCACCCGACCGAATCGTCGATGTCGGGCAGGTGATTGCGCGTCAGCGCCTGATTAAAGATTCCTCTGAAATCTCCACCATGCGTTTAGCCGCTGGCTATTCGGCTGCAGCCCATGTCCGCGCCATGGAGTTCACCAGACCCGGACATCGCGAATACGAGATTGAGGCAGAGCTCCTGCATGCGTTTCGTTCGGCCGGCGCACAATCGGTGGCCTATGGATCAATCGTTGCGAGTGGTCCGCATAGCTGTATCCTGCATCATCGCGCAGGCTCCCGCGCCATTCGAGATCAGGAGCTTGTTCTTATTGACGCGGGCTGCGAGCTCGATGGCTACGCATCCGACATTACAAGAACCTTTCCAGCAAACGGTAAATTCACACCGCATCAGCGTGCTGCTTACGATGTTGTGCTTGCTGCCCAGGATGCAGCGACTGCGGCTACCCGGGTTGGTGAGGCCTTTACAGCTCCCCACGACGCAGCAGTGCGAGTACTGACGCAAGGCCTGCTTGATCTGAGGTTAATTCCAAAGCAATCGCTCGAGGGTGCTATCGAATCCGGCGCATACAAACGTTTTTATATGCATCGAACCGGCCACTGGTTAGGCCTTGATGTTCATGATGTCGGCGATTACAACACGCGACTTACACCAGGTATGGTATTGACGATTGAACCGGGGCTCTACATTCGTCCCGCAGAAGATATCGATCCTGGATTCTGGAATACCGGTATTCGGATCGAAGATGACGCCTTAGTGACTCTGGGCGATGCCGAGTTACTGACCCGAGGGGTGCCGGTTGCGGCCGAAGCCATTGAAGCACTCATGCGCAATCGTGATTAACGCGATGCCCAGCCGCCATCAGAACCCACTGCAATGACTGATTCAACCGTTCGCATTCAAGGCGCAGGTCCGGTAGGTCTGTTGACCGCCCTCTTTCTGTTGAAGTTCGGCTGGGATAAGGATGCAATTGAGTTAATCGATCCTGCGATTCACTCCCCAGAGCCCTCCTTCAGAAATGATCCGCGCGTATTGGCACTCTCACACGGGACACTCGTTCGCCTCAGCCAACTCGGTATCGATCCGCAGGCTACACGCATCAAGGAAATACGGGTCTCAAGTGAAGGTCATTTTGGCAGTATGCAGATCAATACGGATCGGGTGGGGGTGAGCGATCTCGGTGGCCTCGCCCATTACAGCGCCCTGCTCGGCCAGCTACGCGAGACAGTGAACGCAGTGGGCTTACGCATTCAACCCCAATCCACAGCCGCGGCCGATGTTGTCGTGATCGCCGAAGGTGGAATCTATTCGGCCGCAGTATCAGACGGGAATTCAGGCGCAAATGCGAATTCCGATTCGTTTGGCGAGACCAACAATGCAATGGAATTAGTGCGTGATTACGGCCAGCATGCCCTGCTCGGCTGGGTCACCACAACACCTCCGCCTGGGGATACCGCCTGGGAGAGGTTTACTGCCGACGGCGTCGTTGCGCTTCTCCCGTTGGGGGGCCGCTATGCATTAATCTGGTGCTGCAATCCCCAGCGAGCAGAGGCGTTTACAAACGCCTCTCAGGTAAGCCGCGCCCAACTGCTCGATGAGGTCATGGGGGGAAGAATCTCGGGAATCAACGCAATTGAACTTACGGGAACCTACCCACTTGGGCTTAAATGGCGAGAAACGGTTGCCCAGGGTCATACGGTATGGATCGGGAACTCCGCACAGACCCTGCACCCGATTGCGGGACAGGGACTCAATCTAGGATTTCGAGATGCGCAAACACTGGCAAGCTGCCTTGTGCAACGTGGTGTAACGATCACAGAGCGACTCGCAGACTATGCACGTCGACGACGGGTCGACCGATGGGCCGTAAGAACTGCTACCGATACGCTTGCCCGTCAGGCCTGGGTTCGACGCGCGATCGGCGGCGTTGCATTCGTACCAGGCGCTAAGCGGCTACTTGGTCAAGTGTTGATGTACGGCGGTTGATCATGGCGGACCGATTCTTTCCTGTCTACACCAAAGCCTTACAGATTGGGCAACACCATCTGGCGAATCGGGTATTTGTTGCGCCGATGGCCGGTGTCACCGACCGGCCCTATCGACAACTCTGCAAAAAACTCGGCGCAGGATATGCCGTGAGCGAGATGGCCGCCTCCAATGCGCTCTTATGGGCCAGTGATAAAACGACCCGGCGAATTAATCACGATGGAGAGGCCTCCCCAAAAGCCGTCCAAATCGCAGGGGCCGACCCCACGATGATGGCGCAGGCGGCCCGCTTTAATGTCGAACGGGGTGCACAGATTATTGATATCAATATGGGCTGCCCCGCAAAAAAGGTCTGCAAGCTCGCGGCAGGCTCAGCCCTCATGCAGGCCCCAGCACTGATTCGAGAGATATTGGAATCCGTCATTGAATCCGTGAGGGGTACGCAGGTTCCCGTGACCCTGAAGATGCGTACAGGCTGGAATACTGAGAATCGAAACGCGCCAGAGATCGCTCGAATGGCCCAAGATCTCGGCATCAGCATGATCACGATTCACGGAAGAACCCGTGCAGACAAGTACCAGGGCGACGCCGAATACGACACGATTGCGCTAGTGAAACAACAGCTCGATATTCCTGTCGTCGCAAACGGCGATATTGACAGCCCCGAGAAAGCCAAGGCTGTGATTGATTACACCAAAGCCGATGCGGTAATGATTGGCCGTGCCGCGCAGGGAAGGCCTTGGATTTTTCGGCAAATTGCGCACTATCTCGAGACCGGGGAATTAATCCCAGATCCATCAGAAAGCGAGATTGCGGGCTGGCTTAGGGATCACCTGATGGACCATTATCAATTCTATGGTGAGCTCACCGGCGTGAGAACCGCACGCAAACATATTGGATGGTATTTAAAGGGTCTACCTGGGGTAAAGGTATTTCGAGATTTTCTGAATCAACTGGAATCGACCGACGAACAACTCCGTGCAATTGATGACTTTTTCTCAGGCCAGCATGTCCCCCGCTTCCATTAATCCAACGCCAGTCCAGAATTCAGCCGACGAATCGATTCCCAAGATTGATGTTACGGTGCGAAAGGCATTAGAGCGCTACTTTCAGACGCTTGGTGACGAAAAGCCCCATGCCCTCTATGACATGGTGGTCTCGGCTGCCGAGCGCCCGCTGCTGGAATATGTCATGGCACGCTACAGTGGCAACGTGAGCCATGCCGCGCTAGCCCTCGGAATTACCCGCAACACACTGCGTAAAAAATTAGCACTCCACGCGATTGCGAATCCTCATCTCACCCCTAAACTCTGACCTTACTGTAAGCCTTACCCTAATCCGATCTGCTGGAGCTCTTATGTCTGCTGTTTCACCTGTGGTCTCATCACCACGCCCAAACCGAATTGCAATTCGCCGTGCACTCATTAGTGTGTCGAACAAAGCTGGAGTTCTAGAATTTGCGCAGGCACTTGCGAGCCGCGGAATCAGCCTGCTCTCCACCGGCGGCACCGCCCGATTGCTGAAAGACCATGGCGTTCCCGTCACGCCGGTAGAGGACATCACCCGGTTTCCAGAGATGCTAGATGGTCGTGTCAAAACCCTCCACCCAGCGGTCCACGCGGGGCTTCTTGCCCGGCGTGATCTGCCAGACCACACCGCGGCACTCTCGGATGCGGGTTTCTGGCCCATTGATCTGCTGGTGGTCAATCTCTACCCCTTTCGCGAAACCCTCGCCAAGAGCAATTCGAGCTACGAGGATGTGATTGAAAATATTGATATTGGTGGGCCTGCAATGTTGCGGGCAGGTGCAAAAAATCATGATGGGGTCGCGGTGGTCGTCGACCCCGCGGATTACACGGATTTGCTGCTCGAGTTGGATACACATCAAACGACCTTAGGCTGGCCTACCCGACAGCGGCTTGCAAAAAAGGTGTTCGCCCACACCGCAGCCTACGATGGTGCGATTAGTAACTTTTTAAATTCCCTCGAACCGGTATCCTGCCCCCCGGATGCGCAGGGCTGCATGCCGCCCGCTCCCGAGCAGGCCAACGAATACCCGAACGTGCTCACGATACAAGTCGATAAAGTCCAGGCGATGCGCTACGGTGAGAATCCGCATCAAAGCGCGGCCTTTTACCGAGACCAAGAGCTGCGAAATGGCACGCTCGCAAACTACCAGCAGTTGCAAGGTAAAGCCCTCTCGTTTAATAACATTGCAGATGCGGATGCCGCCTGGTCTTGTGTCAGGAGTTTCTCTGCGCCGGCCTGCGTGATCGTTAAACATGCAAACCCCTGCGGCGTTGCGGTTGCGGCCGATGGTCTAACGGCCTACCAGAAGGCCTTCAAGACAGATCCAACCTCAGCCTTTGGCGGAATTCTTGCGTTCAATACGGCGTTGTCAGGTTCCGCCGCTCAGGAAATCTCAAAGCAATTTGCCGAGGTGATTATTGCGCCCTCCTTTGATCCCGAGGCTCTCGCCATATTTTCAGCCAAAACAAACCTCCGACTCCTTCAGGTTCCGCTCGGCGCTGACGATGCAATCGCGCTGGGCCGGGATATCAAGCGTGTCAGCGGTGGTCTATTAGTCCAGACACCCGACCGCAACACCCTTACTGCAAAACAACTCACGGTAGTCACAAAAACCCAGCCTACAGCCAGCCAGCTTGACGATCTTTTATTTGCGTGGAAGGTCTCCACCTGGGTGAAGAGCAACGCCATCGTGTTCTGCGCTAATGGGATGACGCTTGGTGTGGGTGCGGGACAAATGAGCCGCATTGATTCGGCACGAATCGCGGCAATCAAGGCGCAGCATGCGGGCCTCAGCCTCGAGGGCTCTGCGGTAGCGTCTGATGCATTTTTTCCATTCCGAGATGGGCTTGATGCCGTTGCCGATGCGGGTGCAAGCTGTGTCATTCAGCCAGGCGGCTCGATGCGCGATGATGAAGTGATTGCCGCCGCAGATGACCGAGGGATTGCAATGGTCGTAACGGGTATGCGGCATTTCCGGCACTAGAAACCCACTGGTCCATGAAAATACTTGGTATTGATCCGGGATTGCGACGAACCGGGTTTGGTGTGATCCATGTCAGCGGCCAGAAAGTCCGCTACCTCGGCAGTGGCGTCATTCGACCTACCATCACAGGCACTGAGCCTGAACGGCTTGCAGAACTCTTTCGCGGGGTCATGACACTGATTACCCACTACGCGCCAGACCAGGCCGTGATTGAACGCGTGTTTGTCAACGTTAACCCAAAATCCACGCTATCCCTGGGCCAGGCCCGAGGTGTTGCGATCGCTGCCTTAGCTCAAGAGGCACTTCCAATCGGCGAAATCACACCACTGCGTGTGAAGCAATCCGTTGTGGGATCGGGACGGGCAACAAAAGAGCAGGTTCAACGGATGGTGCAACGGCATCTAGGCCTGGCCAAGCCCCCCGGGGCTGATGCTGCGGATGCGCTTGCCTGCGCACTCGCCTGGTGGCAGACCCTTGGCCACAGCGCCGCGGTGGGTCGGGCCACGCAGCCCGACTAAAGAGTCGGGCTCAATCGACGGCATGATTTAACGCACAATAGACCCCATCATGATCGGACGCATCAGCGGAACACTTATTAGCAAGAATCCACCCCAGGTCTTAGTGGACGTTCAAGGTGTAGGCTACGAGATTGATGTTCCAATGAGCACGTTTTACGACCTCCCTGAGGTGGGCAGAGGCGTCAGCCTACTGACCCATATGGTGGTGCGAGAAGATGCACAGCTTCTCTATGGGTTCATCACGTCCGAGGAACGCAGCGCCTTTCGCGAATTAATTAAAGTCAGTGGTGTGGGCCCGAGAATCGGCTTGGCGGTCTTGTCTGGCTTAACAGTCGATCAGCTTGTCCAGGCCGTCTCGCTGCAAGAATCCGGGCTGCTCACCCGCGTCCCCGGGATTGGCAAAAAAACCGCCGAACGATTAATTCTTGAGCTCAAAGGCCGGCTGGGTCAGTCGGTGGGGTCAGCCCCTGGAAATCTCATCGGCGAATCCGCTGATATTACAAACGCCCTATTGGCACTCGGCTACTCCGAACGCGAGGCCCTTGCGGCAACCAAAGGTCTCTCCACCACCTCTGTCTCAGAGGGTATCAAGCAGGCCCTAAAGCATCTCGCCAAGTAATCCTCGCCAAGCCTCTCGCTTAGTGAGACGGCCCAAGCGCAGTAAACTAGCACCATGATCGAACACGATGAGCTTGGCCTGCCCGATAGCGACGACCGCCTGATTTCCGGGCAGTCCAAGACCCCCGCCGAGGAGGCCATCGAGCGGGCGTTGCGACCACAACGGCTCGCGGATTATGTGGGTCAAGACAAGGTCCGTGAGCAGCTTGGCCTATTTATCGAGGCAACGCGACAGCGGGCAGAGGCACTTGACCATGTCTTGCTGTTTGGCCCGCCGGGCCTTGGTAAAACAACACTAGCCCATATTCTTGCCCGCGAGCTGGGCGTAAATCTTCGACAAACCTCTGGCCCGGTACTTGAGCGGCCCGGTGATCTCGCAGCGCTCCTGACCAATCTCGAACGTAATGATGTTTTGTTCATTGATGAAATCCACAGGCTCAGCCCCGTCGTCGAGGAGATTCTCTATCCCGCGCTTGAGGACTATCAGATTGATATCATGATTGGAGAAGGGCCCGCCGCCCGATCGATCAAGCTCGATCTACAGCCGTTTACTCTGGTTGGCGCGACCACCCGGGCCGGCATGCTCACCAATCCCTTACGGGATCGCTTTGGCATCGTCTCAAGACTCGAGTTTTATAACGCCGAAGATCTCACCACCATCGTGAAGCGCTCGGCCGGACTGCTCAATGCCTCAATTGACGAGACTGGTGCATTCGAAATCGCAAAACGCTCACGTGGAACACCACGGGTTGCGAATCGTTTGTTGCGACGGGTGAGAGATTACGCACAAGTCAAACACGATGGGAATATCACTGCTGCGATCGCTGATCAGGCCCTCTCCCTGCTTGAGGTTGATCGCCAAGGATTCGATCTGATGGATCGAAAACTCTTAGAGGCCATTATTGAAAAGTTTGATGGCGGTCCGGTTGGGCTTGATAATCTGTCCGCCGCAATTGGCGAAGCAAAAGACACGATTGAGGATGTCTTGGAACCCTACCTCATTCAACAAGGATTTATGCAGCGCACCCAACGCGGTCGAATTGCAACTGCGGCGGCCTATACCCACTTTGGCAAGATTGCTCCGACTGACTCCTCCACCACAAGGCTCTTTTAAGCATGACCCCTACCGCTAACCTCTCCGTTCTAACGCTCATTATTGATGCAAGTCTTCCGGTTCAATTAATTATGTTGCTCTTGGTCGTGATCTCGGTGCTCTCATGGACCGTCATCTTTAAGAAATGGCAATCCATTGGGCGCGCCCACAAAGACACCGAGGCCTTTGAGAAAGTCTTCTGGTCGGGTGGTGAGCTGATGGGCCTCTACAAGCAGGCCGAGCAGGGCAGTCTGCCTGGCGCGCTACCCAAAATTTTTGAATCTGGAATGCGTGAGTTTCTAAAAACCCGGTCCGGCCCCGGGGCTGATGCCGCGATGTCCATCGATGGTGCGCGCCGTGCGATGCGCGCTGCATTTCAACGAGAACTCGATACCCTCGAGCGGAACCTGCCGTTTCTCGCCTCAGCCGGATCGGTATCACCGTACATTGGTCTATTCGGCACGGTCTGGGGAATCATGCATGCCTTTACTGGGCTCGCTAACGTGCAGCAGGCCACACTCGCAAGCGTGGCACCCGGTATTGCCGAGGCACTGGTGGCAACAGCGATTGGTCTATTTGCAGCCATTCCCGCTGTGGTGGCCTACAACCGATATGCAACAGACATTGATCATCTGAGCATACGATTTGAAGGGTTCATCGAAGAATTCTCCAATATCTTGCAGCGGCAGGCGATCCGATAATGGGGGCGCAGGCAAGCCCACGTAGTCATCGCCGTCGACGGATGATGAGTGAAATCAATGTCGTGCCCTACATCGATGTGATGTTGGTGCTGCTCATTATTTTTATGGTAACCGCCCCGATGATTGTCACCGGCACGATAGATCTGCCGAAAGTCCGTCAGGCCTCCCAGGCGCCCGTGGCAGCCATTAAGGTGACAATCCGGCAAGACGGCTCCATTACTGTACGTAAGAATGTAGAGGGCCAAAACGAACGCCCTGTCGCCCGCGATGAGCTTGCGAGTTCTGTCAAAGCACTCTCGCCAGCCCTCGATGCGCCCGTCATTATCGCGGCCGAAAAGGCCGTGCGCTACGAACATGTCATCGGCGCGATGAATGTCTTGCAGCGTGCTGGGCTTACCCGAGTTGGGCTTGACGTCGGCCTCGAGTAAGGTTCGAGCAACGATGTACGCGATTGAAGCGCGAGAGACTCGGCATGCGGCAAGTGCAGCGATTCTCATGCATGCCCTGCTGCTGGCGTGCCTCTTGATTTCTCTGAACTGGAGCCGACAGGCCCCTAAGCCCGTTCAGGCAGAACTCTGGAGTGGTCTCCCACGAGACCTGCCCGCTCAGCCTGCACCCGCGCCACCGGCAGCGGCTAAGCCAACACCACCCGTGCCGCCACCACCCGCACCGGAGACCAAAGCCGATATTTCCATGCAGAAGAAAAAAGCAGAGCCGCCAAAAAAACCAGAGCCCACCAAGGCGGAGCTGCAGAAAGAGCGAGAAAAACAAGAGGCCCTGAAGAAATCTGCAGCCAAGGCCTTAGAGAGTCAACGCGCCGCCGAGCGGCTTGAGGCCCAACGAAAAGCAGAACTCAAACGGCTCGGGATCGATCCTAATGCGAAGCCAAGTGCTCAGGGTAAAGATATCGCCACCAAATCAGGTGTTGTAACAGGCGCAGAACTCGGCGCTAAGACGGGTATTGATGCTGACTATGAGGCGCAGATCCAGGCAAAGATCAAGGCGCGAATCAACTGGCCGGACCAATCACCAGGAAACCCGGAGGCAGTCGTCGAAGTTGAGCAACTGCCCACCGGAGAGATTACCCAGATCCGCCTGGTTAAACCTAGTGGTAACCCGGGCTGGGACGCTGCGGTGCAGCGGGCTATCCGAGCGGCTAGCCCCCTACCCAAGAGAAAAGACGGGACAGTTGCGAGAAGGCTCGAGCTCGGGTTTCGACCAAAAGAATCTCGCTGAAATATCGGCTGTCTATAATGGACAGCATCATGACCATTCCCACCTCGCAATTTGTAGACGCCCTGAAGCGCTGGCGCCCCTGGGTGGTGAGGGGCCTGCTCTGCAGTGTGTTCTGTATCTCTCAAGCGGCAGCCCAGACACCGCTTAGAATTGATATTACCGGGGTGGGAACACGACAGATTCCTGTCGCCGTTGCGCCCTTTGATAGCACCGAACCGGCACTGAAGTTTTCCCGAACAATTACCGATGTTATCCGAGCTGACCTAGCGCGAAGCGGTGTGATCTCCATCGTAGATGCCGGCACACCAACGCCTGCATTAAACGAGCGCACTCCAACAGCACCGCTTTTTGTCGAGTGGAAGCAAAAGGGTGCGCAGGCCGTGGTCATTGGAAGCAATTCAATCTCGGCGGATGGTCGGGTTGAGACCCGATTTATTCTCCTCGATACGCTGCGCAATGAGAGCCTGGGTGGGCTTGCCATTAACGCGCCGAGCTCCGAGCTCGAGGCCCGCCGGACAGGCCACCGCATTGCGGACTTTGTCTACGAGAAACTCACAGGCGAGCCTGGATTTTTTGCAACACGCCTCGCATTTGTTCGCAAAGACGCAGATGTCTATAGCCTGGTTGTCTCGGATTCGGATGGCCAGAACACCCAGATCGCCCTGCGATCAAAAGAGCCGCTAATTTCATTGGCGTGGTCTCCCGATGGCACACAGCTCGCCTACGTCTCGTTTGAAGAGCGCAATGGAGTCAACAAACCCATTGTCTACGTCCACACGCTCGCTTCGGGCAAGCGTGCCATTGTTGCTAATGAGCGTGGCAGCAATAGCGCACCCGCCTGGAGCCCCGACGGTAAACGCCTTGCTGTTGTTCTCACCCGAGACGGCAACTCACAGATCTATCTCGTCAACGCCGATGGCAGTGGAATTCGGCGGGTATCGAGGACCAATGGAATTGATACAGAGCCCACTTTCTCACCCGATGGAAAAACCATCTACTTCACTTCTGATCGGGGAGGCTCCGCACAGATCTATCGTGTTCCGGTGGAAGGTGGTGAGGCGCAGCGGGTTACATTTAATGCTGCATTTAATGCCCGCCCGCAGGTCAGCCCTGATGGCAGATACCTGGCTTACATCACCCGCAAAGAAAAGCAATTCCGCGTGGGTGTGATGGAACTGTCTTCACAACAAGAGACGATTGTCAGCGACGGCCCAAAGGACGACTCCCCAAGCTTTGCCCCGAACAGTAAATGGATTATCTACAGCAGCCAACTCAAGGGTCGCAACGTACTCTCCGCGGTATCGCTCGACGGAAAACTCCGTACTCGGCTATCTGCAGGCGAGAGTGAAGTCAAAGGGCCTGCCTGGGGTCGCCTGCCCTAAAAAGCGGGTAATTCGCTCAGACGTAGGGCGCTATTTCAAGAAACCCCTAACTTTATGTGACAATACGGCGTGGAAAATTAAATTTTTAAGGAGAAACCATGCATCACCTATTTAAAACTTTCGCTC
>DBCQ01000011.1:0-322 GCA_002293155.1 Burkholderiales bacterium UBA954 | reverse complement strand
CTTTCGCTCGGCTGCCACTATTAGCCGCCACCGCCTCGGTGGTTGTACTCGCCGGCTGCGCCTCACAGGTTCCCTTGGACGACAAGAAGGCCACTGTGTCATCTGCCACTCCGGGCTCTTCAGCCTCTGCCGCTAGCGCAGCAACCGCGAGCCAGATTGCCGCTGCAAAAGCTGCTCTTGGCAAGGTCAAGCCCAGCATTTACTTTGATTACGACAAATTTGAAATCAAGTCAGAGTATCAGCCCACCATCACCGCGTTTGCGAACTATCTCAAAGCGGACGTCAAGGCGCGGCTCGTGATTGAAGGCAATGCCGACGAGCG
>DBCQ01000071.1:21641-22321 GCA_002293155.1 Burkholderiales bacterium UBA954 | reverse complement strand
CTCTTTTCGGGGTTTCCAATAAAGGTTTACACAACTTCTTTGATACGGATCCAATAAGTGGTACCATTTTCCCTGAATGGCAATCAGCAGGACACCCTTCGACAGATTTATGCGAACCCGGTGCCTGTGAACCTTGAGTGGCGCAAGGTCGAATCACTGTTGTTAGCCATTGGTTGTCAGTTAGTCGAGGGCCGTGGCTCTCGCGTGCGATTCGAGAAGAATGGAAAGGTGGCGACCTTTCATCGGCCGCATCCAGCCAAGGAAGCAAAGCCTTATCAGGTTAGGGACGCTAGGGCGTATTTGGAATTGTTGGGGGTTGCACCATGAGCATGATGAATTACAAAGGGTTCTCAGCCCGAATTGAGTACAGCGATGAAGATGGCTGTTTCATTGGCCGAGTTGCGGGTATTCAGGATGTAATTGGTTTTCATGGGCAAAGCGTTGCCAAGCTTCGCGCTGCGTTTAAAGAAGCAATTGATGACTATCTGGAGACCTGCGCTCGTGTTGGCAAGCAGCCCAATAAGCCTTATTCGGGCCAGTTTCGGCTCCGCCTCTCGCCCGACCTTCACGCACGTGTTGCAATTGCAGCAGAGTCAAAAGGCAAAAGCCTGAATACCTTAATCACGGATTTGATAGAGCGGGCTGTTTGATCGGGGCTCATTGACCCGTCATTGCGAGCG
>DBCQ01000071.1:20683-21552 GCA_002293155.1 Burkholderiales bacterium UBA954 | reverse complement strand
CGAGCCTCCCGGCTAGGCCGCTTCCCTTGGCCTTGATTAATATACAAAAACTTATATAAAATGCCAATTAAGGGAGTTGACTTCCGAGATTCATCGTTGGCGGACCTGCGATTGTTTCCGGTCGCGGCCAAGCGGGACGTCGGCTATCAGCTAGATCGAGTTCAAAGGGGTTTGGAGCCTACCGACTCTAAGTCCATGCGCACAGTGGGAAAGTCGGTTTACGAAATACGTGTTGAGGAGCCATCGATGAAAACCAAAGTATTCGTAAGTGTCTGGGATGCGATTGAAGATTCGCCACAAACGGCGGTAAGCATGAAAGTCAGATCCGCGGTGATGATTGAGTTAAGCGAATATATCGAAACACATGGGTTGACTCAAGCGCAGGCTGCCGATGTGCTTGGCGTTACACAACCAAGAATTTCAGATCTTATGCGGGGGAAAATCAATCTTTTCTCGCTCGACATGCTCTTGAATATGGCGAGCGCAGCAGGAATGTCTCCAGTACTGAAAATATCCAAGCCAAGGGCTCCGCTGCCTACTGCGGCAAAGAAGCGGCCACTGGTAACGGTTTAACGATCGCCGCCGATAACGCCTGCTTACGTGTCATTGATAAGCTCAAGGGTAAATTCAAATATCTGGTGATCTAGAATCTCAGCAATTCTTGCAAGCGCATAAAAAATCAAAAGACCTAAAAACTTGAGTCCCGGAGCCCGCACTGCAGGCCGTAAGCACAATGCCGCAACCAGAAAAATCCCACCAAACTGCAAGACGACATAAATCTTCGAAGAACGACTAATTTGGAAAAACGATCGGGCTACTTTTTTGCACGAGGAAAGTTAAATTTCAGTTTGGGGGTAAAACAGATTGGT
>DBCQ01000071.1:19943-20616 GCA_002293155.1 Burkholderiales bacterium UBA954 | reverse complement strand
CTGACCGGTGCACACCCCAGGCAACAATTTGCGCGACTCATGAACCGTTGCTAATTTCTAAACATGAATTTGTCTCATTTAGACCTGTGTGCCGTCGGGCGCAGGACCGCAATCTCCTACACCTGATGCGGACTGGGCGGTAGGGCCTGAGTCGTTGACCACAGCGGTATAGCCTGCTGCTTCTATGGCTTCGCGCACGAGCTTGGCGGTCGCAGGGTTGGCGCCTTTAGTGAGGATTACCTGATGTTGAGCCAAATCGATATCCACCTCGACTTCCGAAGGCAGGCTGACCTGCTTGAGAGCACCTCTGATTCGGGCAACACAAGCGCCGCAACTCATATCAGCTACAGTGAACTTGATGATTTGAGCCTCCATTAGGTTGTCATATCTGAAAAACGACGCCTCACATCATGAGAGGGGTAATCTGTTTTCTATCCTCAGACAATGAATAAGTATACCGCTGCTCTTGCTGTGGCAGCTACACCCAGAGCGTATAAAGTCTTCGTCGATTTATGAATATTCGAACTAGTCATTCGGTCCGCTCCTTTCTCAATAAAATAAAAGTGACTTTTAAGTTCTAAATGAGGTCAGACTGTCCAAGTTGGGTGTTTACCCATGACCGCATTGAAGAGCTCTGATTGTAGATAGTTAGCCAACCATCTTTTAAGGGCTG
>DBCQ01000071.1:15706-19787 GCA_002293155.1 Burkholderiales bacterium UBA954 | reverse complement strand
AATTGCAGCATCAAGTATCTCGCCTTGATTCAGATGGGGGTTCCGATTTGGATACTTGTATTGATCGAGCAATGTCTTAAAGGCGCAATCATTCTTTTCAATCCAAATTTGAGCAGCATCTTCATCAATCCCACCCCAGTTATCTGGGTCTGATGTCTGCAGTGCCCAACGCATGATCTCGATGCTCTGATCTAAAACAACATCACCAATAATAAGCACGGGTACAGTCCCCTTTGGGGATGCCATCAACATCGATTTGGGCTTATTACGCAGTTCAATCTCTCTGTGTTCAACCCGTATTCCTGCATATTTCAAAGCCATCCGAGCCCTTATTGCATAAGGACATCTGCGGTAGGAGTACAGGATTGGCAGCATTACAGACTTATTGGACGATTCTGAGTTTTAGTGAGTGGCGACGATAAGAATGGCCGTGTACTAGTCGACACGTCGCTAACACTTTATACTGGATTAAACTCTTCAGGCGAAATTCGATAGGTCTATCTGTCGGAAGTAGCGGAGTTACACTCTAGAAACAGAGATGCGGTTTGAAAGGACTCAATATGCAAGTCACGGGTAAGTGTTATTGCGGTGCAGTTTCCTTTAAGGCTAGTGTGGATCCCACGCGCGTAGTCGTGTGCCACTGCACGGATTGTCAGGTCTTCTCAGGGGCACCATTTCGGGCCGTCTTGCCAACACCTGCCAGCGATGTCGAAGTGACTGGCCAGGCGAATCAATATATTAAGGTGGCGGAAAGCGGCAATCGCCGGATACAGGCGTTTTGCGGACAATGCGGCAGCCATCTGTGGGCTACCGAGGGCGTTGGTGAACCTAAAACCATGAATCTCCGCATCGGCTGCATTGAAGAGCGCGACCAGCTAGTGCCCACCTTACAGATTTGGGGTCACTCAGCAGTGCCCTGGCTAGGGCAGCTCTCGACGGTGCCAGTGCACTCTAAGGGTCCATCAAGCCCACTCCAGGCGGACTAATCGGGGCCCAACAGATCGTAATAATCTGTGTGTAGGCTTCTGACGAGTGATTTCTAAGCTCCTTATTCAATATTCTTTTAGTGCAGCGCTTTTATTCGCGCTAAACGTTGGGATTTCGTCAAGTCATGCGCAGTCAGGGGGGTTAACTCAAGACCGACCTGAAGCAGCGCATGCGGGTGCATCGGCGACCCCTACAGCGCAGCAACCTTTTAGCCATCACGTTGTTTCGACTGCAAACCTTCACGCAAGCGCGGCTGGATTGGAAATACTTAGGGCAGGGGGTTCGGCGGTCGATGCGGCGATCGCGGCGCAGTTGGTGCTGACCTTAGTGGAACCACAATCCAGCGGAATTGGTGGCGGTGCATTAATGCTCCACTTTAATGGGCAGTCAATGCAGGCTTACGATGGGCGGGAAACTGCGCCACGATCTGCAGACACTGACTTGTGGCTCAGAAACAGAGAACCAATCGCTTTTCAAGAGGCGGTGATCGGTGGCCGGTCGGTCGGTACGCCGGGCGTTTTGCGGTTACTTGAACTCGCCCATCGGCATCATGGTCGGCTAGCATGGCAGGCTCTTTTTGCCCCCGCGATACGCCTTGCAGAAAACGGCTTCGAAATCAGCCCGCGTTTAAATGCTCTGCTTCAACGAGATCCAGGCTTACGCAGCGACCCGCGGGCCCGAGCGTTTTTTTACTCCGAATCCGGACACGCACACCCCGTGGGAACGCGCCTACGGAATCAAGAGCTTGCGGTCTTGTTTAGAGAAATCGCGCAACAGGGTGCCAACGTGTTTTATCGGGGAGCTATAGCAAGGCAGATCATCACTCTGGTCCAGCACCACCCAACCGCTCCTGGCCTACTCGATCTCGAGGATTTAAAGGATTATCAACCGATAGAGCGTCAGGCGATCTGCTTTTTGGTGCCGGCAGCGATACGGCCAAATACGGGTATAGAAATCTGCGGTTTTCCGCCTCCGAGCTCTGGGGCGCTCACAATCGGTCAGATCCTACAGATGCTTTCGGCTCTAAAGACCAGCGCACTCTCACCAAGAGACTTGAAATCGAAGTTTCCCGCATCCGATTTGGCTCAGTGGATGCACCTCTATATTGAAGCGGCACGTCTAGCGTTTGCCGACCGAGCACTTTTTATTGCGGATCCGGATTTTGTTGCAGCCCCTGCGGGCGACTGGAATCGTCTGTTGGCACCGACTTATATTCATCAGCGGGCTCAGCTGATCCGAGATCGACGATCGGAGAAGGTCACACCCGGAAACCCCGCAGGGGTTACGCAGACCCAAGCGGCCATGCCTGAACAAGCGGAGGCGGGTACCAGCCACCTGGCGATTGCCGATCGCTTTGGCAATGTGGTTAGTATGACCTCTACGATCGAGAGCGCCTTCGGCGCCCGGCTCATGGTGGGTCAATCGAATCAGGGAGGTTTCCTTCTTAACAATCAGCTTACCGACTTCAGTTTCCAGCCCAAATCGCCAGAGGGAGTGCCAATTGCCAACCGGGTTGAGCCGGGTAAGCGGCCTCGCTCCTCCATGAGCCCCACCATGATTTTTGAGAGAAACCCTGATGGGTCCCGTGGTCCGCTCATTGCAGCCTTAGGCAGCCCTGGCGGCGCTTCGATCCTGCACTACACAGCCAAAACTATCCTTGGGTTTGTGGAATGGGGTCTGGATCTTCAGGCCGCAATTGATCTGCCGAATTTCTCGATCACTGGACCCCAGGCCACGGTTCAGCTTGAACTCGGACATCCGCAGTCTGATCGACTGAAGCGGGAGTTGGTGAATTATGGTCAGCCTGCGGAAATTGTTGAATTAACTAGCGGCATTCAGGCGATAGCCCGGATTGGTGAGCATTGGCATGGCGGTGCTGATCGGCGACGCGAGGGCGTTACTCTGGGGGACTGAGATAAAAAATAAGAAAGCTATTGCCTATAAGACACTAGATATGAGAGGCTGGTCTGCCTTTGTTGGCTATCTAATCGGGGGAATCAAAGTGAAAGTCTTAGGATCTGTTTTTGTTGCACTACTAATGATTGTCGCGGTGGCGGGCTGCGGAGAGAAGGATGAGGAGAAGGCCTCGCAAAACCGACCTGCGATACCAGGATATTAGAGCATGGTTAAAAAACTTAGAAATCTTGCGTTGTCGATTCTTCTTGTTTTCACAACTTCCGCGCAGGCTGCCTTGCCAACGGATGAGACTCGCGAATTGGCAAAGTCTATTCCCCTAGCTGACCTTCATATGCACGTCTATGGAATCGGCGGGAGTACTCCTCGTAACATTCTCCGCTATATGGAACAACATAATGTTAGGTGGGGCGGCGGGGTTGGTAATTATCAGACAGAACTGCAGGAAAAGTTGGGCACTAGATACATTAGCGCTATAGGCAATGAGGCATGGCTGACCGTATTTAATAGCCGCGGAGAGAGTGGGCTCTCCATTCTGGATCAGAGTGCGTTTACAGAACTGTTTCGCACGGCAGAACAGTTGTTCAAGGAGGGAAAACTAAAGGGGTTTGGTGAAATCCATGTCAAGAATAAGACAAAGTTTTCTGACGCCTTCGGACGTAGCATTCCCCTGGATAGCCCAGTTATTAACAAAATGTATGAAATTGCAAGCCAATATGGAGGATTTGTCCAGATTCATTCTATGGGGGGAATTTTCGGCGGGTATGACGAGATTGCGGTCATTGCCGAGCGCTATCCGAAGGCGCTCACAATCCTCTCGCATTGCCTGTCAGGAACGCCCCCTCATCTTTTGGGAAAGCTCTTTGATAAATATCCGAATGTTGTTTGTGAGATCTCATCAGGTGGCATGATCCACCTGCCCCCGCCCGTGGGAGGGCGTATTTTTAACCGAAATGGACTTCGCTCCGAATGGGCTGAGGTAATTGAACGTCATCCCACTCGATTCCTCGTTGGTACGGATCCTTGTTGTGGTCTTGATGGGAAGTACGGGGAAATGGTTGAAGAAATTAGGCGGGATTTCTTGCCCTATTTAACGCCGAAGACTCTGAGGCGAGTAGCGTATGAGAATGCAGTCGAGAGGTTCGGTCTACCGAGACCATAATTCCTAAACCTCGGTTTC
>DBCQ01000071.1:14334-15512 GCA_002293155.1 Burkholderiales bacterium UBA954 | reverse complement strand
GTTTCGATTCTCTTAAGAGATGGCGGGGAGAATGACTTTTGGCTGCCATTCCTGGTAACCATTTCACTCGGTTTGGTCTTTGTCTCTCCTGCAATAGTTACAAGGAAAGTCCCAGAGTTAAAGTCACGAGATGGAATTTTACTGGTCGTGCTGTGTTGGACGGTTATTCCCGCACTCGCCTGTCTGCCCTTCATCATCTATTTCCACGACATTGGACAGCCGATTAGCTGGTCATTTGCTTATTTTGAGGCTGTTTCGGGCCTTACCACGACCGGTGCGACGGTGTTTGTGGGTCTAGATGCGCTTCCTTACTCGATAAATTTATGGCGCTGTTTCTTGCAGTGGATTGGGGGCATGGGAATCTTGGTGTTGGCGGTCGCAATTCTGCCCCTAGTGAGTGCGGGCGCAGGCTCAATCTTTAGGGCGGAGTCCACCGGGCCACTAAAAGAGACGAAGCTCACCCCGCGAATTGCGGAAACTGCCAAAGGGCTCTGGGGCGTCTATTGTATTTTTTCTCTTCTGTGTGTGATGGCCTACTGGGCAGGCGGAATGAGTTTACAAGACGCATGGATTCATATGTTTTCCACGATGAGTCTTGGGGGGTTATCCTCGCACGACGCGAGCTTCGGATTTTTTGAGTCACCACTTCTCGAGTGGATTGCCATTTTCTTTATGTTGCTTGCGAGTGGTAGCTTTGCGCTTTACTTTGTGGCGTTGAGCAAGCGCCGTATCTTCTTCGTTTTTTCTGATCCGGAATGGCGTGGAACGATCGCGATTCTCCTCGGCTCGAGCATCTTAATTACTATGCTACTCCTTATCCACGGTGTTTACACCGATCCCCTGGAGGCATTTCGTGTTGCGGCTTTCAATACGATTTCGATAGGCTCGACGACTGGTTATGCTACGACAGATTACACGCAGTGGCCAATATTTGCGCCAGTTCTAATGCTTCTTTTGTCCGGTATTGCGACAAGCGCAGGTTCCACTGGCGCGGGGATTAAGATGGCGCGACTCGTTATTCTGGTGAAGCAGACTCGCCGCGAGATCAAGAGAATGCTACATCCACGAGTAATTGACCCCCTAATGGTGAACGGCTCGCTAGTCGCGAATCAGACGGTATTTGCAGTGCTTGCCTTCATGCTGGTCTATGGGGGAACAATCCTAGGATTTACATTTCT
>DBCQ01000071.1:0-14224 GCA_002293155.1 Burkholderiales bacterium UBA954 | reverse complement strand
GCTGGTAACTACGCGGGGCTTACTGAGTTTCAGGTCAATATCTGCGCAGTAGCCATGATTTTAGGGCGTCTTGAGATGATGTCTTTTCTGGCGATTTTTAGCTTTAGTTATTGGCGGGAGTAGCCTAAATCAAGGGGGCCTCCTCAAGGATTCACCCTGCAGGAGTTCTTAATACTCCCTTAATTTTCAAGCGATACGCTTCATTTCCATGAAGACCTTGTATTGCTATGGTCCGCGCTCACCATGTTGAGCCTCGGATTTCAAAGACGGCCCGTAGCGCAGGGGCCAATGCGACGGGTACCGGAATTCCAGTTTGAATGGATTGATCGGTCCCATCCGAACCGGGCCAGTGTTGAGTCGTTTATAGCCACTGTTTTTGCGCGACGCTATGGGGCGCAGGTTCGCTATTTTAGCGATGTCATCATTGGTTCGCGTGATGAGGAAGGTCGGTGGATTGCAGCCGTCGGCTTTTCAGCGCTTTCCCATCATTCCGCTTATCTTGAGAACTACCTTGATCAGCCAGTCGAGTATTTAATTGCCGCCTCAGTAAGAAGTGGTCAGTTGTTTAGGCGGGTTTCGCGTTGGGATATTGTCGAAGTCGGAAATCTGGCGGCGATAAGGGCGGGCGCCGCACGCGCCCTAATCCTACACATGACACGCTATTTGTATCGCCGTCACTTTCAATGGGTTGTGCTAACCGCAACGAAGGAGTTATCAAATTCCTTTTCCCGCTTAGGGTATCAGCCGACCGTAATTACCGCAGCCGACCCAAATCGCTTAGAGGGCTGCGGGAAAAGCTGGGGTACCTATTATGAATCTCATCCTGAGGTAGTTTTTGTAGATATTGGGGCATCTTATGCGCATATCGCCGCCGCCAATTAACCCGGCTGCGCGTCTGGTGGGGGCTAACGATCGAATCGTAGATGGCGCTATGCTGACAATGCAGATCAGCGATATTAGCGGGGTGCTTGATGAGTATCTTCAGAAAGGTTCATTAGTCGCAATCATTGCGGATAACTCGCCCGACTGGATTTTGGTTGATCTTGCCTTGCAGTCTTGCGGAATGATTTCTATACCGATTCCTCATTTCTTTAGTCGAGATCAGACCGATAAAATCTTTGTCTCTTTCGGTGTCGCCGCTCTGATTCGGCCGGCCGGCACGGCGCTAGGTGTGGAGCTCGGCTTCGCGGCTGGCAAAGAGGCGAGGCTCACGACAGAGCTTTCGCTCTCATTGCGGCGTCTCGATAGGAATTATGGTGAAGAATCGCTATTTAGTTCCGGATCGAAGCTCACATTCACATCGGGGAGTACGGGGGATCCTAAGCCGGTGCCATTGTCTGCGGCTGCCCAGTGGGAAGTCGCGCGAGCTATTGCAGATGTACTAAATCCCTTAGGCCTGACTCGGCATCTCTGTATGCTTCCTTTGGCGATACTGTTGGAAAATCTTGCAGGCGTGTATGCGGCACTCAGCCTGGGATCAGACGTAGTTTTACTGCCCAGTAGCGATCTTGGCCTTACAGGGTCCTCTGGGTTTGATGCGCCTAAGGCTATTGACCGCCTTCAACGCCACGAAGCGCAGAGCATAATCCTGCTGCCCGAAATGCTGTTGAGCCTCTGCAATCACCTTGAGCAATCAAACACTCGGCTAGCTTGCTTGAAATTCGTTGCCGTTGGCGGGGCCAAGGTCAGCCCCAGCCTGATCCGGCGCGCAAGAGCAGTTGGTCTTCCAGTCTATGAGGGTTACGGTCTATCGGAGGCCGCCTCGGTGGTCGCGCTTAATCGGCCCGGGGCAGATCGCATCGGAAGTGTCGGGCAGGCACTGCCTCACTTGGAAATAAAAACGATCGACGACGGCGAAATCGTTATCAGACTCAAACAATCCGATCAATGGCTCTTAACAGGAGATCTGGGTAGGATCGATTCAGATGGATACCTCTATGTGACGGGACGGAAAAAGAATGTTCTCATCACTAGCTATGGCCGCAATGTGTCGCCGGAGTGGCCTGAGTTACTGTTGCAGGGTTATCCGGAAATTAAACAGACGATTGTGTATGGCAACGATCAGCCGCAGCTTTCTGCGCTATTAGTGCCGACCAGCTCCGAGGTTACACATCAGCGGCTCAACGATATCGTATCAGCGGCCAACCAACAGCTTCCGGACTATGCCCGTATCGGTTATTGGCAGCGCGTTGACAAACCGTTTTCTGTTGAAGACGGTCTCCTAACCCCGAATGGCCGCCCCAGGCGAGATCAAATCGGTGCGCATTACTTCCCAAATAAAGTGCTGTCTAACCAATAAGGAGATTTTCATGACAGGTTTCTCAGAACGATTGGTCAAAGAAACAGAGCGCGAACGCCAGAGCTTAATAGGTGTTCCAATTATGAGGCAGGCCTTAACGGGAGAGCTTACTCGTTATCAATACCTTGAGTTTCTTGGTCAGGCCTATCACCACGTCAAGCATACGGTGCCGCTGCTGATGGCCCTTGGGTCAAGGCTTCCAGAGACCCACCGCTGGCTGCAGTCGGCTGTAGCGGAATACATTGAAGAAGAGGTTGGCCACGAAGAGTGGATTCTCTCCGACATTGCGGCCTGTGGCGGTAATGCTAATTTAGTACGTACTGCGGAGCCGCATCTTGCAACCGAAATGATGGTGGCTTATGCCTACTACCAGATCGATCGCGTCAATCCAATGGGATTTTTCGGTATGGTTCATGTGCTAGAGGGTACGAGTGTTTCCGTTGCGACGCAGGCAGCCAAGGCAATAGGAACCTCTCTCGGTCTTCCTGAAAATGCCTTTTCTTATCTGAACTCTCATGGAAGTCTCGATCTTGAGCATGTTAAGTTCTTTGAGGCTCTGATGGATCGGGTTGTTATGCCTGATGATCAACACGACATTATTCGCTGTGCGAAGCGGTTCTATCGTCTGTACGAGAATATTTTCAGATCATTGCCAAGCGACGGATTTAGTCCTCCCTCGCCAGTGGGGTCAGAAGAGGTATTCTATGCAGCCTGATACACGCCGTTACACCGCGCTGATCACGGGCTGCTCAAGAGGGATAGGGCTGGCAATCGCTAGAGCAATCGCAGGCTCCTGTCGACGATTGTTTATCGTTGGCCGGGATGAGAAGCAACTCCAAGCTGCCAGCGCTCAGCTAATCTGCGACGAGGTTATTATTCTCGCGGGTGATATTACGAAGACACAATTTCGCGAAGATATTAAGGCCAGAGTAGATGCGCTAGGAGGTATAAATCTGCTTGTCAATAATGCCGGATTAAGTGACTTTTCAGCGTTTGTCGAACAATCACCAGAGTCAATAGCGGCGCTTCTCGATATCAATTTACTCGCGCCGATCAGCCTGACACAGTTGCTCTTGCCGCAGCTCCAGCAGGCAAGTACCGCTCAAGTTATCAATATTGGGTCGATACTGGGATATATAGGCCACCCAGGCTATGCAGCTTACTGCGCATCAAAATTTGGTTTACGTGGGTTTACCGAGGCTCTCGCTCGAGAGTTATCAGATAGCCACATACGGGTTCGTTTATTCTCGCCACGAGCCACAAAAACGGACCTGAACTCACCGGCTGCTCTCGAGTTAAACAGGCAGCTCGGCAACACAGAGGATTCCGCAGAAGACGTTGCTAAACATTTTCTTGCATTCTTAGAAAGGAAAGAACAAGAGTATCGGATGGGATTTGCCGAAGGTCTATTTACGAAGGTCAATCAGATGCTGCCTTTTGTTGTTTCGAGGCATATGAAAAAACAATTACCAAAAATACGTTTGGCGTTATCTGTTAAAGGAATAGGAAAGGATGGCAATAATGTTTAAGATTTTAATCCTGATCGTAGGTATCTTCACTAACCTGAGTTATTCGTGGGCGCTGAGTCCTGAGGTCGCCCAGCTCCAGCAGGAGTGGGCTGACGTGAAGTACGGCGTTCCTGCTGAGCATCAGGAGCGGCAATTTTCGAGTCTTGCAAAGACAGCTGATCAGGTCGCGAAGAAGCGGCCCAATGATCCAGAAGCGCTGATCTGGTTTGGAATAATTGAAAGCTCATATGCCGGTGCTAAGGGTGGCCTTGGGGCACTTGGCTTGGTCAAGAGTGCAAAGAAGAGTTTCGAGCGTGCGATTGAGCTTGATCCGAATGCTTTGGAGGGCTCTGCGCTGACCAGCCTTGGATCATTGTATTATCAGGTGCCGGGATGGCCGATTGGTTTTGGCGATGATCGAAAAGCGCTTGAATATTTAAAGCGGGGCTTGGTTGTAAATCCAGACGGGATAGACGCAAATTTTTTCTATGGAGATTTCCTGTTTCGCGGTGGCGATCATATGGGGGCTGAGCAATGGCTTAGAAAAGCCCTTAAGGCTGCCCCAAGACCCGGCCGTGCCTCCGCCGATTTGGGACGAAAGGCTGAAATCGAGCAGCTGCTCGTAAAAATATCGGAAAAAAAGCGTTAGAGAGCAACTTATTTAGATGCATATTTTGTTAGTCGAGGATGATGAGTTAATTGCCACGGGCCTTCAGTTGGCGCTCGAGCGGGCTCACCATATCGTTGATTGGGTTTCGGATGGAATACAGGGTCAGGCGCGCGCTCGATCCAAAAACTATGACCTCGTGATTCTCGACCTGGGCCTGCCAGGCCGTGACGGATTTGATGTATTGCGCAGCATGCGAGACAGTGGCTCTTTAGTGAGCGTACTCATTCTTTCGGCAAGAGACGCTACACCAGATCGGATTCGGGGCCTTGATCTTGGCGCAGACGATTATCTTACAAAGCCCTTTGAACTCGACGAGCTCTTGGCACGGATTCGAGCCCTTGAGCGTAGACGCTCGAGTCATGCAACTAACACATTGGTTCGCGGACAATTGAGTCTTGATATCGATAAGATGTCACTTAGCTGGAATGGCGCGGTCATTGATTTGCCCCGGAGGGAGTGGGTTCTTTTAAAGTTATTGATGGAGTACCCTGAGCGGGTGTTTAGTCGTGAGCAGATCGAAAATGCCCTCTATGGGTGGACAGATGGCGCTGAAAGCAATGCCGTCGATGTCCATGTCCATCATCTTCGGAAAAAGATTATCCCGGAGATCATCCAGACAGTTCGCGGAATGGGCTATCGGTTCGGGAGTGCTGATTGAGAGTGAAGTCCTACCCCTTGCGCCGACGTCTCATCCTGAGCTTAATCTTCACGCTATCTATCATTTTGGGTGTAGTAGGTCTGCTTGCGAATCACGTGAGCGAACATGAGGCCGATGAGATATTTAGCGCGAGATTAGCCACATCAGCGCGAATTCTCGAGGTCTTTCTCGCCCGCCAGTTAGAGAAGTCGACCTTAAGCCAGCCGATTGTGATTGCGCTTCCTCAGGAACTTGAATTTGCGAACGAGGATATAAAAACGGTTTCTGGACATCCCTATGAGAGCAAACTCGCCTTTCAGGTCTGGAGTTCAGAGGGGCGTTTACTCGCGCGGTCGGCTTCTGCGCCAAATGAAATGATTGGTCCAAAGCAGCCTGGTTTTCACGAGGTTGTCAGTGCGTCTGCGCTTTGGCACGCATTCGTGCTGAAATCTGATGAGATCTGGATCACTGTGGCGGAGCGCCATGATGTTCGGGCGGAGATGGCTGATGAGATTAGCTTCAGTATTCTGGCCCCCTTAGTTATTGGTGGAATTCTACTGATCATCATCATGAATTTGATCATACTGCGCTCTCTAAAGCCGTTAAGTACTCTATCGGCGGATATTTCGAGTCGTGATCCGGTATCGCTTGAGCCTATTACTCTGCGGGATGCTCCGACCGAGCTAGAGCCAGTGGTTACCGAGTTAAATCACTTATTGACACGTGTTCATGAGGCATTTTCTCGAGAGCAGAGATTTATTGATTCTGCCGCACATGAGCTGAGAACGCCGATCGCAGCTGTTCAACTACATATTCAGAATGCGTTATCAGCACAGGATTTGGATAGCCAGCGGTCATCAACGGAGAGTGCGTTAGTAGCAGCGCGTCGTGCTACAAAGCTTGCGGATCAGCTTTTATTCTATAGTCGAATCACGGCGTCAGCGGGAATGGAGCAGCGTGAATCGGTCTCGCTCTATGATGTTGTCATGAATGTCCGCGAGATGATGGCGCCTATACTCGGGGAGCGACATCAGAGCATCGAGATCTCGTGTGACACCAGCGATAAGATTCTTGCTGATAGTGAAAAGGCTGAGCGATTGATTCGTAATTTGATTGAAAACGCGTCACAGTATGGCGAGAGCCCAGGAATAATCGGATGTAGAGTGATGCAGAAAAAAGACGAAATGCTACTGGTTGTCGAAAACGATGGCGTACCGATTCCCGATCAGGAGAAGCAAAGGGTATTTATTCCCTACTACCGAATTCTGGGAACGGGATCTTCGGGAAGCGGGCTTGGGTTAGCGATCGTAGAAGAGATCGTTAGGCAGTGCGGGGGCAGAATTCGAGTTGAAGATAAAAGCCCCAATAATGGTGCGCGGTTTGTCCTAACGTTTCCGCTGGTTTAATCATCGATTGTCGTGATGCATGTAAACTCGGGGGCTTCTAACAGGTTTTTTATTCAAGACACTATGACAAATCCCTCGATGAAGGTCTCAGTGGAGACCAAATTCCTTCCGGCCGACTCCTCAGAAGAGGGTGCCACCTATTGCTTTTCGTATTTCGTAACGATTGAGAACTCTGGGGACGTTGGGGCGCAACTGATTGCCCGGCATTGGATTATTGAGGATGCTAAAGGGTTGCATCAGGAAGTTCGGGGGCTTGGGGTTGTCGGGCAGCAGCCCTTCTTGCAGCCCGGCGAGTCTTTCTCCTATAACAGCGGTACTCGGATTACGAGCCCGATTGGCTCTATGCACGGGTCATACTTCTGTGTAACGGAAGACGCCAAATTTTTCGATGTGGTGATCCCGCCGTTTAGCCTCAAGGCTGAGGGGCTTGGCCCCAAGCGGGATGCCGCCGCTGTACTGCATTAGGGTAGCGTCTCTAGCTGACTATCGCTTTCGTGTTCGTTGGCTTTTTGTTGCCCGCTCGTAGAAGTCGGGCGGCTTATTGGCTAACCATTTAACGAAGCTGGCAATTTCAGGATGTTCTAGCAAGGCTTCAACGGATTGGTAGTGTCGAGCCAGCTCTGTTTCGGTGAATAGCGCATGAATCTGTCGGTGACAGATTCGATGCAGATACTCTGTGTCACGCCCCCCCTTTGATTTCGGTATCAGGTGGTGTGATTCCATCTCGGATTCAGGAATTTCCCGCGTGCACAACGGGCAGATCACGATAACCTCTTGCTGCGCCTGGGCTGCCTCGTGGAGCTGTTCAGAGATGCGTCGTTTAATTCGTCCGGCCATGGGGAGGTTATAACATTGTGCGAACTATTTATGGGGGGGCAGGGAACTGTGAGCGCCAATTTTTCTGACAAAAAGCCGCTACACTCAGGGCGTCTGCGAGCCTTTTGGGTTTTATTTCCTTGAACCAATGCTTACGAGCAAGGGCTTGAAAATTGTCCGGCAGGCGAGAGTCGTCTCTTTGCATTCGACCCCAGAGCCGGTCTGATCTCGCCCACCTGAACCTTCGGTTCAGGAATGCTGCCCAAGAGTGCTCGCAGGCACCTTGGATTGTCTGCTTATCGATTGACTGATAAACAACGACCCGTGAAACGCCTCTCAATTGGATGCGTCAGTTCATAGCCCGGGGGTTTGACCTGCATGAGTTCTACTCGTTCAATAAGCGCCGTGAGTCGATTAATCACGACAGAGTAACGTTCGATCGTAATTCCGGCATGTTGAAACTGAGTCGCTGACTCATATGAAATAGAGTCTTTTGTCCAGCGATACGGGATCAATCCATCGCGGCGCCCCCGCTCGAAATGATAGTGCTCAACCACCGTTTCGGATTCCGAGATTCCAGACTGCAACGCAGTGATAACTAGGGTTCCGCTGCAACGTAAGCTGCTGTTTTGGGAGAAAATATCCTCTGCCGCAAGGCTGCAATGTATTACGCTTACGAATCCAAAAATACCAAGGGCGACCGAGGAAAGTCTTGCCCTTAAACGGCTTTTGAGAATTAATGGAATCATTGCCATAGCGCAGTTTGAACTAGAGTCATTATGCCCATATCGCCAGAGAACTCTCCCCCACAGTCCGAGCCGAGTCGGTGGCTATCGTCTCGGGCGGCGTCGACGCGGCCGTTTTACGTGATGGAGTTGCTCGCGCGCGCGGCAGACCGTGAGAAGGTTCACGGGGCGTCAATCAGTATGGTGGTGGGGGAGCCCGATTTTCCTGCCCCAGAGCCAGTTTTGCGGGCCGCACAGAGGGCTTTAGTCGAGTCGAAGGTGCACTACACCCATGCGCTCGGAATGCCTGAGTTACGACAGGCAATTGCCCGGGATTATTGGAGCAGAGACCAACTCGAAATTACGCCAGATCGTATCGCCGTGACTGCAGGCGCATCGGGCGGATTATTGCTGGTCATGGCAGCGCTTTTGAACCCCGGCGATGAGGTGCTCATGCCTGATCCTAGCTACCCCTGCAACCGGGAGTTTGTCGCCGCAATGGGGGGTGTTGTTAAAACGATTCCGGTAAATGGAGAGTCGGGTTTTCAGCCTACCGTCGCGCAGGTCTGTGGGGCTTGGACGCCGCGGACAAAGGCATTATTGGTTGCAAGCCCTGCTAATCCCACGGGCACAATGCTTAATCCAGGTGAGGCGGCGGCTCTCGCTCAGTGTGTGCGTGACCGCGGCGGGGTCCTGATTGTTGATGAAATCTATCAGCGACTCGTGTTTGAGGGGCAGCCCAAGTCTCTGCTCTCGCTCGGAGATGACATTATTTCAATCAACAGTTTTTCGAAGACATTTTCAATGACCGGCTGGCGATTGGGCTGGATTGTGGCGCCAAAGGCCATGATGGTGGCGCTAGAGCGTCTTGCCCAGAATCTCTTCATCTCGCCTTCTGCGCTCGCTCAGCAGGCGGCGTGCGCTGCATTTACGGAAGAATCCCTAGCAATTGCGCAAGGCTATCGCAAGCGGTTTCGAGAGCAGGCGGGCTACCTCTTGCCGCAACTTCAACGCCTTGGATTTCGTCTTCCCGCGCCGCCCCATGGGGCATTTTATGGCTATTTTGATGTCTCTGACTTAACTGATAACAGTTATCAGTTCTGTCTTGATCTCTGTGATGAGGTTGGGGTTTTAATGACGCCGGGTCGAGATTTCGGGGATTATCAGTCCGAGCGTTACCTCAGGGTCTCCTATACAAAGCCGATTGCGGTTTTAGAAGAAGGTGTCGAGCGGCTAAAGGCATTCCTTAATCGGGGTTGAAAATACGGGCGTTCATCACAATCTAAGCGAAAATGAGAAAACTAAAGCAAATTGTGACTGCGGTCCGCACCTCAGACGGGGCGGGTGTGTCGCTCTATCGAAGTCTCGGGCAGTCCTCACATGCGCGGGTGGACCCCTTTCTGATGCTCGACGAATTTGGCAGTGATCAGCCAAATGAATATATCGCCGGGTTTCCGCCGCACCCACACCGGGGGTTTGAGACCGTGACCTATATGCTCGAGGGTCATATGCTGCATGAGGATCACCTGGGCAATAAAGGGCATCTGAAATCCGGGGATGTCCAGTGGATGACCGCAGGCCGGGGGATCATTCACTCTGAAATGCCTCAGCAGGAGGAGGGTCTTATGCGAGGTTTTCAGCTATGGATTAATCTGCCTGCAAAAGAAAAAATGAAGCCCGCCGCCTATCAGGATATTGCGGCCGCAGAGCTTCCCATCATGGATGATCCTCAGGGTCTTCGGGTGAAAGTGATTGCAGGGGATCTAAGCCGTAATGGTCAGGCAATCACAGGCCCGATTCGGGGCGTATCGACTGAGCCTATATTCTTTGATGTCCACTGCCCAGCCGGTCTGTGTTTTGAAGAGGCGCTTCCGCCTGAGCATAACGTCTATGTCTACGTCTACGAGGGTGAGCTGGTTGCCAATCCCGAATCGAGTCTCACCCAGGGGCTTAAAGCCAAGCAGGGGGGGGTATTCAGCGCGGGCGATACGCTCTGTCTTTGCGCGGGAACGGCCGCCACAAAATTTCTCTTGCTCGCCGCAAAGCCACTCAATGAGCCTATCGTTCAGCATGGCCCTTTCGTGATGAACACCCGAGTGGAGATTGAGCAGGCCATTGCGGATTACCGTTCTAATAAGCTCGTCTAAACCTAATTAAGGAGTTGTAATGTCGACTGTGCATTCGTTGTATGAGCCATTTTCGATTGGCGATCTCTCTCTTACCAATCGGATGGTGATGGCGCCCTTAACGCGCAGCCGAGCCAACGCCGAGTTGGAACCAACGGAGTTGGTTGCGACCTATTACGCGCAGCGGGCGAGTGCGGGTCTAATCATTACCGAAGCCACTCAGATCTGTCAGCAGGGCCAGGGTTACCTCGCGACACCAGGAATCTATACGGTAGGACAGATCGCAGCGTGGAAGAGAGTTGTCGCTGCAGTACATGCCCAGGGAGGGAAAATCTGCTTGCAGCTTTGGCATGTGGGCAGAATTTCTCATACCTATTTTCAGCCGAATCGGGCCTCACCGGTTGCGCCGTCGGCGATTGCGGCTGATGCGAAGGTATTTATTCCATCGGGTTTTGAGAATGTCTCAACACCGCGAGCACTCCTGCCCAATGAGATCGCTGACCTCGTGGCAACCTATCGGCAGGCCGCTCTTAATGCCAAGGAGGCGGGCTTTGATATGGTCGAGGTTCACGCAGCCAATGGATATCTTATCGATCAATTTCTGCGCGACAAAACCAATAAACGATCCGATCAGTACGGCGGCAGTATCGAGAATCGAGCGCGGTTTTTGCTCGAAGTGGTTGACGCAGTGTCTACGGTATTTCCTGCATCGCGGGTAGGAGCGCGGATATCGCCTGCGTCGACATTCAATGATATCGACGATACGTCACCACAACCCTTATTCCACTATGTCGCTCAGGCACTCGGCCAGCGCGGCCTAGCCTATCTCCATGTGATTGAGGGCCAGACGGGTGGCCCACGTGATGCAAGGCCCGAGGTGGATTTTCTCGCACTCGAGCAAGCCTTTAAAGCCGCAGGCGGCGTTGCAACGATGGCCAACAATGGCTACTCAAAAGAGATGGCCGAAAAGGCAGTCTCCGATGGCACGGCCGATCTGATTGCCCTGGGTGTGCCATTTCTCGCGAATCCCGACCTGGTTTCCCGGTTTAAAAACGCTTATCCGTTAAATACGCCAGATGCAGAGACCTTCTACGGCGGCGGTGAAAAAGGCTACACAGATTACCCGTTATATCGGCCGATCGCAGCCTGATAACGCATTGATAGTTCATCGTTATTGGCGATACTCATATTGAGATCGCGAAGCAGGCCGTCTTTTAGGCCATAGACCCATCCGTGAACTGTGACGGATTGGTCTCGCTTCCAGGCGTCTTGAACGCTTGTGGAATGGCAGACATTAACAACCTGTTCGATCACATTGAGCTCACAGAGTGCATCAAGGCGAGCACCCCTATTCATAACGCTTCCAAGATAAGGCCCGTGTTTATCGCTGACATCTCGGACATGTCGGATCCAGTTGTCGGCTAGGCCTACGCGGGTGTTATCGAGTGCGGCCTTGACTCCCGAGCAGCCGTAGTGGCCCACAACAATGATGTGTTTTACCTTGAGTAGATCAATCGCAAACTGAATGACAGACAGAGCATTAAGATCTGTATGCACCACTACATTTGCAATATTGCGGTGAACGAACAGCTCACCGGGCGCTAACCCCGTGATTTCATTTGCGGGAACCCGTGAATCTGCACAACCGATCCAGAGATACTCAGGCGTTTGCTGATTAACGAGCTTGGTAAAAAAATCAGGGTCGCCTGCTGTGACGCCCGCGACCCATTCCCGGTTCTTGCTAAGAAGCTCTGTGAGCATTAAGTTTTTTGACCGATTTCAAAATTTGCAAGCTTTTCGAGCGCCTTAACCATTGCCGAATGATCCCAGGCTTTGCCGCCGTTTGCTGAACAGGCATTAAATAGCTCTTGTGCTGTCGCGGTATTCGGAAGTGAGACACCAAGCGCCCGTGCACTCGCCAGGGCAAGATTTAAGTCCTTCTGGTGTAACTCGATTCGGAACCCAGGATTGAATGTTCGGTTGATCATTCGTTCACCATGGACTTCCAAGATGCGGGATGCGGCGAATCCGCCCATTAAGGCTTGGCGGACTTTGGCGGGATCTGCACCCGCTTTGGCTGCGAACAACAAGGCCTCGGAAACGGCCTCAATATTAAGTGCAACGATGATCTGGTTGGCAACCTTTGCGGTCTGACCATCGCCATTGCCACCGACCAGGGTGATGTTCTTGCCCATCAACTCAAAGAGTGGTTTAACACGATCGAAGGTTGTATCGCTTCCGCCAACCATGATGGTGAGCGCTGCGTTTTTAGCGCCAACCTCGCCACCTGATACGGGTGCATCGAGGTATTCGCCGCCAAGCGCATTGATTTTCTTTGCGTACTCTTTGGTCGCGATTGGGGATATGGAGCTCATATCGACCACCACCTTACCTTTAGTAAGGCCAGAGGCAACCCCTTGATCTCCGAACAGCACGCGTTCGACATCCGGCGTGTCGGGAACCATAAGGAAAATAATATCGGCTCTTGAGGCTACTTCATGCGCAGATTTACAGACGGTGGCGCCTGTCTGTGCGATGGCCTCGGGCACTTTGCTGCGAGTAGTGACAAACATCTTATGGCCACCAGCGATGAGATGGCCGCACATGGGGGCGCCCATGATGCCGAGGCCGATAAAACCGAGATTCAGGGATTGGGATGCCATGAGGTTGTCCTTTAATTAAGTATTAGCAGAGAGTCGAGCGCCAGCCAAGGCCCGCTTCGGTCGTTGTGGCGGGCTTGTATTCGCACCCGATCCATCCGGGATACCCGATCTTATCGATAAATTGAAATAGGAATCGGTAGTTGATCTCTCCGGTCCCAGGCTCATTGCGGGCGGGATTATCGGCCAGTTGCATATGCCCTATCCGGGAGAGGAACTTCTGCATCGTGGCAGCAAGCTCACCCTCCATGCGCTGAGCGTGGTAGATATCGTATTGAACGAAGGCGTTATCGGCGCCGACTTCATCAAGAATGCTGATGGCCTGGAGGGTGGTGTTGAGATAAAAGCCTGGAATATCGAAGGTGTTGATCGGCTCAATGAGTAGCCTCAGGTTGGCTTTTTTGAATTCCGCTGCGGCATAACGCAGATTCTCAACAAATGTCTTACGTAAGAGTTCGTGACTAACGCCTGCGGGCGCCTTGCCGGCAAGACAGTTCAGCTGTGGGGCACCGAGTTGTGTGGCGACCTCGATTGCTTGCTTGACACCTGCCCTGAATTCATCAACCCGATCAGGCAGACATCCGATGCCGCGCTCACCGGAATCCCAGTTCCCCGCGGGCAGGTTGTGAAGAACAAGACTTAGATGGTGTGCATCGAGCCTTGCTTTGATCTCTTGCGTTGGGTAGGCGTAGGGAAAAAGAAACTCGACTGCCTTAAAGCCATTTTTCGCAGCGGCCTCGAAGCGGTCCAGAAAGGGGACCTCGTTAAACAGCATGGTCAGGTTTGCGGCAAACTTCGGCATGTCAATCCTTTAGTCATTAACAAAAAGAAATCCGGCTGACATGCAGCCGGATTTGGTTTCAGTTCAACAGAAGTCTACTCGAGCAGCCCCGCCATCTCAAGGCCTTTGAGGCCCTCAGGGTGGCGACAGTCGACCGCTTCAAACTCATTAACGCTGTCAATCTCGGTACCCATTGCAATATTGGTTACTTTTTCGAGAATGACCTCAACAACGACTGGAACCCGGAACTCTTGGGCCATCTTCTGGGCCTGGATCAGTGCGCTCTCAATCTTCTCGGGATCTGTTACGCGTAATGCTTTACAGCCAAGGCCAATTACGACGGCCTGGTGATCCACGCCATACCCCTTGAGGACTGGGTCATCGATATTCTGATTCTCAAACGCGAGCTGAACATTAAAATCCATTTCAAAATTACGCTGCGCCTGACGAATCAGACCAAGGTAGCTGTTATTGACCAGGACTTGAACATAGGGCAGACGGAACTGAGCTCCAACGGCGAGCTCTTCAATCAAGAACTGGAAATCATAGTCGCCAGAGAGCCCCACAACCGTGCGGGTGGGATCGGCCGCGACCAC